>CBDHDM010000114.1:0-9323 GCA_965261315.1 Endozoicomonas sp. | reverse complement strand
GCCTTTTGGCGCCTTAACACGACTTTTTCGACTCTTTTAATGTTAAAATGCATGTAGACCTGTTCATTGGGATGTAGACTATCCAAAGATCGGGTGATATAGTTGTGCGCATGTGTGGAAGTTGGAAGAAAATCGTGGTAGATCAGCGCAGTTGTAGGCGCATTTTGAAGCAAGTGAAACAGTGCGTTTTACCCACTTTTGCCTTTTTGCGCCTTAACACGACTTTTTCGACTCTTTTAATGTTAAAATGCATGTAGACCTGTTCATTGGGATGTAGACTATCCAAAGATCGGGTGATATAGTTGTGCGCATGTGTGCAAGTTGGGAGAAAATCGTGGTAGATCAGCGCAGGTGTAGGCGCATTTTGAAGCAAGTGAAACAGTGCGTTTTGCCCACTTTTGCCTTTTTGCGCCTTAACACGACTTTTTCGACTCTTTTAATGTTAAAATGTATGTAGACCTGTTCATTGGGATGTAGACTATCCAAAGATCGGGTGATATAGTTGTGCGCATGTGTGGAAGTTGGGAGAAAATCGTGGTAGATCAGCGCAGGTGTAGGCGCATTTTGAAGCAAGTGAAACAGTGCGTTTTGCCCACTTTTGCCTTTTTGCGCCTTAACACGACTTTTTCGACTCTTTTAATGTTAAAATGCATGTAGACCTGTTCATTGGGATGTAGACTATCCAAAGATCGGGTGATATAGTTGTGCGCATGTGTGGAAGTTGGGAGAAAATCGAGGTAGATCAGCGCAGGTGTAGGCTCATTTTGAAGCAAGTGAAACAGTGCGTTTTGCCCACTTTTGCCTTTTTGCGCCTTAACACGACTTTTTCGACTCTTTTAATGTTAAAATGCATGTAGACCTGTTCATTGGGATGTAGACTATCCAAAGATCGGGTGATATAGTTGTGCGCATGTGTGGAAGTTGGGAGAAAATCGTGGTAGATCAGCGCAAGTGTAGGCGCATTTTGAAGCAAGTGAAACAGTGCGTTTTGCCCACTTTTGCCTTTTTGCGCCTTAACACGACTTTTTCGACTCTTTTAATGTTAAAATGCATGTCGACCTGTTCATTGGGATGTAGACTATCCAAAGATCGGGTGATATAGTTGTGCGCATGTGTGGAAGTTGGGAGAAAATCGTGGTAGATCAGCGCAGGTGTAGGCGCATTTTGAAGCAAGTGAAACAGTGCGTTTTGCCCACTTTTGCCTTTTTGCGCCTTAACACGACTTTTTCGACTCTTTTAATGTTAAAATGCATGTAGACCTGTTCATTGGGATGTAGACTATCCAAAGATCGGGTGATATAGTTGTGCGCATGTGTGGAAGTTGGGAGAAAATCGAGGTAGATCAGCGCAGGTGTAGGCTCATTTTGAAGCAAGTGAAACAGTGCGTTTTGCCCACTTTTGCCTTTTTGCGCCTTAACACGACTTTTTCGACTCTTTTAATGTTAAAATGCATGTAGACCTGTTCATTGGGATGTAGGCTATCCAAAGATCGGGTGATATAGTTGTGCGCATGTGTGGAAGTTGGAGAAAATCGTGGTAGATCAGCGCAGGTGTAGGCTCGTATACCTCGTTGATAGCAGGCTGAGCCAATCACAGAGCAGTATTTGCCTCGAGAAGAAAGGATTTGGGACCACATAACAGAATAGGGTTTTGAGAATTGCAGTTCGTATAAATTAGGGGTGTGGAATAAATTAACGATATACGAACTGCAATTCGTATATCTGCAACCTATAGGGGGGTATCCCAATGATCCACGTACCTATAGGGGGGTATCCCAACTATCCACGTACGTATATGGGGGTATCCCAATGATGCCTCACGTACCTATAGGGGGGTATCCCAACGATCCACGTACCTATAGGGGGGTATCCCAACGATCCACGTACCTATAGGGGGGTATCCCCCTATCTCACATCATCGCGAACCAATCATAGGACAGCAGCACGGACCAATCACAGACTAGTGGATTCTAGTTTAAAAAGAGACCCAGCGCCTGAATAATCAGTTGGCGACACACAACCAGAGGAAAATCTATTACGATGAGTCAAGAGTCTGACTATTGGGATGTGGAAAGTGACGACGAGTGGTGCCGCGACATCGAGCTGCCTTCACCCAAACGTAGAAGGAAAGATGAGGAGGAAGAGCAAGATGGCGGCGGTGGAGGTGTGTCTCCTCTCTTTGAATTTAATCTTCACGGTAACCACGTGACATATGGTTTTTTATTTATTGTAGTGTTATTTATGTATTTATTTACCCAGAGGGGTATCCCGATTATTATGAATGAGGAGAAAGAAGAGTAAGATGGTGGTGGTGGTGGTGGGGGTGTGTCTCCTCTCTTTGCATTTAATCGTTATCATATTCCATAGGGGGTATCCAGGATGTCTCAAGTACCCATAGGGGGTATCCCAATGATGTCTCACGGTAACCACGTGACATATGGTTTTTAATTATGTTATTGTTATTTATGTATTTAGTTACCCAGAGGGGTATCCCGATTATTATGAATGAGGAGAAAGAAGAGAAAGATGGGGGTGTGTCTCCTCTCTTTGCATTTAATCGTTATCATATTCCATAGGGGGTATCTCAAGGTCTCAAGTACCCATAGGGGGTATCCCAATGATGTCTCACGGTAGCCACGTGACATATGGTTTTTAATTATGTTATTGTTATTTATGTATTTAGTTACCCAGAGGGGTATCCCGATTATTATGGATGAGGAGAAAGAAGAGCAAGATGGTGGTGGTGGTGGTGGGGGTGTATCTCCTCTCTTTGCATTTAATCGTTATCATATCCCAGGATGTCTCAAGTACCCATAGGGGGTATCCCAATGATGTCTCACGGTAACCTCGTGACATATGGTTTTTTATTTATTGTAGTGTTATTTATGTATTTATTTACCCAGAGGGGTATCCCGATTATTATGAATGAGGAGAAAGAAGAGCAAGATGGTGGTGGTGGTGGTGGTGGTGGTGGGGGTGTGTCTCCTCTCTTTGCATTTAATCGTTATCATATTCCATAGGGGGTATCCCAGGATGTCTCAAGTACCCATAGGGGGGTATCCCAACGATGCCTCACGGTAACCACGTGACATATGGTTTTTAATTATGTTATTGTTATTTGTGTATGTAGTTACCCAGAGGGGTATCCCGATTATTATGAATGAGGAGAAAGAAGAGCAAGATGGTGGTGGTGGTGGTGGTGGTGGGGGTGTGTCTCCTCTCTTTAATCGTTATCATATTCCATAGGGGGTATCCCAGGATGTCTCAAGTACCCATAGGGGGTATCCCAACGATGCCTCGCGGTAACCACGTGACATTTTTATTTACCCAGATGGCGGCAGTGGAGGTGCGTCTCCTCTCTTTGAATTTAATCTTCGCGGAGGAACGTTACCCCAGAGGTGGAAAAACGTGGTCAACAAAACGAGACACACGGCTCGTTTGGAGCAAATGCGAGAGGCCACGAGTGATGATCGTCTGGGCGAAGAAATGACCGAGGCCGTCCACCGAGCCCTTCTGTCAGCCATCGGAAAACAGACCGATGTGAGAGAGCAAGATCGGGTTCATTTTACGATGCAGGCCACGGCCTTTGCGCAAGGACAGAACCACTGTTTCCAATCGACGCAGTTCGAGGTGGCAGAAATTCGTGAGAGCACAGAGCGTCTTGCCACGTACCTTCATCAGCTGGCCAAGCAGCTCAACTCGAGCCAGTCCTTCTCGCCCGGGGACGATTTTTCTCTTGACGTCACCACCATCCGGATGCCCGGAACCGGAGGAGCACCGAAAAAGTACCACCCCGTCAACGCCGCCGTTCGAGGAATAGTGAAAAGGAGTCGTGTACTAGTCAAGAACAAAGATGAGTTATGCTGTGCCAGGGCCATTGTCACCATGAGAGCGTGGGCCGACGAACAGGCGAAGGTGTTCCCACCCCTTGGGTACGAGACACTCCGTAAGGGTCGCCCCAGTCAAGAACGACTAGCGCGTCAACTGTTGCAAGAGGCGGGCGTGGGTGAAGGGCCTTGTGGGTTGCCGGAACTCGCCAAGTTGCAAACTGCTCTTCCCGAGTATCAACTGAAAGTGCTCCAGATTGGGTTGGTCAACATGATCGTCTTTGAGGGTCCCGAGAAGCCACGCCGTATTCTCCTCTTGCTCGAAGACGAGCACTACGACGGGTGCACTTCGTTCAAGGCCTGGTTCAACAAAAGTTACTATTGCTACTCGTGCGATCGAGGCTACGATCACGAGGATGCAGCGAATCACCCTTGCCAAGGACGTCGTTGCCTGAAATGTCACGAGCTCGAGTGCGACGACTATGCAGCCTCGAAGAAGGGCGAAGGGTCTCCCCAGATCACATGTCCAAGGTGTCACCGCACGTTTATGGGACCGGGCTGTATGGCGCGACACGCGCAACGCGGCGACCGAAAAAAGTCTACGTGCGACAAGTGGAAACGGTGTAACGAGTGCTGCAAAGAGTACGAATTGACCTTTTCGGAGAAAGGACAACCGGTGGGATCCAAACACAAGTGTTACTTTGCCAAGTGCACCGTGTGCAAGAAGAACGTTCACTTGCCGTCACACCAGTGTTTTATCCAACTCGTCCCCGAGAGCGACGACGAACCGAAAACAAAAAAGGTGCCCTGCAACCAAGTGGGATGTCGCGCGGTGGTCGGAGAAGGCGAGAACGGTAAGGTGGAGGTGGAACGAGAACCCCCTCTCTTAGTCTACGCTGACTACGAGGCCGTGACGGATGCCGAAGGTGTGCAGTCCCCGATCCTGATTGGCTACGAGACGTCCGAATCAGACACGACCCACTTCCACTATGGCGAAACGTGTACGGCCCCCTTCATGCGGGACATGGAATCCCTGGCGGTGGACAGTGACGGGGACGACCGAGAAGTCATCGTACTCTTTCACAACTTGAAAGGGTACGATGGCATGTTCCTTTTGCAGTACTTATATGCGCAGAACCGCAAGGTGGATGTGTTGCTCAACGTCGGGGTGAAAGTACTCTCCTTCAGCTCCGATCGGTTGACCTTCAAGGATTCCCTGTGCTTCCTCCCGTTTTCGTTGGCGTCCTTCCCGGCCACCTTTGGTCTGACAGAATTATGTAAGGGGTTCTTCCCCCACTTATTCAATACCCTCGAGCACCAGTCCTACGTGGGACCGTTGCCCGCTGCCCACTACTACGACCCGGACGGTATGAACGCGAAGAAGCGCGAAGAGTTTCTCCGCTGGCACGAGGCACGCGTGGCGGAAGACTACGTCTTCGATATGAAGAAAGACATGAAGAGATATTGCGAGAGTGACGTGAAACTGCTCAAGGCCGGGTGCGAGAAATTCGTGGCAGAATTCAAGAAAGAAGCCAAATTTGACCCGACAGAGAAATGCATCACCATCGCCTCGGCGTGCATCCGATACTGGAGAAAGTGTCACCTGGAACCCAAGACCCTGGCCGTGAAACCGCCCAAGGGATGGAAGGGAGCTCAGACGGTGCAATCGTTCAAAGCTCGGCGTTGGTTGTCCTGGGTGAACCACACCCTTCGCTGTAACCCCACCGAAGGGGATCGCGTCCAGTACGTGGACAATGGCGGAGAGGTACGCGTGGCGACGTTTCTGGTGGACGGATACGATGCCTTGACGCAGACCGTGTACGAATTCAACGGTTGTTTCTTTCACGGCTGCGTCAAGTGCTTCCCCAAGCAACGCCTCAACGTGAGCAAGACCCAGGGCGACCGCTCGTTTAAAGAATGTTTCGACGCAACGTTGCGCAAGCGGGCTCGGTTGCAGGAGGCGGGCTATCGCGTGATAAGCAAGTGGGAGTGCGATTGGGACCGCGAGCGTCAAGACAAGGCGGACGTGGCCACGTACCTCGCCCAACACCCCGTCGTGGCACTGCTCGAGCCCCGAGATGCGTTTTTTGGTGGGCGTACGAACGCCGTCAAACTTCATCACCGTGTCACCGACGACGAGACGGTGAAATACCAGGACGTGACATCCCTCTACCCGTGGGTGAACAAGTATGGTCTCTACCCAACGCGTCATCCCACCATCATCACGAACGTGGATCACACGGACGTGTCGCAATACTTTGGCCTGGCCAAGGTGACAGTGTTACCTCCCTTTGGTCTGTACCACCCCGTGCTACCCTGCAGGAACGGGGGCAAGTTGACGTTCCCTCTCTGCCGCACCTGCGTCGAAGTGGAGATGCCAAAAGAGTTGCACGACCGACGTCACACCTGCCCTCACTTGCCAGACGAAAGAGCCCTGACCGGAACGTGGTGCACGCCTGAATTGGAGGAGGCCGTGACGCAGGGGTACGTGATTCAGACCATCCACGAGGTGTGGCATTTCCCCGAAAATCAGCGACGCCGACAACTCTTTGGTCGCTACGTGAATACGTGGCTGAAGAGCAAAACGGAGGCCAGCGGCTACCCGCGTTGGGCCACCACGCCCGAAGACAAGGCCCTCTTCCGGCAACGGTACCTCCAGAGAGAAGGCATCACCCTGGACGACGCCCAGATGGTCAAGAACCCTGGCCGAAAAGCTACGGCCAAACTTATGCTCAATTCATTTTGGGGTAAGTTTGGAGAAAACCTTCGCAAGACCACCACGGTCACCGTCAACACCCCGGCGGAGTTGTACGAGTTGGTGACGGACCCACTGAAGAACGTGTCGTCGCTTCGCATTTGCAGCGAGGACGTCCTGGAGGTACTCTGCACGTCTCCCGAAGACGAGTGGGTCGAGAACGGGAAAACCAATCTGTTTGTCGCGGCGTTCACCACGTGCCACGCCCGCTTGAAGTTGTATTCTTACCTGAAGGTGTTGGGCGAGCAAGTGCTTTACTTCGACACGGACTCGGTGATCTACGCACACAAGACCGGTCAACCCCATGTAGAGAATGGAGACTACTTGGGCGATTTGACGGACGAGTTGGAGGAGGGTGACCACATTGTGGACTTTACGTCCGGTGGACCCAAGAATTACGGGTACGTGACCTCGAGCGGCAAAGTGGAATGTAAGGTGCGTGGGTTCACACTGAGCAACGTCCGTGGGTCACAACAATTAAACTACGACATTCTCAAACGCAATGTGCTCGAGGAGCTGACGGATCCTTTGGAGCAGAGACGTACGGTGGACGTCACCAACCCTCACTTTTTCACTCGTCACCCAGCCACCAAGCAGCTCAAGGTCACCCCTCGAACGAAGCAGTACGGGCTCGTGTTCGACAAACGCGTGGTGGATGTGGACACCTTCCAATCGTACCCGTACGGATACACCCCGGCACGCGCTTAACAAAGAGAGAGAGACACTGTGTTTTTTTCACTCCATGTTTATTATTATTAATCAATAAAACAGGCAGGTTGTCACAATTTTAATCGTTGTTTGGCTTTCATGATGTTCTTGACGATGAATTCGGTGGGGGTGTTTCGGCCGGGGATGTTGTCGATGGCCTTGACCATTTTCCGGTCGGCTTTCCACTTGTCTTGCAACGTCTTGGATTTGCTGTAATCGATGTCGTGGATCTTGGCAATCTTGTCCAAACGATTGATCCCCTTGTCCCCTCGCGCCAATCGTTTCTTCAAATGCGTACCGGGTCCCATGTACTGATAACCGGGCCAATGAAACTCCATCCCCGTCTTGCTCAACCATTTTTACACATCGAGACTCCCTCGAGTGCTATCCCAATATATATATATATATATATATAATAATAGATATCCCTATCCCAATATCCTTTGCAAAAACAAAAGGGACGACCACATCTAGACCCAACATCCTTTGCAAACACATATACACACACACACACATCCTTTGTTCTAACTCATTAGTATGCCAACAACATGGTCAACGCACCTTGATGCACTGTGCAATGCGTTTGCCTGAGGGTGAGTGGTCTTGGTAGTTTATTTGGCGGGGAACCCTAGTTTGACCAAACTCACCACAAACTCACTCACAGTGAATTAGAACAAAGGAAGTGTGTAACTGTGTGTGTGTGTTTGCAAAGGATGATGGGTCTAGATGTGGTTGTTTTCGTGAGGAATGGACGTTACCTTGTCGTCCAAAGCTCTGTGGTGATGAGGCGTCAGACGCAATTTCACGTCCATACCCAGTTCCTTGGCGCATGTCTCGGCCAACGTGTCGACACCCGTGGCTCCTCCCGTCACGATGGTGAATATACTCCCGATCGACGGATACATCAGCGTTGCCATGATCTCTGTTATTAACGAGTTTGGGCGAAAAAACCTTCTCTTTATAGTCGATAGTGGATGACGTCACGCTGATCTTTCATTGGATGACGCTCCCGTTCTCTGATTGGTGCACGATGGTGTCATGCCTTCTGTCATTGGTCGAACCCATGTCTTTATATTCCGGAAAGGTGGAATTGTCGACATTTTTAATGGCGATGAATTGGCAACCATCTGGAATAATAAAGCATGCTGCTTTTCGACACCCATCCACTGACCAAAAAAGTCAGAGGATCGACTCTGGTCTGCTCATGCTAATGACTGGCCAAGGGGTGGTCCTCACCCTAGGAGGTGTATCCAGGAGGGGTGGATAGGATACTGTCATCAGGTTGGAAAGTGGTGGTGGCATGACGTCATAGGGTCAAATGATTTGTGTCCTTTTATGGGATTACTTGAGGGGATACGAGTTAATTTATACCCTCTTTTACTCCTAACAACACTGTCATTCCATGAACAATAGATCGCCTTGCGGGGATACGATTTAAGTTATGGCCACGTAAAATAAACGCCACTGCCATTCCATGAACAATAGCCCTTTGTTTTCAAACAAAAGAATTTTTAAATACTCGCTCCTGATTGGCTACTGCCTATATGACCGCTTACGACGCTTCCCATCAAATAAACTACCAAGACCACTCACCCTCAGGCAAACGCATTGCAGGTTTTTTCTGGTGGATCACTCTTATGACACTTATATAAATCAAATCAAAATAAAAAAAAAAAAAAAAAAAATGTTGTATCACACAAACGAGGCTCCTTTGTTTTTTTACTTATCCCACGATCCTTGGCAAACACACACACACACACACATCCTTTGTTCTACACTCAATTGGTTCAGTACCCAAACGAGGCTCCTGTTTGACCTATCCCAACATCCTTTGCAAAAACAAAATGGACGACCACATCTAGACCCATCATCCTTTGCAAACACACACACACACACACGCACGCACACTTCCTTTGTTCTAATTCATTGTGAGTGAGTTTGGTCAAACTAGGGCTGATTATGACAATCCCAGGGTTAGGGTTAGCTAAGTGAACGTCTTTGCAGCAGTTGACTACTTAGGGTTAAGCTACTTGG
>CBDHDM010000113.1:0-21331 GCA_965261315.1 Endozoicomonas sp. | reverse complement strand
GTTCACCAATACGTTAGAGTTTGTTTAATTAATTAAGTTAGGTTTAAGCTGGGAATCTTCAGGTAGTTAAGGATAAGATAGTACATTATGTCGGTTCCCAAATGGTTGATTTAACAAACATTTATCATGATGTGATTTCAAATCACTCAGTTCTGTGAATTTTTTTTTGAGTACGTCATTTTGTTTTTGTTTACTTGTCTGTTTGTTTATTATTCAATTAAAACTTTAATTGAGGGTCATCCACGAAAACGATATACACTTGTCTCAGTGGAACCTGTCTTGACATAAACTTTACTTATTAAAAACTGGATCATTGTATAATGCAATTCAAGGGATTTGATTGGCTTAGCGGCCATGGTATATGAGCCATTATACCTTGCCCGAGAAATAGCAACTATTAAATTGCCTTCTAGTTGTTCTTGCAAAGCGAAATCAGCTTTATTTAGCAATATTTCTTTATTGTTTTTAATAAAACAATTATTCCACTGAGAAGATTATAGCCAACTCGGCGCCTCGTTGGCTATCTATCACCCTTATTATTCAACACGTTGTGACACTGCCCAAATATGGTCATGGTGAACTCAATATATGTCGTCCGCACATAACTACGGAGCCCGCAAATGGACATCGACAAAAATAATTTTGAGACGAAAAAGGACGACTTATAAGTCGACTTATAACTCGTCCAAGATGACCTGTGAGTCAATTGAGTTATAACTCATCCGAGACGAGTTATAAGTCGACTTATAAGTCGCCTTGACGAGTTATAAATCGACTTATAAGTCGCCTTGACGAGTTATAAGTCGACTTATAACGCGGCTATGACGAGTTATAAGTCGACTTATAAGTCGCCTTGACGAGTTATAAGTCGACTTATAAGTCGTCCTTTTTCGTCTCAAAATTATTTTTGTCGATGTCCATTTGCGGGCTCCGTACATAAAGCCGCGGCTACACGAGCGATTTTTTACTTGCGCAGGTGATGCGATTTTTTCAAATTTCGTCGCGTCCCCAGCGCGAGAGGGTGGCTACACGAGTGACGAGTTCTAGCGAGTTTGGCGATAAATTGAAAGCCGAGCGAATCGCACACTTCAAGAGATTGTTTCTTCGTCATCGAATTTTAGTCTTCGTCCGCCATTATTGTTTTTGCTGAAACCGGAATCTCGATTTCGTCCTTTAATCTCATTGGCTAAATACTTTTTAGTCGCATTACAAGGGCAAAAAGTTGCGAAAATTTCAATTCTGGCGACTTTTTTCTTGCGATTTTTTCACCTGTCGCGTCGCCAGTTCGAGGGTGGCTACACGTGCGATTTTCATCTCGCGCTGGCGACGCGACAAAATTTGAAAAAATCGCATCACCTGCGCGAGCAAAAAATCGCTCGTGTAGCCGCGGCTTAACAGATATCCTGCGATATACGTAATTTTCGTGTGTCAGGGAGAAAAATGGCAGAGAGAGCTTTCAAAAAGCAATGACCTCGCAAGAACACCAAACTATTAATAACGCTGTTTTATACTGAACTCAAAGAAGGCGACCAAGTTTGCTGTTAAGATTTGTAATGGTTAGTGGAAAAACTTTTACTGCTAATACCTTTCTGTTTATGAACTGGAAAATTACACTTCAGCAAAAACGTTTTAAAGCTGATATATTTTCGCTAGACTTTAGGATTGTCCCGTATTCTAGCAAAGGCTCAGAAATTACAAACAGTACATGTATTTTCTTAGATTGGTTCTCGCAAACGTTTATTTAAAACAGAGATCTCGACTCGCCCTAAACAGATGGAGAAAACCACCTGAAAAAATCCGAGCTCGCAATTTGCCTCGAGAAATTTTAACTTTCAACCAGACAAAAAGATAGACGGAGAACAAAGCAATTACTGTCAGAAGCATTAGAGTTGGTGAAAAAAACTCGTTTAGTATCAACAGATCCAGAGTTCCTGCAAGCAACATTACAAGGGCACTAGATGCGTTTGCCAAAACACTGAGGAAAAATGGTTAAATTGCTTGCGTAGTAAACAAAGAAACGCTCACCCGAGAGATCGTTGAAAATCTTTTCCAGTCGGTTCAGCTCGGCCCGGTTGACACAACAAATCCTTCGCAACTTCAAAATACTGTTTGGTTTTAGCTTTTGAGGCTATAACTTTGTAGAAAATTTTACCGGAGCGGTCGGCGCAAACGACGAGTACTCGATCAATGCAAAACGCTCTCGATTTCATTCAAACTTGAACAAAGCTGCCACTTTAGTAGTTTAGGTGGTCTATATACCACCCGACCAATGAGGATCGAGTATTTTAATTGGTCTATTGTTCGTGAACAAAGGGTCTAATCCTCCTATTGTTTGGAGTATTTGGAGTCTGGTCACATGGCTTTTCTATTGTTTATAGGGTTGCTATTGTTCATGAAATGGCAGTGTTTAGGGGTAAAGAGGGCATAAATTAATTTTTTTTAATTGAAATAAAGAATAAAATGTCATGAGCGGGATTTGAACCCACGACCTCCAACAACTCCTGCATACGAGTCGGGTGCGATCACCACTACACAACCAGGACAACCATGCTGACAACATGGTTAATTTAAGGTGGTTCCATAGGGTTTTAAGCTCGCGCGCGCACTGATGATGCGAGCTTTAGTAATGTGCGCGCGCGAGCTGACGCAAGCTCATGCAAAACAGCGAACAAGTCAACAATACAGCTCAAATCACAGCCCTGAAGTAGAAATAGAAACGCATTTTAAAGAACACATTGTCTGGAATAGTTTTACAAACTGAAATATTGCTCTTCGTTTCTTCAAAGATAACCGAGGTTGTAAATTAGTTCGCG
The DNA here is from genome assembly GCA_965261315.1 of Endozoicomonas sp. GTDB lineage: Bacteria > Pseudomonadota > Gammaproteobacteria > Pseudomonadales > Endozoicomonadaceae > Endozoicomonas. The sequence continues at coordinate 18,518 of CBDHDM010000113.1, read as the reverse complement.
CAAACAGGTCTACTGCTCTAAAGTTTACGCATGCTTAAATAAAGCTCTTGGCGAATTCCTATTCTAAGACGTCATTATTGTCCATAAAATTGTAAACTTTCATCTGGATTTTCTCGCGTTTCCTTCGGTCAAATTTCCTAAAAACTGGCACAGAGGTTTCAAAACATTTGCTCTGATTAGGGCTCGATTTTCACAAAAATTGATAAGACAAGTCTTTACGCAGTGTCAAAAACCACAAATTTGCAAAAGCCAAAGAATTTGCCTTTGCAACCCCTACCTTTTTTGCTCTTAAAAGATTTTTCTGATGACTTTCTATCCGCTGTAAAAATTTCACCGAAGGAAAAAGAAAAAAAATCAAAATCAAAGCGCAATACACGCTAACAAACGCCTGTGTTTGAGTAGTTTGAACTCGAGACTGAAAGGCTTTATTTTACCAACGAGAGTTCGAGGAAAACAGTTTTGTTCTTGATTATTAAATTTTGGGTGATTTCAATGAATTGTTCGAAAGAAGACGGAGAAAACTGGCTTTCGATGTGTAACACAGCGCGCGCCATATAATAAGCGAAAACCCTATGGAACCACCTTAAGTAGTGAGTGGTTCGTGTGTCACGGCAGCATGTTTGTGGTTGTATATATGTGTCCCACTATGAGTAATAATGGTCAATACGCATGCGCAATGGCGTTTTGTCCTTGTTTTTTGCCGTAGATGAAGCGTAATATACATGCGGTCCGTCTTAGCACGATTGTGGTGCGATATATGTGTCCCACCATCTGGAAACCCGTCAATACGCATGCGCAATGGCGTTTGCCCTTGTTTTTTGCCGTAGATGAAGCGTAATATACATGTGGTCCGTCTTAGCCATGATTGTGATTTGATATATGTGTCCCACCATCTGCAAAAATGGTCAACGCGCCTGCGCAATGGCGTTTTGTCCTTGCTTTTTGCCGTAGATGAATCGTAATATACATGCGGTCCGTCTTAGCATGATTGTGGTTTGATATATGTGTCCCACCATCTGCAAACCCGTCAATACGCATGCGCAATGGCGTTTGTCCTTGTTTTTTGCCGTAGATGAAGCGTAATATACTTGTGGACTTGAGCAGCATGATTGTGGTTGGAGATATGTGTCCCACCATCTGCAAACCCGTCAATACGCATGCGCAATGGCGTTTGTCCTTGTTTTTTGCCGTAGATGAAGCGTAATATACATGTGGACCGTAGCAGCACGCTTGTGGTTGGTTGTAGTGTCCCAGCATCTGCAAAAAAAATATATATGGTCAACACGCATGCGCAATGGCGTTTGTCCATGTTTATTGCCGTAGATGAAGCGACAATAGGAATATGTCACGTTTAACGGGATGTACGTCAGGCGACGGCCTCGACTCGAGACAGACAGAGGGATAGGGGGGTATCCCCTATGATTGGAGGAGGTAAACCACATGTCAAAGTTGCGTGAAACAACGGAAGGTGTCGCGTCACGTTCGCATTACTCTGTCCTAACACGTCCATCCCTTGGAACCCACAACCACAACCATGGATAGCCGGTAGCCGGTAGCAGCAATCTTGTGGTCCTCATAGTGTCAATACGCAGGCGCAACGGAGACGCACGACGTTCCTTCTCCGACGACGTTGCGAAGTGAATGGATGCGTCGAGTGTTGTGTGTCGTTTATATGTAAAAACATGGTGGACCAATCCTACGCTTGCGTATCCACCAATCAGAGAGGAGGATGACGGGACAAAGGACAACATGTTCGGGCATGTGTGGACAAACACACACACACACACACACCACTCATTGTCTTGGCATTTCAGCATGACATGACAGAATAATTATTCGACGCAGTGGACCGTTGTCAATACGCATGAGCATAAAATAGACGACGAGGAGGTGTACGCAGAGAGCTCCTTCTCCTGCGATGTTGCGGCGTGAAAGGATGTGTCAAGGGTTGTGTGTTGTATATATGGACAATGGGGTGGACTGGTGTTTACAGATCACGTTGCATCAATCAGAGAGGAGGATAACCCGTTCGCATCCTACCACGCCCAAACATGTCCGCCCCTTGGGAACCAGCAACCACAACCATGATCGAACTTATTCAAGATTTATTTCCTAGCATAATACAAGTGTTTGATGTTTAGCTAATTAGAATAAAAAATAATAAAAAATGTCAAAGTGTCCACGGTCTTTCTTGGGGGTATTCCTCGAAATACATGGGTTCGTCCTCGGCGGGTTGCGAAATGTCCATGGGCACGTACCCTCTGGAATCGACATACTCGCGATACCAAGCGAAGAAAGCTTTACATTCGGCCATGGCGCAATGATGCTTGTTCGGCATAGCGTGCCAACCGCATGTCTCGCCGTCACCAGGCAATCGTTGCCGTAGGACATCGTATTTGGGACATCCAAGAGATTCTAGATCCAAATGGGGGATGTTCGAGGAGACGAGTAAGTCCTTTTCGACGTGTCCCCCCTTGAAGGCAATGCGTCGTCGTTGGTCCGTGGAGAACTCGACATATAGCTTTTGAAGGTAATTGCGAACGGAGTTCGTTTGAAATTCTCGCTTGTCTGGCGTGTACGACAATCCGTGAATCTCTCTCGTGAGGTAGTAGACCTGTTGCTTTTCATGAGTCGTCAAACGGCATCGTCGTTTGACGGGCGTCACGGCCACGCGTCCACAATCCCCTCTCCAACTGCAAAAGCCCAATTCCCTGCATCTGTAAACACCGTCGACGCAAAAACACTCCATATCGATGACGAGGCAGACATCGTCGCGGAGAACAGCACCTAACATGTTGAGAGTGAGAGTGTCAACTGATAGAAAAAGAGTCTCGGTGAAGTTTCCTTTTTAACGACGAGTGCGAGCCTCGAAGTTGCGTTGTCTGGGGGTTGACTTAGCCAAATCATACGGCTTGTGACGTTGTTCCTTGCCCTTGACATCTGGATTGACACCTTGATGCAACCACCTGAGAACCTTTCCCACGGGTTCTTCGTCACCCCACTGGAAAAAGGAACAGTCACCCTTGGGACATTTGAAATAGAGGCGATGTTTGTTCTTGTCTGACTTGGATAAGGCCAATATGAGGGACCTTTGACAATAGCATCTCATGTGGGACGGGTTGAAGCTGTCGGGACCAGGCTGAAACATGGGATGAAGACTCTGTTTGACCCTGTGCAAGTACATGTCCACATCGTCTTCTCCAGAGGCTATGAAGCATTTGGTGAAATCGGTCACGCCCGGACAGCGATAGTAACACCACGTGTCTCCGCGTTTGGTTTCGACCTCATCGTATTGTAGCGTTGCGTAACAAAGAGGACACGTATTGTCCTGTTGAGACTTGTCCGGAAACATCTCTTCGAGAAGACTGGCAGCATCAAAGATCTCACGGTCCTCCTCCTCCATTCGTCGGGCGTCGACACTGTCAACAAACTGCATGGTCTGTATGGACGGTAACTTTTCGTCAACGTCCTGGCTGGGAGAGATATCGTTGCACTTCTTTACTCGAGGCATCATGAAGGTGAAATGATGGAAGCGACGCCAAACGCGGAGGTATAGAGACACGAGGAACCAATCGCTATCGAGAAGGCTGCCATCCAATGGGAACGTCGGGAAGACACATTAGCAACCAATCGTAGGCGCTGGAGATGACATCACGTTCGTCCAATCGCGAGAGAGATGACACGACGAGTGTCACTATAAAAGACACCGTAGAGGGACAAATTGGTTCAATACACAAAAGGAAAGAACCATGTCTGCCTCGACTGGAAGTGGATTTACCATCATTACGGGAGGAGCCATAGGAACGGACACGCTCGCCCAACAATGCGCCGAGGAATGGGGGATGACGGTCAAATTGTGTCTACCGCCTCATCACCATAGCGTATCGGAGAAACACCCAGCCATATCGTCGAAACATCTTGCCCTGTGTGAGCCCTTGGTGGCAAGAGCCAGCCGTCGCCTCGGACGTCATCCTTCTAAGAATCCATTTGTGAGAGATTTGTTGGCCCGTAATTGGTTCATCGTGGAAAGAGCCAAGGTCATCTTCGCCTACGCCAACTTTGAAGACGGATCGTTGACGTCCGTGGAGGGTGGGACAGGCATGACGGTACAAATGTGCGCTGACCACAACCGAGACTTCCCCGACAGATGGAAAGAGGTGTTCGTCTTCGACGAGAGTCGTCAGAAGTGGTACGAGTTGGAACGCGAAGAGTCGTTCGATCCCGACTTGGACGATGTGACCTTTTCGGAGACGCTCGGTTCGTTGGCCTTTAGAGAATGTCTCTGCATGCTCATGCTTCACCCCAAGAGTGCCGTGGTGGGTAGTCGAACCCTGGGAGAGTTGGGTCGTCGCACGTTAAAAGATCAGTTCAAACGAACCATCAAGGAGAGGGCTCGTTGGGGGGCCACAGAGGGGGAGTTACGCGACGAAGTGGAGAAGATGCGTCAGATGTTTAAGAGGTTGTCAATCAAAGAGAGAGGTGAAGAGACCAATGAGAAAGAAGCGGAAAGTCCTAAACCTATCACGTAATAGCTCGTAACAATAATAAAGAATACGCCTGTATGTAAGCGAGGGGTAATAAAAACATGATCATTTACAACACGTTCGTCATGTCGTATCTATCCGTCATTCAGCTCCCCGGGTATTGGCAGAGGTTGTCGCAATCCTGCATAGACAAGATAGAGAGAGGGGCGAGAAGTGTAGAGGTGTGGCAACAGATAGACGCCATGCCATTGGTGGAATCGTACCGAGACGTCGAGGCCGTGTTCCTGGAGAGTCACCTGGACGCGTATTGGGGTCGTGTGGCGGTGTTCATAAGGTGGTTGCATCGTCACAGGCTCGCATACCACTACTGGCGTCATCTCGTGCAAGATTACCCCGATCCGGTGACGAGAGCGATTTGCGAATTGACAACAGCGTGACAAATGGGCGCTATTGTGAGTAAAGTGTGTGGGGGACAAGCCAATCCTCTCCTATCGTTAAATGACACGTGTCAGCGACTGCGCTGTCTAATGGCCTGTTGCGGCGGAAACGTGAACGTCGTCACGAGAGGGGATGCGACGGACGCGAGTATCCAAACCGAGGAACCGTACGGAGAGAGTCCTCCGTGCGCGGAAGAAGAAGAAGAAGTCACGACACAACCGGACGAAACAGAGGTCTAGGGTGACGGATGCCCAGCTCAAAGGCAACTACAGGGATCCCAATCAACCCGGGAGTCTGGGTGGCGTGGCGAGGTTTGCCAAGGCACAAGGGATCGACATAGCCAGGGCGAAACGCATCCTCGCGCACGAATTGGGTTACACGTTGCACAAACCGGCGAGACGTCGTTTTCCCACGCTGAGAGTGTTGGTGTTCGGAACCGACGAACAATGGGTCGCAGACTTGGTAGACGTGCATAAACTCAAGAAACACAACAAGGGCGTCAATTACCTGTTGACGGTGGTGGACGTCTTTTCCAAAATGGCCTGGGTGGTCCCCATCAAACAAAAGACGGGACTCCAGACGGCCAAGGCCTTGGACACGCTATTCAAATCCAGCAAGAGATCTCCTCAAAAACTGCAGACGGACGACGGGAAGGAATTCTACAACAAGCACGTCGCTAAAGTGTTGAAAGACAACGGAGTGCGTCATTTTTCCACGGCGGGGGATACGAAAGCCAGTGTGGTGGAACGGTTTAATCGCACGTTTAAACAAAGACTCTATCGTTACATGACCACCTACAACACGCCTAGCTACCTCTCGACTCTACCGTCTCTGGTGCACGGTTACAATGCCTCGTTTCACCGCCGCAGCATTGACATGGCCCCCCGAGAGGTGGACGAAGACAACGCGAGGGAGGTGTGGGAGAGACTGTATCGCTCAAACAAGAAGAAGAAGAAGAAGAAGAAGAAGAAGGCTGCGTTTAAAGCGGGAGACAGAGTCAGATTAAATAAAAAACACCGTCCGTTTAAAAAAAGGGTATCTACCCGGTTGGACGGAGGAGGTGTTTGTCGTGTCCGACGTGAGACTCGACGGCAACGTGGTGGCCTACAAAGTCTCCGAATGGGACGACACGCCGATAAAAGGCACGTTCTACGAAGAGGACCTTCAGAAAGTCACGACCACCGACGACGATCTATTTCGCATCGACTCCGTCGTGAAACGTAAGAAAGACACGGTCCTCGTTCGCTGGAAGGGTTGGCCTTCCAAATACGACAGTTGGATAAGCAAGAAGGATCTGGTCCCTCTCTCCAAGTGAAACAATGAACGAGATACGCATTACCCTCATCAGCGATGCCACGAGCGAATTTGCAGGCAACACCAACGTGGATTTCAAAGTGAGACTGGCCGAACCGTTGCAATTGAAGGTGGACAATCAATGGCACGTGGCCATGTTGGCCGTCTCGACGCCCAATCGACCCAAGACCAAGGGATTGATGGATCAATTGAGGCTCTTCTCCAACTCGACGTTGTGTACGGTCGGTCTGCGGACGTTGAATCAGAGCGTACCGTCTTCGGACCCCTCTCACATTCGAGATTTGACGTTGGCAGTGAAAATCGGACACGCGTTTGACGATGCTCCCGACAGCGTGACGGGGGTGGAATTTTGGAAACGCATCGAGGCGGCCTGTAGAGAACGCTTGTCCTCCATGATGTCGTTGCTGACGCGCACTCAAAATGGATCCATCATCGCCAGTTACAGGGACGAACAGACGCAGTTGAACGTGGACGTGACGCGAGAGGAAGCCGTCGTGGACGCGTGCAACGGTAGCATCAGCCCTTCCGTCTTTGGACTCAACATCGTCGTGGCCAAACATTTTGGACTCGTCAAAGAGAAGGACGGTGGTGGCTACGACTATTTTGGATACCAGAGTCGACCCCCCCTAAAAACCTTCTGGCCCTTGGAAACCGACATGCAGGACGACGACAAATGCATCGCACAACGTCAGATGCAAATCTATTTTTCGCGACACAAGAAGTGGACGTTCAGTCACCTGAATCGTTCGTTTGGAGAGGTGGCCAACATCGAAACGTCGCGGGCGGCCCTGGTGTATTGCGATCTCGTACAGTCGACCCTGGTGGGAAATCAGAAACACCCTCTCCTCAGAGAAATCACCATTCCCGATTCTGGGGGCGCGCGTCAATCGGTGGAACCCCTGCATCACCAGTGGTTGCCGGTGAGAAACAACGTGGTGGAAGTCCTCAAGTAAATTAAGTCATGGGTCCATCAGTTCTTACGCCCAAAAAGCCAGGGGGTGGTCTATTTTCTAAGGCTTTCGTCCAAATATCGTAAGATTTTAGCAGACCTATGGGTTTGCAAATCTTGTAATTTTGGTATGTGTGACGTATGCAAATTAGGTCACATGACTCGATACGGCCAGAAAATGCTGAAAAACTTTCCACTAAAAATGGGAACAGTTTATATTCACAGTAGTTTAACTTTACTGGTACCAGACATGTACAAAGGGCAAAACTAAACATTCCGTGCTTGGAAATTGTTGATTTTTTTGTTATTTGTGAAAATAAACAATGTTTTGTACTAGTGCCCAGTCCTCCCATAAAAAGTGTTGATGTTTTCGTTGCCTTAATTTTAATTATCTCAAAGTTGCCAAGCGTAGAAATGATGTACGTAATACTCTCTACAGTATAAAACCTTTGGTAGCCTCTAGGAAGTACTAAAAAGTGTTCCCGTTTTGCCCTTAAGAATTTAAAGCTAAAAATAGCCCTGATAGGTCACGTGACAAGACATGACCTCTCTAACCTTTTCAATTTCTATAATATATTGCTATCAAGTAAATACTAAAGTCATTTTGGGATACTTAAAATACTAAAGAAGTTACACCACCCCCCTCAATTTTTCGAGAAAGGAATGCAGGCCCAGGCCTTAATTCACCTGAGTCGTGCTCGTTCAAGTGTCGGATCCCAACGGCAATCTATTGAAGTTGCCCGACGGTAAGACCATGGTGATGGTGGCCCTGAAACGTGAATAAAGAAGCGAGACGATTCGCGAGGGACATCACATCGACATAAACATCAATCATGAGAGGAAGTGGTTTGACGCGTTACAGATCCGACAATCAGGGAGGTGCGGGCATCGGGTCGTTTCTCGGCAACGTCTTCAACGACGTGGCGTCGTCGGCCAAGTCGGAAGCCAGACGAGAAGGTTGGAAATCGTTAAAGAGCGGGGTCCGTTGGGTCTACCCAGTCTCTTTGCAGGCATTCGAGGCGTGAAGAGAGGAGCCGTACGAGGCGCCAAACGAGGAGTGAAACGAAAAGCCAATTCTGTCATCAATCTTGCCAATGGTGCGGCGAAACGCGCGGTCAAGGACCTCTTTGGGTAGGATGGGACCCATCTATTCTAGGAGAGTGCGTCACTTGCCTCAGTGGGGAGGCTCCCTGTGGGGTGGTGCCCCGAGAATACCAGGCATGGACTTGGCGGCCTTTCTACAGAAACGCCGACGACGACAACCGGGACGTCGAGGTGCTCCCAAAAGACGACGAGGACGTCGTTAAAAGACTTTGGAGACACGACGTCGACCTCATTCCTTCCTTCGTATCGCAAGAGACAGCATCGTCATGAGTACGGCTTCCATCATTCCGGGATCCAAACCCGTCATGACGCCCATGTTGGATCTGTTCAAGGTACCACCGACCGATTTTAGCATCGCCAGTCGTCGAAAGGTACCCATTCATCCGTTCACCACGGGCATCACCCCCGTGGATTTTCAAATCGATCCTCACTCGGAATACATCGATTTGAGTCAGAGCGAATTCGAACTGGAATTGAAACTGAAGAAAGCCGACGGAACCGCCCTGACCGCCGCAGCCACCTCCACCATCTTTCTGGCCAACAACTTTGCCCACTCGCTCTTCAAGCAGATCAGCGTGCGATTCAACAACACCCTCATCAGTCCCCAGACGGACACCTACGCCTACAAAGCACTGATAGACACGGCATTGAATTTTGATCGAGACGATGGAGAGACCATCTTGAAACCTCAGGGATGGGTCAACGGACTGGACCCACCCATCGCGCAGTTGACCGCCAATCAGTTGGACGCGACGAACGCCGACCATCTGGCCCTGCCCGAGACGCAACAGTTCGCCCTCAAACAGATGAGAGAGGAATACGGTCATTACGTGAACAAGACCCACGTGTTGCGATTCAAACCCATGATCGAGGTGTTTCACCTGAGTAAATTGTTGGTGCCCCAAGTGCAGATCGGCATTCAGCTGTTCTTCAACGCCCCGGAATTCTTCACCATCCGTTACAGGGGCGCGGACACCATGAGGCTGAACGTGGCCGACGTGAAGATCAAACTGTTGCTGTGTCAGGTCAAAGTGAACAGAGACCTCTGCAGAGACTTGGCGTTGACCATGGACAAGAGCATCGTGAGTTACCCAACGGTGCGAAGCGAAGTGAGGACCTACAATCTGGGTGCCACCGAACGTCTCTTCGAGATCAACAATCCGTTTCAGAACCGGACGCCCAATCTCATCGTGGTGGGACTGGTGGAAGCCGCAGCGTTTAACGGCAACGTGGAAAAGAATCCGTTTGCCTTTCAAAAGTTTGGACTCACCAGCATCAAACAGTTGGTGAAGGGAGAGGAATACCCATACGAGACTTTGGAGTTGACCCACGATAGCGATCCGTTGGACATGAGAGGTTATCACCGCTTCCTGGAAGCAACTAGCTGTCTGAGAAAGAGCAAAGGAAACATGGTGACGAGAAAAGAATGGGGGCACGGTCGCGCCTTCACCCTGTTTGCATTTGACAACGCGGCCAACGGTCATTTGCACAGTCCCGTGTTGAACCCCAAACTGAGCGGAGAGTTGCAGTTGATGCTCCACTTCGGTGCGGATCCCACCGTCAACGTCACGATCATCGTCTACGGAGAATTCGAGAATCTGTTGGAAGTGGACAGCAACAAGGCCATCCTCTACAACGTCTACGACGGTACCCGCTAGGAGAAAAAAAAAGAAACAAAGAATGGAAAAAGTCATCTAGACGACGAGTCAATTGAATCAGTTGGCCTTTCACCACCCCACATTGGCTCCCTCGTTTTACGGCACGGTGCCCTGCGACGGTCTACCCTCCGATCCCAACGCGTCGCGTCCCCAGGGTTACGTCGTCAACACGGATCCTGCCGGACAACCGGGTCAACATTGGTTGGGCGTGTGGACGGACGGGAACGCGTGCGAGGTGTTTGACAGTTTTGCCCTGGATCTGACAACCTACGGAACGACGGAACCGTTGCAGGCGTGGTTACGACGGCATTTCAAATACGTCACGAAGAACGGACAGAGCGTCCAATCGTTGCACAATCAGAGTTGCGGCGGACGCGCCCTGATGTTTCTGGTGGCCAAATCGCAAGGACAGAGCCTGACGAGTTTCCTTCGCACGTGGTCGCGTCACGATTACGTGGCCAACGACCATCGCGTGGGGCAGTGGGTGAAAGACTTGATTTTCAAGGAACGACGTTGGCAGACGGAAGCTCGATTGCCCGACGACCAAGACACCTGTCGTTCCATGGACGGCGTGCGTCACCTGTGTTGCGATCCTCTGTATTACTGCCATTAAGACAAATAAAAAAATTAAAACCGTGTTGCTGCATATCGCGTAGTCATTGTTTCTTTTCTATCGCTAGAAGACCATGTTACGAACGACCTCCTTCGAGTTTCGTACCCCTTCCAGCGTGTTGATCGTCGGTCCGTCGGGATCGGGGAAGACGGTGTTCACGACGAGGTTACTCACGGACAACATCGACCTCTTCGCCACGCGTCCTCCAAAGATTCATTACTGTTACGGGTCGTGGCAAAAGAGTTTCGAGACGTTGAAGAGGGTGGGGGAGACGTTCAGTGAGGGCGTACCCACCGAAACGGATTTGAACAAACGGTTTCCCCACGGAGGATTGTTTGTCATGGACGATCTCATGACGGAGGGGAACAACGACAAGACGGTGTTGGACATTTTCACCAAACATTCTCACCATCGCAACATCACGGTCCTCTACCTGTGTCAGGACATGTTTCCTCCCGGCAAGTTTGCCAAGAGCATTTCTCGCAACGCCCATTACATCGTGGCCTTCAAGAATCCCAGGGATCAGTTGGGCGTGCGTAACGTGGCATTGCAGGCGTTTCCCACCAAGTGGCAGACCGTGTTGGACGTGTTTCGTCGAGTGACGTCGAGACCGTTTGGTTACCTGGTGATGGATCTACATCCGGCCAGTAGCGACGACAATCGTCTCGTCAGTCATCTGTTAAAGGACGAGGGATACATTCGCGTGTACCAGTTGGACTGACCATGCAGACCCGTTCGCAACGACGCTTTGCCATCTTCTTCACCCTTTGCGAAGACATGTTGGAACAACAGTGCGAGGATTGGTACGATCGCGTCGCCATGACCAAAGTGTTGCAATGCGGTTCGTATCGGGAGGTTTGGCAGGAGGTGGTGCTTCCATATAACGAGACGTATTTTCGCGAGGAGATTCAAACGCTTTGGGACACGGCCGGACATTTGGCAAGACGACATGAGCTCTCCAATGGATACGCCGCTTCCGACAACACCTCCCCCGACCAAGACTCGAGAAGAACGCGCGTTCATTGTCGTTCGACGACTTTGTAAATTTCGTCTTCCCCACCTGTCCTACGAGGATGCCGTCACCATGCTTCACGTGTTAGATTGCGATAGCATGCACAACGTGTGGAATTATGCCGTGGGGCCCTATAATCGACCGCACTTTACGCGATTGATTCAAAAGTTACAGTCTCTGGCCGACTATATTGTAGAGACGGCAAACGACTGAAGAAGAGATGACGTCACCCCCACCATGTCAGATCCGAGTAGTTCCCATCTTGGCCCCCCAAACCCCAGCGGCGGCGGCGGCGGCGGCCATCCCAGTCTGGGGCAGATGGAAAAAAAGCCTAAATGAACGTGACGGTAACACGTACCATTGATTGTTTGCAACATGCCCGTCAAGAGACGAACGAAACGACGAGGAGTAGTGAGAAAGACAGGGCGTCGCGTGGTCCGAGGTGGTGGTGGGGGTAGACGACGCCTCAAACGAATGCCTCGTGGTTACGATCAACACGGGGGATTCTTTCCTCTCTTGGCCCTCATACCCGCTGCCATCGCCGCGGCCAAAGGCGGCCACCTTGGGAGCCGTGGGAGGTGCGGCTGGATACGGCATCAAAAAGGCGTTGGACAAGGCCTAAAACCATCACGCAACGTTGTCTGCAGCCATTCACTCGCCAACAACCGACCATGCCTAGACGAACAGTACTCACCACCGCGACAGAAGCACCCAAACCGGATACGGTCTTTCAACAACCCTTGCCCGTCTTCACGCAGGGAGAACAGCCTGACAGGGGGATGGAGGAACGTTTCGCCAAACCGACGTCGAGACAAAAAAAGGAGACAAAGAAGAGACGAAAGAAGGTTGCGAGGAGTCTCAAGAAGAGAGCCTTCGACCCGAGCGATATCATCAAGGGTCGAGGAGGGATACCCGTGAAAAAGAGCACGACGTTGAGGAGTCTCGTTCGAGGCGTGTGGTGGGGAAAGAAACCCTTGTTGGAGTTTCTTAGAAAGAGCGTCAAGCTGGTGGACGGACAGTTTTTGAACAAGAGAACCACCTTGTTGAGTCTGATGAGGAACGTGCCCATGGCCAAGAAACCGCTCGTAGACGTGATTTTCAATAAAATGCTGTGAATGTAACCGTCGTGTCGTCATTGCTGGGTGGGGTTGCCATGAAACGAATACGGAGACAGAGACCTTTTCTCGAGACGGTGTTGCGCGAGGGCAGTCGCCATACCCGTCAGGCGTTGCTGCAACATGCCAACTCGGATCAGATCAATGCCATCAGCGAATTGACGCTCAACCTGTTGAAACGTCACATTCCCATCACGCCCGCCACCCTTGCCAAACTGAAACGTCATAAAGTGGCATTGCGCAACATTGCCAGACGCAAACACTCGATCAAGCGTCGCCGAGAAGAGCTCGTCAAACAGAAAGGAGCCGGATTTTGGAAAGGATTGGACGACAGTCTTCGTGCCTGTTGCAGACGACTATGATCGAGTTACGACGACATTCCGACGGATCTCCCGTGGATGGTGTGGACGTCGTGCCAGACGGTGTCGGGAGGACGTCTGCCGTCAGACTGAGAGAACAGTTGGCCAACGTCATGTCTCTTCTGCAAGCCGCCAACGATCGCAATGCTAACCTCTTGATCAGCGTGTCGCGTTGGAAACGGGATTATGCTAATGTACGAGACGAACTGTTGGCCTTAAAATACCGGCGGTTGTGCGCAGCGTGTCAATTGCAACGACTCTCCCTACGAGACGGTGATTGTCTCGAGGTGACGTGCAACAAGTGCGACGCGGATCAAACGAATCTGATCAAGTTGCGAGACGAGGCCGACGACAAGGCGAGGTATTGGCAAAGGTGTTACGAATCGTTGTTGGCCGTGCATTATGGCGAAGGAAATGATGATGGTACCGACCTCGGATTACAATAACTTGGTCAATTATTACAAGAGTCGCATTACCGAAAGCACTCTGTTGAAAAAGGCCGGACGATTGGCTGCCGAACGACACAAGATTCTGACCGATCCTACCATCCCCGATGCCACGGCCCTGGCCATGACCAAAGCCAAAGCCAAAGAATTAAGTCGTCTGACCAAACGCATTCGCATGGGGGGTACGACACATGGTACGACAGTGACGGGAGGCAAGGATGATGATGATGACGATGCCATGTTAGTCTCCCCCCTTGAACATAAACTGGACAAGATTCTACGCGCCACCGAAAAAACGCTCAAGCAACAACCACCTACACCTGTGGTCCCACCCACCAGACGAAGACAACTCCCCAAAACTCCCAAAAAACAACCCGTCAAGCCGGAACAGGTCTCGACGAGTACGAAAAGTGGATGGATCTCCTCCATGAAACGCGGAGCATTAAAAGGCTTGGGCCAATCGTTGGGTGTCAATGTGAGCCGAACCTCGGACACTGACAGTGACGATGAGGGTGCAACGAGGCAGAAAAAAAAGAAACCCACCCCCAAAGCGGTCAAACGGTTGAGTGCGGCACCGGGATGGGAAGATTTTACGGAAGGCAAACAACTACGGAGAGCTCTCTTGTCGGACTACGAGGAGGAGGAGGAGGACGAGGACCCAGTCTAAAAGCCAAGCAGGAGGGAGTCTCGATGTGCAAAAATGGTTGGGCAAGACGGGGATCGAATTTCATTGGCCCGGCTATCAGTACATGGGTCCAGGGACGCATCTGAAAAAACGTTTAAAGCGAGGAGATCCGGGCATCAATCGTCTGGACAAGATTGCCAAGATACACGACATCGATTACAGTCGAGCCAAGAATCTAAAGGACAAACACGTCGCCGATCGCAAGATGGTCAAGGCGATAGACAACCTTCCAGGACGAAACACCCCCACGGAATTCATCGTCAAACACATCATGCGAGCCAAACGACGATTGAACTTGTGATTTTAATGCTACAAGACAGTTTTTTGTTGTTACATTAAATAAGAAAAACATGAACGTCGTGTGTCTCTCTTCATTTTTTAAGCATAACCGTAAGGATACGAGAGGAAGGTGTCGGGATCCACGACGCGTTTGTCAAACACCAACCCGTATTGTTTCGTACGGGGTTGAATCCTCAATTGTTTCGTCGCCGCATCTCGGGTGAAGAAGCGGGGGTTTACCACGTCGACGACGCGTCGTTCTCCTCGAGGCTCCGTGACTTCCTCCAGTACGTTACGTCTCAACACCTCGTAGTTTAATTGAGCACTGCCACGCGTGGTGTGAAGACTGAATCCACGTACCTTGCATTCCGTCTTGCCGTCGGACGTGCGATAACCATAGTTCTTGGGTCCTCCAGAGGTAAAGTCGACAATGTGTTGTCCCGCGTCGAGCTCGTCCGTCAGGTCTCCGAGGTAATCGCCATTGTCCAATTCCTCTTCTCTGGGCACGTGACTATAGATGACGGAGTCTGTGTCGAAGTATAACACCTGCTTGCCTAGACGTTTGAGGTAGGAGTACAACTTCAAGCGGGCGTGACAAGTCGTGAAGATGGCCACGAAGAGATTGGTCTTCCCGTTTTCGACGCACTCGACACCGTGGGTCGAGTAGACCACTTCCAACACCTCCTCGCTGCAGATGCGAAGGTTCGTGATCTCGTGGAGAGGGTTGCTCACCAGGTCGTACAATTCGGCAGGCGTGGTGACGACCGTCGTCGACGATTTGCGCAAATTTTCGCCAAACTTGCCCCAAAACGAATTCAGCATCACTTTAGCGGTTCGCTTTGCCTCCGGGATTCTTTCGTATCTGCTCGGGCTGTAAGGTGATTCCCTCGCGTTCCTTGTAATTCGTCACGTAGCGGCCCTTCTCCTCGTTCGTCGTGGCCCAACGAGGGTAACCGCTAGATTTTGTCTTGAGGCGCAACCACGTGTCCACGTACGGGGCAAAAAGACGGCGTTTTCTCTGATTGGTGGGAAACTGCCACACCTCGTGTATGCGGATGATGCGATAACCGCACGACACGGCTTCCTCCACCTCGGGCGTACACCACGTACCGGTCATGGCACGTTGGGACTCTTCGTGATGGCACGTCGCCGACCGTTCCCACAAACTCTTTTCCATCTCTGTTTCCACGCACGTCTTGCAAAGGGGGAAGACCAATTTACCTCCGTGACGGTAGGGCAAGACGGGATGAAACAGACCGCGAGGGGCCACGACGGTGATCCTTATTGACCCACGGGTAGAGAGACGTGACGTCCTGGGAACGGATCGTTTCTCCCTCTCTCTCCACTCGATGATGAAGACGCACGGCATTCGTCCTCCCTCCAAAGAAGGCGTCGCGAGGTTGTAAAGGATCGACCCTCTCGGATTTCTGCTGCACGACAAACGCAGTCAGGGTCGGTTCCGTCTTTACTCTGTGGTCCCAGTCGCATTCCCACTGCGTCACCACCGCGTAGCCCTCCGCCTCCAATTTCGCCTTCTTCGCTTTCGTCGCCTCGTAACATTCTTCAAAGGTGCGATCGCCTCTCCTCACCGATACCTTGTAACGCTGACGGGGAAAACAACGAGGACATCCGTGGTAGAAACACCCGTTGAATTCGTACGCGGTTCGAGTCGTCGCGTCGTATACCGTACACCAACATACCAGACAGACGCACCTCTCCCCCGTTGTCGACGTGACGGATTCTCGTCTCGTCGCCCAAACGTCTCGCGTGCCACGTCAACCAATGACGGGCCTTCTGCGATTGGTTGGATTGACAGCCTCTCCATCCGTTGACGGGTTGCAGAGCCACCTCGCGACGAGGCACGTGCTTCTTTCTCCAATATCTATTACACGCCGAGGCGATTGTCACGCACTTGACGAGAGGATTAAATTCGGCTTCGTCTTCAAACTCCTCCACGAACTTCTCGCAACCTGACTTTAACAACTTGACGTCCGAGACGCAATACGATTCCATGTCTCTTTTAAGGTTAAAGACGTAACCCGCAACGCTTTCTCCCTCTATGCCACTCCATAAACTCCTCTCTCTTCTTCAAAGACATTCCCTCAGGGTCGTAGAATGCTACCTCGGGCAAGGGTCCCTCGTACGACTGGTTCTCCGACGTGTTGAATAAATGAGGAAAAAAACCCTGGTCAATTCCTCGATGCCGAAGGTGGCAGGAAACGACGACAACGGACAGGGTAGAAAACACAACGAATCCTTGAAGGTTAATCGGTCCGACGCAAACGATAACACCTTCACTCCCACCGTCACCATGTTGACCACCTCTCGCTTGTGCGCATACATGTACTGCAACAGGAACATCCCGTCATAGCCCTTCATGTTGTGGAACAATATGATGACGCTACGATCTTCTCCCTCGCTGTCGGCGGCCAAGGTTTCCATGTCGGAGATAAACGCGTCCGTGCACGAAGGACCGTAATGTGTGTGGCACTCGTCCGATTCCACTGTTTCGTATCCGATGAGGATCGCCGTCTGATAACCCTGCTCGTCCGTCATCGCCTCGTAGTCCGCATAGACGAGAAGAGGAGGTTCGCGTTCCACTTCCACCAATCCCTCCGACACGACGCTCACGATGGCTCGCGTACCGGCCGACGACAACGGTATCTTCTTCGTGGGTACATCGTCGACCGTCTCGTCCAGACGTTGGATAAAGCACTGATGGTCTTGTAAGAAGACGTACGCGTCGCAATGACTGCATTTGGCCCATCCGCATTTATGGCAATGATCCTTGCGTTGTTTCTTCCCCCCATACTTCACTTTCTCCAACACTGACACACCGATTTTTTTCCCTCCAACTCTTTCCGCGTGACGACGATAACAGTCCGCTCCATAAAAGTGACGCTTGCATTCGATACAAAACATCTGGGGGCGAGGATGTTCTCCGAGGGCCCGACCCGATTTACATTGCAAATAATCCATACACTCGAACTCGCGACAACTGCGACATCTGCGACCTTCGCACGGATGGTGCTCAATATCGTCTGTGTTAAATCCTCCGTCACACTCGTGACAATAATAGCTGGTATTCAACCACGCCGCATACGAGGTGCATCCGTCGAAATGACCGTCTTCCAACAATAACAGGATCTTGCGAGGTTGCGGGGGTCCTGCAAACACGATCATGTGAGGCTTGTCGATGCAAAGGACTCTGATCTGATACTCTGGCATTACAGCTTGAAGTAAACGCAACTCCTCCACACCGCACGGACCCTCGGCCACGCCCGCGTCTCGCAACAATCGCTGAGCCAACCGTTTCTGCGATGGAAGTCCTCGTCGTAGCGTTCGGTAAGACGCCTCTGGAAACACCCGAGCATGTTCGTCCGCGTACGCCCTCATCGTCACGATGGCTCTAGCGCAACACATGTTGTATTCCGTATTTTTCATGACAATCCTACATCGTGTCACAATGTTACGCAACCCCGCTTTGACGGGATCGTATTTCTTTCGTTTGCTACCGGCCGTAGGCATGCGGATGATCGTTACGTCCAAATCAAAATCATTCCCGGGGGCAAACGACTGACTCGAGTTGAGTTGTTTCGCCAGTTGTTGTAAGTACATATCGAACCTCTGGGACGACTGACGTACTTCTCCAATGTCAAATTGAGTGGACTGAAAGCAATGGTTCGATCCCGCCGAAAAGGCCGTCGCGTGCATCGTGAAATGCATCTTATCCGCATCCGTCAAACCTCTTTCGGAGGCTGTCGCTTCCAACAAGGCTTTTCTCAAGGCCTCCGTGAGGGCCCCACCCAAATGATCTGAGAGGTTCACGTCGCGACGCTGATGTAACCTCGCCGTGTGACGCGTCTTGTTGACCACGTTTTTCCAACGACGAGGGATGTCTCCGTGCATCAATGTAAATTCAAATAACGCTCCTCCTTCTTGATCCGTCTCGTTGTCGGGGCGACGTGACTCCTCGGGTAACGTCATCTCGCGACACCACTCGTCGTCATCATCCTCCTCCTCCCAGGGTTGCGTTTTCCGTCACGGTATCTAAACGTCTTC
>CBDHDM010000112.1:0-7002 GCA_965261315.1 Endozoicomonas sp. | reverse complement strand
CGACGGTCTTGTCCCATTGTGTAGGGTGTGTACCAGTCTGATTCTGGATCCGTACGTAGTTACCGACGACCAGGGGGGGTAGCCGCTTAGTGTGCTCAGCCCACCTCTCAGCTGCTTGCATGTGCCTGTTTCTTAGTGCTTCCTCCCTTAAAGCTAAGGTGTCTCTCCAGGTGGGGTGTGGTATGTATCGGCCAGGAAGGATGGGGATGAAGTCCTTGATAGGTCTACCGAAGACGCATTGGGCGGGGGACAGCTTTGTGCTGGGGTCTGGGGTGTTGTGGTATTGTAGTATGGCTTGCTGGAATGCGTTGGTGTCGAGACTGCCATGTGCGTCAGTGTTGTTGGTAATGAGCCGTTTGACGGTCTTCACTCCAACCTCTGCCCTGCAGTTGGAATGCGGAAATGCCACTGATGATAGGCGGTGGTGTACTCCCCACTCCTTGAGGAACTGTTGTGTGGATCTGGCAATGAATTCGGGGCCACCATCTGTTGCACACTCGTCTGGGATGCCATATGTTGCGAATGTGCGCCTTAGGCAGTCAACCAGGCCCGTGGAACCTTCCCGTGCTTTTTCAATGATCGGCCAGTTAGAATATCGGTCAACCACGACGAGGTAATGGATTCCTTTGTAATGGAAGAAGTCGGCGCAGATGCACTGGAAGGGGTATGCTGGTAGCACTGTTGGGTAAGGTGGGGCACTGGGTTGTGAGGGTGTCATACGGTTGCAGTGGGAGCAGTTGGCACGCAATGTGGTGATGGCTGGTGTGATGCCTGGCCAGAAGACAGTCATTCCGCACGTGCGGTCATGGAGGTCACACCCTGGTGAGCTGAGTGAAGCGCTGCTAGTATCTGTTGACGTAGGGCGGGTGGTATGACAATGCGGTCTTTATAGAGAATGACACCATCGACTGTGTATAGGTGCTCGCGGAACTGGTAGTATTCCTGGAGGGCTTGTGGCAGCTCATGTCGGAACTCTGGGAAGCCTGATTCGATGATGGTAGTTAGAGTGGACAATTCTGGGTCACTCGTTGTTGCCAGCTTTACCTTATTCCAGGTGACTGCCATGGTGCTGAGGGTGGATGAAGCCGATGATGCTAGCTCGTCATCAAGGCTGGATGAACATGAATCGTGTGGTGGCTCATGGGTGCGGATGTTTGCCAGGAACGGGTGCCCGATAAGGTCCACTGGGAGATGCGTTTCAGTAGCTGCTACGTCGTCTGGTAGTGTCAACATGTCTGGGTTTGCAGTGCCAGTAGGGTGGCGAGAGACAGCGTCGGCAGCCTTGTGTCGCACGCCGGGTATGTGTACTATACGAAACTTGTATCGAAGCGTTTTCTCTTTTAGGTTCCGTAGTCGGCCATTGGAGATTTCCTCAAGAGATTGATCGCCAAGGACTTTCAGTAACGGCTTGTGGTCTACTGCGACAATCAGGTTGCTGCAACCGAGGACGAAGAAGCGTGCCTTGTCGAGGGCGTCGGCTACTACCAGGGCTTCTCCTTTGATAGGGGCGTAGCGTGACTCAGCAGCATGGGTGAATCGGCTACCGACTAGCGTGACTTTCCAGCCGGTGTGGCAACAGAAGGGGTCTGTGGATGGACACTGGCAGTGTTTCTTGAATAGCCAGTAGCCGATACCGGTCTTTGACCAGTCGGTTGCCATACAGGTGGGCTTGGACTTATCGAAGATGCGGACTCCATCTTCAATCTCGCTGATGATCACCGACTTGGATTCTTCGAAGAGTTGGTTGAGTTCGTCGTTCCAGAGGAATGGGGTTCCAGGTTTGAGTGATTCGCGAAACGGCAGCATGCGTTCAGTTGCTGCGAATGCGTATGATACCTGGTTAATGAGGCCAAACCAGGAGCGCATGTCCGTGATGTTGTTGGGTGTTGGGAAGTGGCGGATTGCATTGAGATATTTCTGGCATGGTCTCACGCTGTCGCTTGTAATTTCAAATCCTGCGAATTCGACTGTGTCGGCGGCAAAGACAAATTTGTCGGGGTTGAGGGTGATACCATGTTGCCCACAGAGGTCAAGCCAGTTGACCGCCTGTTTGAAGCTGGCGCTGATATCGTCCGCCCATAGTAAGGTGTCGTCGATACACTTTGTCTTGTTGGGGACGTGGGAGACAATCTCGTTGAACCTTCTAGAGTAGCCGTCACCTGATGCTATGTAACCCTGAGGAGCTGTGTTGTAGCGATATCTTCCCCAGGGGATGATAAACGTGGTGAGGTGGCGGTCGTCGTCATGGAGGGGTATACTGTGATAACCGTTCCAGCAGTCAAAGACGGTTTTCTTTTTGTCGTGTGGCACGGAGCGCACTTGGTGAAATGGGCTCTGTGTATGGTGCGTTTCGCGTGTCGCGTGGAGGTTGAGCGCCTGGAAGTCAACGGTGCGACGGGGTTTGCCATTCTTCTTTGCACATATCACCATACGATGGCACCATGTTACGGGTTCTCCTACTGGTACAGGCTCGAGGACGCCAAGTGCTACGTCCTGGTTGAGGCCAGCCTTCACCTCTTCTTGCCAGTGGAGCGGAACAGGGATTGGGGTGTGGTGGGCGACTGGCTCTGCATTGGGGTCGACCATGAGTCTCATGGGTACGCCCTCCATTAGTGGCAGCGGTTTGTGTTCGCACGTGTTGAACGTACTGGACCTGTAGTAGTTGAGGAGCCACTCCTGCAGATGTTCTCTGTTGGCCTCTGTCGCTGGGAATGGTGGCTCGGCCGGTTTGGATGGTGGTGTTTGGCATTGAGGGCAGTGGCATTGCCCTGGGGGTTGGTTGGTTGGTTTGCTCTGCTGCATCAGATGACGTGTCCATGTGTGTCAGGATGGCCTTGCCGACTGTAGGGAAGCTCCCAGAGATCATCCCCAGGGCTTCACAGGTCTCTCGCCTCAAGAATAGTTTGTCGGAGTCGGTGGTCACATAGACAATCTGCCTGGTTTCAAGGTGCTGCCCAGGTTTGGATTTGCCTGAGAATCGCAAGATGGCCGCTCCTAGTATCGGTATGCCACTGTTGTTTGCTGCATGCATGCGTGTCGTGACGGGTATGAGGTCTTTCTCACTCAGGCCGAGGTGACGGATGATGCTCATACTGGCGAGGCAGCTCTGGCAGCCGGTGTCTGCCATGGCGCGGAGATGCATGGACTTGGGTTGGTGGATGACGGATTTAAATCCGAGGGCGATGTAGTCGTCCGGATGTATGGTAATGGCGAGCGTCACGAATGGCTGTGGTTGCGATGCTCGTCGAATCCATCGATCGTTGAGGTGGCTGTATAAGTGGTGGTCTAGGGAAATGCCATGGATGGATTGGTTTTCGCTAGAGCTGCTCAAGCTGCAGAGGGCATCAAACGCAGCATTTTCGGCTTGTCTGCTTGTGTCGTTCATGTTTGGGGGCTTCCGGATAAGTGGCCTGTCCTTACTTTGACAGGTAACTTCAAGGTGATTCGCTCGTCCACAGTGTTGACAGATGTGGCCGTAGGCGGAGCATTCCTGCTTTCTGACTTTGGCCGTTGCTCTGTGGCCGTGGCCCTGTTTGCTACAATAGAGGCATGTTTCGTGTTTCTCGGCGGTCCTACGGTTTCTGAGGTCACCCTGTTTGGCGTTGCGATATTGGCTGCGGGTGGCGTCGGCACCGTGGGTCTGAAGTAGGCGCCCTGCGGATCGTTTGCCCGATTCCTTGGCTTCGATGAACTGGAAGACTTCTTCGAGTGTCATGTCCTGGTTCGTTTCGCCGAGGTCGAGCTGGATTTCGTCATCGGCGAGGCCGCGCGTGACTACGTCGCGTAAGACATTTTCGGTGTAGTTCACCTCCATGTTGTAGTCGTCCATCATAGATAAGAGTCCATCTATTTCCTTTTATTTAATGCTTTATTGAGCTATACGAACGGAATGATGGACGACTACAAAACACAATTTGGCCGGGCTAGTCCCAGTCTCTACACAGGTATCCCGTATAATGCTCTAGGTTCTTTGTGTACGTCATGTTAATTCCTTCATTTTTGAAATTTTAGCACCTCTTTTGCGTTAATTTCCTTTATTGGGAAGTAATTTTTCCTTCAATTTGTGTTAATTTAAGTCGCTTTAATTTCCAATTTACTTTAATTAACACAAGCGTTATTTTCCTACAATAAGGTAATCTTGGTCAGTTTCAATTTTTTCT
Source organism: Endozoicomonas sp. (assembly GCA_965261315.1). Taxonomy (GTDB): domain Bacteria; phylum Pseudomonadota; class Gammaproteobacteria; order Pseudomonadales; family Endozoicomonadaceae; genus Endozoicomonas. Next base: position 2,842 of record CBDHDM010000112.1, on the reverse strand, counting down.
TTTGTTTTACAGCATTTTTTGATTGTTTAAGAAAACTTGCTTTACTTCAGCTTACTTAGAAATAATTATTACTTCTAAATAAGTTGAAGTGATGCAAGTTTTCTAAACCTGAATTAAAAAATGCTGTAAAACAAAACAAACACAAATTATGTAAATTTCTTGCTGTATATTATTCACTGAGAACCACTCCAAAATAAACTGAAGTAACTTCTTTCAATGGACATACCCCTGAATATACTTGCAGAACCCTGAGACTTCAGGTAGGAGTTCGTCCAACAGTTCTTCCCCATCCACACCCATGGATTTTGCATGTTCTCCAAGGCATCTCCAATAAAATGCTGTCTCGGCATCAAGAGTGCCATAGTTGATTCTTACTGGGCCTTCCTCTTCTTGGCCTTTCTTTAATGATTCAGCATAAAATTTCAAATCCTCTTTTGGTAATCCTGCAAGCAGTGAAATAGAATCTTGTGGTCATGCTGGACCTTTTGTGCCACATTTGGTATGTCAACCAGCAAAATGATCAGGAGACTTGAAGGACCTTAGTTTCTACAGAGCAGGGGTGAATACAGACAGTCTTAAAACCTTAACATGACCCGACTAGGGAGGAAATCAACAGATGTGTAAGTTGCAATAATTAAAAATACTTCCATTGGTAAGAAATTTATTTGATTTCAAACTTCTCTTGCCCACTTCTTTTGTGTCTCCCCTGGGATAATGAGACCCCACACTGGGCATTTTATACCCCTTTGAAGTACAGTACATACTCTGCTGGGAATAAACAGTCAAGTTTCTGAGAATGGGGAAGGAGAAAATTAGCTTCAGTGCATCTGGCTTAAGTCCATTCCATCACTTTCCTCTCTCTTCAGTTCCTATTTTTTCCAAAAGTATGCCATACATCTTAAGGGTAACATCTTAAGCCCTGACAACTCACGTGTATGAAGTATTCAACTCACCCTTGAGTATTGCCTTCAGTGCCAGCTCAGCTACTTCAGTACATCCTTCCACATCTAAGCATTTCAGCAGTTTAATGATATCCTTATCAAAACTTTTCAGCCAGCCACCCAGAAGCTCCTTAGCACAAAGATCCTTGATGGCCTCTGATCTGTCAAGTAATCCAATAGAAAGCAGCTGCACTCGCTGAGCAATGGTAAATGACTTGATGTTCACTTTTTCTGCTAGAATGCGATAAGCCAGCTTCCTCACTGATTCTGTCACATCTTGGGTTCTCCCTACAACATGAAGAATAATAAAGGCTAGTTTACATTTAACCATTAGAAACCTCTTACACGATTTAACCCTTGCTTTCCATGAATCCTCAAATTAAGTTTACTCAGGGAAGTGGTCAAAACTGCAATACTCAACCAGGGCTGTCACTAAGATTTCAAGTTGCCGGGTAAATACAACAAGTAGGCGGGGAATCAAACAGCTAGGAATTTCTTTTGGTTCTATTTTTCTTCTATTTTCCTATGAAAGTTAGCCGGGGGACACGTTCTTAGTAACCGGTGGAAATCCCCGGCCCCCGCCTCTTAATGACAGCCCTGCTCAACCCAGACCCATCAAACCACTAAATACTGTAGATGGTACCTCTGCCAGCACCCCCTTTCTCAACCTCAAAAGATGATGTTCTTATTGTATAAAGTAGCTGTTGTAGGTTAAATTAAATCCAGGTTAAAATGATTTCAAACTAGGTTGATTTGTATTTTCCTTTGTTTAAGGAATTTGTATTTACATTTGGAACAAAGGAAAATACAAATCAACCTAGTTTGAACCTGTGATTCATTTTAACCTACAACATAGTCCTCTAGTCCTCTATTCAGCAGTAAAAAATGACAATGAAATTCAAGCATCACTTTTCATCAAACCTCACATATTTCTGTGTCAACTTTAATTTTAAAGCCAATAAAAGTGTTTTGGTAATGTTCATGAGGTTTGGGGATGTCTTCAATTACCCCCTACCCCAGATAAGGTGGTTCCTCTTTGACCTACTCTCCTTCAGTTCCTAGGAACTTTAAAAGTACAGGGAAGATTTCTGGGACACATACTGGGTATTTACAGGTGTATTAAAAGGCTGGGGCACTGTCATGGAAATTTCTCTGCTTTTTGGTCAAAATTACTCAAATATTTGATAAGGTACCTTTTTGTTAACATCAAACTGCTTTTGGAACACCTATACACTATAATCAACTTTTCAGCAATTTCTCAAAATACACAGGAAAACTGGAAAAAATTGGTCAATTATTTTACTGTCCCATTGATGCAAATACGCTTTCCGCCCTTTCAAAGTGACATTGTACAGTCTAGGTGACACTTGCCCCTTTAAGGGGATGCTTATTCGAGGATTTACGGTACCTACCTATAACTCCCTCCAATGTTTGACATGAAATGGCAATGTTCAGGAGCACAGCCCTACGAACTTCAGCACTTGAGTCAGTAGACATGATCTTTAAATATGTGGTTATTACAGTGCATTCAGCATCTGTTGGGTCCTGAAGCCGAGAAATCGAAGCAACTGCCTGCACTCTCACAGCGGGAATTTTGTCATGGAGACGTGTCAGCATACTCTCAAAAATTTTATCAGCAAGATCATCGTCAATGATAGCATCATCATCCATGTTGTTCAAAATCTTGTTGATGAGTTGACAAACACGGAACCGGACTGCTTTGTCTTTAGCTTCATGCGAGTCCAACAGGAAAGTGAAGACAAAATCAAGGAATCCGTTGGAGGTATCATCTTCCTCGCCATCACTTGCATGGCCATCCTGTTTGTTTTTATTCATGGTGTTAATAATTCCAGAATTTTAAAATTAATTTGGTTGATTTTTTTTTTTTGGGGGGGGGGGTG
>CBDHDM010000111.1:0-18733 GCA_965261315.1 Endozoicomonas sp. | reverse complement strand
TATCCCTTTTATCAAAGCCCCGCTGCCTGTGGTTTTGTCAGCCCGGCAGCTGACTACCTGCAAGAAACCTTATCGCTAGATCAGCTACTCATTCACCATCCTGCAGCTACTTTTTTTGCCAGAGCCAAGGGCAAATCCATGGAAGGCGCTGGCATCTTTGATGAAGACATTCTGATTATTGACCGCTCCCTTACGGCGAAAACTGGCGATGTCATTATCGCTTTGCTGGATGGAGAACTCATCGTTAAGCGACTGGTCTGCAGGGATGGCAGGGTATTTTTAGAATCCGAGCACCCGGAATACCCCGCCATCACCATTAATGCCGAACAGGATCTTGATGTTTGGGGTGTGGTGACCAACGTCATTCACAGCCTCCGATGAAATCAGTCATTGCCCTCTGTGATGCCAACAGCTTTTATTGTTCCTGCGAGCAGGTGTTTGATCCAACCTTAATCGGTAAGCCATTAGGCGTGTTGAGCAATAACGACGGATGCATTGTCGCCAGAACCAGAGAGCTCAAAGCCATGGGTGTTGCCATGGGAACGCCAGCCTTCAAAGTTCGGCAACAGGTTGAGCGTGGTGAAATTATTCTGAAAAGCTCCAACTACACCCTCTATGGCGATATGTCCTCCCGCTTTATGTCGGTACTGGAGCACTTCAGCCCAAACCTTGAAGTCTATTCCATTGATGAAGCGTTTGTAGACCTGACCGGTTTCCCATTACATCAGTTGGAACGAATTGGAACAGAGATGAAAGAACGGGTCCACCGTTGGACAGGCTTGCCTATCGGGGTGGGAATATCGACGACCAAGACGCTCACTAAATTGGCCAACTATGCTTCCAAACGATACCCGGCCACCGGTGGCGTTGTGGACTTAACCAGCCCATCACGTCAACAACGGCTTATGGATATTACTCCAGTGGGTGAAGTATGGGGCGTCGGGCGTCGTATTGGAGCAAGACTGGAAACGGCGGGAATTCACACAGCCGCGCAGCTGGCAAGCAGCCATCGGGGATGGATAAAAAAACAGTTTTCAGTGGTATTGGAGAGGACGGTCTGTGAACTGCAGGGGGAAAGCTGCATTCCCTGGGAAGAAGAAAGCAAAGGCAACAAGCATCAGATTATGTGCTCACGGAGCTTTGGTAAACGGGTGACCACGAAAGAGGAATTGCATTCTGCGCTGGCCAGCTTTATCAGCCGAGCTTGTGAAAAACTCCGGGCGCAAAACCAGTTTGCCCGTGAAGGGATTATCTTTATTCGCACGGATGCCTTTCAGCAGAACCAGCCACAAACCAGCCGCTCCCTGAAATTAATAGTGCCCTCGCCAACCAGTGATACCAGACCATGGCTTCAACAGTTGGGAGCAGCACTGGAGTTGATCTATCAACAAGGGTACGAATATAAAAAGGCGGGCTTTGCTTTGATGGAGCTTTGTCGTGATCAAGGCTATCAGGGGGATTTATTAATGGCGCAGAGCCTGCCGAAAACAACTCCAATGATGTCCGTTCTGGACGCCATTAACCGGAAGTATGGCAGAAACACGGTAAGGCCGGGATCAGTGGGGTTCAACAAAAAAGGCTGGCATATGAATCAGCAGACGCTCAGCCAGAGCTACACGACAAACTGGGCGGAAATCGTCACGGTTAAAGCTTGAAGCATGAAACCTCAGGGTTCTTATGCTCCCAGGGTTTCATCATCCATAGCCATCGCCCTGGCTGCCTGTATTGCAAGAAATTCTTGCTGGGCCATCGGTGTACTGGCTATTTGCAGGTTCATACAATTGTCTTCAGTAAATTCCAGGCGAAAATCCATGATAAAACGACGATCATCAGCAAACATAGAACGCCTTTGGTCAATAATGTCAGCGAGCTTGCTTGCGAGTACTCCATCAGGGTCATCAACGCACTCGTCCAGTTTCTCCTCGATCAAAATACCCCATAAAAGATCCTCGTACTCTTCCGAACAGGTGCCTATGTTCCAACAACAACAGACCAGGTCATAAATATCCTCAATACCGTCCTGATCCCAGCTGGAATCATAAAGAGGCTCAGAAAAGTCTGAAATATGATCTGACAAACAGGAAAGCCCCAGGTTTTCCGAGGTATCGACAATGCTATTATTCTGTACATTATCGATAGCGTTGCTGGATATCTTGTTAAGCTTTTTAAACAACTTTTGCCGCTGCCGTTCCTGTTGACGGCGCTGTTTGCGTGTCACGGATGTCATTTATATTTCCTCTGCGCTACCCCAGCTGACCAGGGAAGCGAAAAAACAATTATTCCAGGTCCGGTAACTTGCTGGATGATTAGTAATGGTGAGCATAAATAAGACCGGACTCACTGACTTTGACAAACAGTTCTCTATGCTCTTTGGCCAACACCTTCAGCCTGCGCTTTTTGTGTGGTTTAACCAGCGCAACCTCTAACATAATGGCAGCCAGATCTGAGACACGAGAGTTATCTGACAGTGTCAATTTACGCAGGCGAGCTATATTTTTTCTTGAAATATTTGACTGATTCATAAATCCAAATATTTCATTTTCCTGCTCGATTGCTGCAACCTCCTCTTTGGGCTTTGCAGAACAGTCTTTGCAGATATGATTCTTATGCCCTTTACCAGAAAATTTTTCGTTGGGTCGGCTACTGTCACAAATTTTACAGTAATGCCCCATCTCTACCTCACCCTTTCTCACACACTAATTTTTAACGTCCATATCCGTTAAAAATCAACGGATGCCAGACCTGATTTTATTTCTCGAGCCTCGTCGAGCAATATTGTTCGCGCTGCGATGTCTTTAGTGGTTAACAGCTCATGATATATTTCGATGTACCGTCGTCTGATACGACGAAACTCAAGTGAACCATACGCCTCATTCATCCACGCCCGCTCGTTATCCGTGATCACGTCACTGACCTCTTCCGGAAGGTCATAAATATAATCCAGATTGTGGAAGTTGGAAGAATACCAGATATCATATTCCTGCTCGAGGGTCTGGCCCAACACGTAAGGGATCAGATAAAGGTTTGCCAGCATCAGCTCCGCCAGCTTATAGCGTGCTGCCACCGGCTTGTTCATTCTCAGCAAGCCCAGAGACCAGCACAATATCTGGATCGGTTCGCCCACATCATCAGAAAATTCTTCCTGGTACCAGTTAAAGTAACTCTCTGACTTTTTCGAATCATTCAGTACCAGATACAGGCTGAACAGAACATATCGCTTACCGCTGCCATCACTGATGAAGTCATACTCTTTTTTCTCTTTATTGAGCGCGGATCGGTAGCTTGAAATTCTGGCTTTCAGCTTTTTTTCAGTTTCAGGAAATATAAACATCAAATCTCTCAGATCTTATTGACGAGGACAGTTTGTTGCTGACAATTTATGGAGATCACTCAGGCCACATTTCATGCTCATAAATGCAGTCAAAGGTTTCCGGCCCCTCATCAATGGCGGGATCATCCTCATCACCATTGGCTACCCAGGCTTGCATATACAGCTCACGGGCATAGTCGTACAACGTCTGCTGAACTTGTCGCTGACTTAGCAAGTCTGCCGCGGTGGAAACAACACTGTTATTAACCGTTTTTAGCATGGGGATATACTGGACATCATCAACGCACTCTTGCCCATTGCGGTGATGTAATTGAAGAACAACGGCTTTGCCAATGCTCGTGGCGATTTCTACCCAGAGAGTCATAGGGTTTCTCTTTTATTAACGTCTATTTGCATAATGGTCAGATCAACACCTGAACCGTATGCAGCTTATTCCCATCGGGATTGAACTTCACCAACCCAATTGATTATTCTGGTAAAAACAAACAGCAGGTTTCACCATGCGCCAACTGGACCAACCTTGCAGCCAACACTTCACCTACCGGCAACTGATCGAGTGCGGTGAAACCTGGCAAACATCCAGTATTGATAACCGCCCCCTGGAAGAGAATAGCTGGCAAGCACTGGCCGACCTGGCGGGCAATATTCTTGACCCGGTTTATGATCATTTTGGTGGTTTACAACTGACCTATGGGTTCAGCTCCCCCAAGCTGGCAACCGCACGAAAGAAGCTGGCGAAAGAGCGAAGCATTCTACCCGCTATTTATCCCAAGCTGGATCAACACGCCTCTTTTGAGAAAAATAAAAATGGCGACATCATCTGCCCTCGCGGCGGGGCAGCCTGCGACTTCTATATAAAAGGAACCGCATCACAGAACCTGGTTATCTGGATCGTCAGCCAGCTACCCTTCGACCGACTCTACTATTATGGGCAGGATCGTCCCATCCACATCAGCTATAACAAAGAACAGCGAAGTGGTGAAGTCTCGGTTATGTCCGCCAAAACCAACGGGCAGGGCCTTATTCCCAGACGATTTTCTTCTGAACGTTTTCTGGAGCAATTTCAGTTATGAATGAACAACGATGGATGGATACTGTCGAACAGTTGCAAATTGGTAAAAAGCTACCTAAAGCTCTTTACCTGCATCGTTCAGCTCTGAGTGAAACCTCGCCAGAGTTCTTTTCGTGGATCTTCGAAAAAGCTACCAGCGCTGGCATACCTGAACAGCAATGGAACATCGTTCGGCTGCACAAAGACTGCTTTAAAGTCACCCTGCTCTACTACCCCAGCTTCTACGACGAAGCCTATCCATCACTTCACTGCAGTTATGGAATTGATCTTGCCAGAGAGAAGATCAAACAGACAGACTTCTCCAACTCAGCCAACCCGCCCATCCTCCACCGAAAAGAACATATGATTCTGCCAACGGACCCTAACCATAGTGACTTTTGCGAAATCACCCGGGAAGGCGAAGTGGCAGGGCTCTACGAAAACCCCCGTATTATTGGCTTCCAGCAAGGCTGGGAAGCATTAATCGCCGAAAAAGGCTACGAACTTCTGGACGGTCGACTGTTTCGAAAAGCAGGAATAGACCTGTCTGACCAGAAAGCAGTCCATAAGGTTGACCGCCATAAAACCGCACTAAGCCGGGACGGCCTCTCAAGCCCCATGAAAACACTGGCCAACAATGGCTACCTGAAGGGGGAATACACCGTCTTTGATTATGGCTGCGGCCATGGGGATGACCTGTCTGAACTTCAGGCCCATGGCATCACCTCAACGGGCTGGGATCCAAACTGGCGACCCGAGGGTGAAAAAACAGCAGCCGACCTGGTCAACCTTGGCTACGTCATTAATGTGATTGAAGACCTGGAAGAGCGGGTTGATGCGGTGCTCGGAGCCTGGCGTCTAACCGGTAAATTACTGGTCGTATCCGCCATGATTGCCAGTGAACAGCACATCCGCAAATTCAAACCCTTTAAAGATGGCGTGCTCACCAGCAGGAACACTTTTCAAAAATATTTTAGCCAAACCGAACTCCAGATTTTTATCGAACAGATTCTTGATGATGAACCCATCCCGGTTGCACCGGGGATCTTTTATATTTTCAAAGACAAAGACGAAGAACAGCTTTACCTGGCCAGTAAACAACGCCGAAGACCTCAATGGAAACAGCTGGTTCACAAGAGCAGGTCCACCTCTAACAAAAAACGACTACTAGAAGAAAACTGTCATCTACTGGAAAACTACTGGCAGCGCTGCCTTGAACTGGGTCGGTTACCCACAGCCAACGAGTTTGATGAGTCAAGCTTGCTCGCAGAACAAATAGGCTCCCCAAAACAGGCATTTAATCTGTTAAAGGGGGAAGCGGATATCCAGGCATTTGACCAGGCTGCAAAAGAAAGAACGGAAGACTTACTGGTCTATTTTGCCTTGCAGCAATTCAATCAAAAACGCATTTACAAGCACATGCCTGACCCGCTGAAAAGAGATATCAAAGCCTTCTTTGCTGATTACAAAACTGCGGTTGCAGAGTCTCGTGAGCTGCTGTTTTCCCTGGCAGAACCCAACCTGATTGCTCAAATGTGCGAACAGGCCCATCAGCAGTTACCAGCCTGTATTCTTAACGATAGCCACTCTTTGGTAATCCATAGTCGTTTTATCAATGACCTGCCGCCCCCATTAAGAATATATGCGGGTTGTGCCACACAGCTCTTTTCAGAAACCGATGGAGTGGACCTGGTAAAAATTCATATCCGTTCCGGTAAACTGACCCTAATGACCTACGAGGGTTTTGAAACCCAACCCATCCCCATGCTTCATGAACGAGTTAAAATCAATATGCGCCAGCGTACTGTAGATTTTTTTGATTACGGCTACGGCGACTATGACCCACAGCCACTCTACTGGAAGTCCCGGCTGATCAACGCCAGTTTCCCCGATTATGAAAAGCAGCTGTCATTCGATAAACGCCTCTCCGGCTTGAAAATCCCAGAGCTAGCTGAAGGACATGGTCCTTCAATAGAGAATCTGACTACTCTGCTTCGTATAAATCACGGACTCACGATCAAAGGTTACCGGTTCTTCAAAGCTCAAGTTTGAAAATAAATACCGGACTCCATGGCAAATAAAGCACGCCCTGCTGACCAGAGATAATAAGACTCAGGGCACGGCAGGTTCTGTGAGATTAGAGACAGGAGACCATGGGACAATTCCTAAGCCCACGTTTTATACACCACCGTGGTTGTACCACTGGCTGATGACCAACTGTTTCTAGTACTATCTGTCGAATCATTAAAATCACTACACCTGAGCTATCTGGGCCCATGCTCCCTACTGTCAATAAAAGGCAGTAGCACAACCTACGGGCGGTAGCGTGGTTGCGACCAGAAAATCGGGCGTACAGCCTGATTTATAAGGGTAAGTTTGAGGTTCCGACACCTTGTGTGATTCGGACTTCTGTACATCCAGATGCTCCTACCCGGACATGCTGCTGAGTAATCCAAGATGTGAAGCTCCGGGGACAAAGCCTCTAAGCTGGTAGTCTCAACCGGCGGCGGGCCAGGAGCGAACCGGACGGGTGAACGTAAGTGAAGAGTTATAAGCTTCGTCACCGCCAATCTGCCAAAGAGACTGACAGGCAGAGCCCAAAAGGGATGCAGGCAGGATCAGAGACTCTGCGCGCTAAATCTGACGATGTCATTATGCCTGCCGGAGTACAGACTCCACCCTCCCCGGTTCATTTGACTCAAGCTTATCAACTGGGTAAGCCCTATTCACCCCTTCATAGAAGGTATCCTGACCGTAAGGAAAGGGGATGGTGGAGAGGGTAGAGGAGGTCGGAAAAAGCGAATGCTGTCTTGTAATGAGGCAGACAGGGTTTCGAACTTTGACCCAATCCGAAAGGATGCCTACTTCCGACTGGTCTCAACGACAGACAAGTAATGCCAACTCGTTTGCTTCCGGGAAGGGTTAGACAGTGCTTTTGCACTGAACCGACCGGAAGACGTTCATCTAGCTACCAAATAACCTTCACGGTTAAATGGTAGCAGTGAATGATCGGCAGAGGTAAGACAGTATCTGTCGTGTGATGAGATTTCTTATCACAGAGGCTTGAGCAGTATGCGATGAAAGTTGCACGTACGGTTCTTAGGGGGCTGGGTGGCAGTAATGCCACCCCGGCTACCCAGCGGGGGGCACTAGAAAATCTTTGGGAATAGATGACACTCATCACCCACCAAAGACTAACAGTCCTCTATTTTCAATCAGACGTTCCCTTATCCCATTGCAGTAAAAGGCGATCGGCAACAGTCTGACGGGCAACATTCGACAAATATCGAGTATTTCCATGACCCTTCGCAAGCTGCTCGACATCCTTTCGCGGTCATCGGCTCATGCCGTCTCGACGCTTGGTAACCGCAATAACCGTGTCAAAGAATACCTTTACATCGAGACTGATGTCGAAAAGGCATTTAAGAAAGCCATTAAGAATATTAAGAATGCTGATGAGATAATCTTTCTCTGCGGCAGCTCAGGCGATGGTAAATCCGAAATCCTGACCCGGTACTATGATAAGTACCATAAAAAGATCAAATTCCATTTAGATGCCACCCATAGCTTCCAGCCGGACAAGGATGCAATCGCCACTCTGGATGATCTCTTTGCCCGCCATAAAGTATCCGACCTGCCATTAGTGGTGGGCATTAATACGGGCATGTTATTTAATTACAGCGATAGCGGCTCAGAAGAGCATCTGGATCTCCGGAACTCTATCAAAGCCTATCTTTCAGGTTCAAAAAGTCAGAGTGTTGCCCCTAATCATACCTTCCTGAATTTCGAGGACTTTCCCAAATACGTCCCTATCGGCGATGAAATCCTTTCACCGTTTATTGAGGATATCCTCCATAAGCTGACTGATAACAACAGCAAGAATGATTTTTATCTAGCCTGGCAGGCAATGGTGAAAGAAGATGATCCTGTTCTCTACAGCAACTTTGCCATGTTGCAGCAGAAACCTGTTCAGCAGTTGATTGTACAAACCCTCCTGAAACTGCGGTTAAAGAACGATTATTTTCTGACTGCGCGCTCTATTCTGGATGCTGTCCACCAACTGCTTACCGGTCCAAACTACCTGTTCGACAACCTGTTTGCCTCGGAAAAAACGGATCTGTTTCGCAACCTCCATCAATTTGACCCATGCACTATTCGCTCAAAAGATATTGACCTGTTTCTGATACAGAGCTCTCTCAATTTTGATGACGAGGAATTTATCACCTTCAGGGAATACATGGGAAAATGGATTGATCCTGAACAAATTGAAAACCAGCCAGGCAGCTGGCTACGACTGTTCTATTTATTTAAGGACGTTGAGTTTACCGACCTGCCCCTACAGGACCAGTACCATCTAAAGTTCCGTGCAGACTTCAATAATGAACTGATCGAAGAATATACAAGGATATGGCTTCTCCATAGCAACTTTCAGGGGGATGCAGACCAGAGAAATGCCCTGAGAGCTTTTTACAGTAAGGAGCTGATCAAAGCCCTGCTGCGCTATGCCAACCGCTTTGCTCCGCAATTAAGTGACAAGAGCCAAATTTTCCTGAATGACCTTAATGGCTACCAGGTATCAGCCCATGTTGATATTCGCGCCAGCCTCAAACAGGTGCAAAATGAGCGCCCTGCACGACTGGGTTATTTTAATGCTTACCTGAAACTGGACGACCACGAACTTCCAGCACTGCCAGTTTCCGTGAACTTTCTGGACCTTATTCGCAAAATCAACCGGGGTTATCGTCCAAACCGGCATGATAAAAACGTCATTGTTCTGCTGGAAGAGGTTATCGAAAGTATCACCGCGCAAGTAAGGCACAAAAACCGCATTCATATCACCAAAGGCTCAGACAACTGGTCGCTGGTTAATGATATCGATGAAGACGAGATCAGGGTGGAGCGTTGATATGACTTTACCAGAACAGATTATTAAGGGCCTGAACCATTCAGACCATAAGCAGAAAAACTACCTGCACACTTATCTGCCTTACCGCAACAAGGGTAACCGGTTTGATTACGCCATAACGGCTGGCCATACCCTCGGTTTGATCATTGGTAAAGAGCTGAAACCTTCTTTCAGGTTTGAACGCTTCCAGGCCAAGTGCCTCGATGAAATTGCCAGTAAGCTCAGTGAAGAGCGCTTTATCGAACATTTAGAAAAAATGTACTTCAAGGATAATGCTCTGCAAAGCGTTGCTCCTGATTTCCTGCTACTGCGCCAAAGTGAAAAACCACCCAGCGCCAGTAAACACCTGAGTACGCTTTTCGAGAGTTTCATGGCATTCAGTCAGGTTGAGGCGACCCTCGACAGCCATCCTAACTTTATTGAGAGCATGATACTCAAGCAATTACGTGGCCATTTAAAAGAGAGAGCGCCTGATGACGGCCAATACCCTTACCTGCCGTTTGTGGCCAACAACTTTGTAAAAGACCTCTCATTCCTGTGCCGGAAAACAGACTACCTGCTTCAATATTGTGATCAGTTTCTTGAACTATACAACTTCATCTACTGCTCACAAATGGCCCTGAATATCAAAGGGTGGAAATCTGGAGAGCCCGCCAGCAAACCTCTCTACTTCATTCTGGATAATGAAAGAGCGGGACAGGAGCGGGCAGAAATTCATCGTAACGGCTTCCGCCAACTCTACAGCGCCTCAAAAGCACTGTTCCCAATTCTCTCCATGCTGGATCGTCTTAATAAGGGTGGTGACAAAAAGTATCCCCTCTGGATGTTCCTTCAATCGCTACAACAGGCTGACTTATCTACGCAGACATCGGTTGCTCATGCAGTGGAAGGATGGGCGGAAAATTTCCAGACCCATAACCAGTTGAAACCGAAACAAGGCTCATCCGACAACATGGCCACCCGCGCACTGGAAGTACTGTTTGATTACGCACAAGATCAGTTTGACGTTGTCGCAACAACCCGTCATGAAATCAGAGCCGCCTACCAGAAAGAGTTTGAAAAACAGGTCTGCCGTCACTTTGTTCAATCCAGGGGCCGAACCGGTCGGGTACTGGTACTTAGCCAGGACTACCTGTTATTACTGACCAATCTTGTCATTGGCAGAGACCACAAACTGCACTTCCAGGAACTTCTGAAAGGTTTCCAGGATCGTGGTTTCTGGTTTGATAAGCAATCCGAACAAAGCCTCCTTGCGTTCTATGACCGTGTTGGAAATGTTGATCGTTTGAGTGACAGTGGAGACGCCGTCTATGTGCGCAGCACCATTTGAACAATTCCTGGCAAACCGGCTGATCCTGTGGTTGAGCGATGTAATCAACATTGGCTCCCGGTATCAGTTCCAGTCTCCGGATGCGAAAAATACCACAAGCCTTTTCAATGAGCTGAAGAACAAAGCTAACGGCACCATTGTATTGGAAGACACTGAGCTTCCTTATATACAGATCAACGGTGTCCGCCTGGTCTGTGTAGCCCATGCTGACACCAACCAACAACTGGCTGCCGGCTTCAGTGAAAACTATATCTCCATGTTGCGGGACACCATTGCCGGCCAGTCCGCCCCCCTTGATGACTGCGCCCTGCTGGTGCTCCATAACAGCCTGCTGGATACTCTTATCAACAGTGCTGACGACCTGGCCAGCCCGGGCTCAGTATGGGCGCCGGAAAAAGTAGAAGCGAACCTGGTTGAATACGCCGACAGCCAGGTGAGTGGCCAACGCCTGATCAAAAACCTGCTGGCCTGGCAAACATCACTGATCCGTGAAGAAGGCGGCAGCATGTTTGGCTTTGAGCCCCTGTTTACGACCATTTCTTCCGGGGGATCACCTGACCTTCGCAACCTTGGCCTGCTGCCCGATGCTGCTATCAATACCGGCAACTGGAGCGACAAGCAGATCCTGAAGCGGCTTGAAGACAATCGCCGTTTAAAAGAAGAGATCGCCGATGTAATCGAGCATTTTCCTGAGGAGGTAAGTGAGAAATTACCCGATCTGGGCGATAAATTTATTCGGGAAAATATTACCAGAGTTGATGCAGACTATACCTCTGTTGACGTCCAGAATTTCTGGAACGAAATGGATGAACAGAAGCAGTTCGCTCTGGCCTTCCACTCCCTCGAAACCAATGAAAACTGCAAACTCACCGGTCCCAGAAACGAGAGTAATTCTGCTGCTGGAAAACGCAAAAAACATCTAATCATCGAAGCCCCCCGAGATACAGACGAAGTCAAACTGAAAGTGGTTTTCCACGGCAATGACCTGAAGCGGGAACAGTTTGATATCCTCAACAATGAGACTTTCAAGCATCTGTCGCTTAAAGGTACAACCGGTAAAGGCAAGTACTTCCTGACCTGTGATCTCCCGTGGAACGGTTCTCCCACCTACCTGACCCTGCGCTTAAACCGTCCGAAAAACAATGAGCGCCATCAATTCCATATACTGATCGTGGAAGAAGGCACTTTTCATATTGAGGCCTTTGAGAACAGGTTTCTGGTAAACCCGAAGAAATCCTGCCTCGTCCTGCAGACCGATGAACACGAGCTGATTATCAATCCGGATCTGTCAAATAAAAAGCTGCTATCGGATAACGAAGAGACTGTTTCTACCGATGAGTATGGGGTCATCAATTATCAGGAGCCCTACGAGCAGTCAGAAGTTGTCCTGTTTGATATAACCGCCGGACTCGGCCGACTGACCTTTCAGGTCGAAGGAGAAGTCAGCAGTGACTCACTGACCTTGCCACTATTACTGGACGAAAACCGCTTTAACCGCCTGTTTAACGATCAGTATAACGGCCAGTTTATACCAGCCAAGGGCAAAGTAATTCTTGATAACCAGGAAAACAAAACCGTTGGCCCACGCCAGAAACTGCTTGAACTTGAATACCGGTTAGTAACAGAACGGGTCTTGTTCCTGTCCGCTAATGGCGAGACCGATATCACCTGTGAAGATATCAGCCGCATAGCACCAGACTTTGCCAATGCCTGCAACGATTTGCTGGATTACCTGAAAGGCCGACACACCCTGCTATCGCTCTGCTCCTGGGGGGATGAATTAAGGGATCGCGCCAGAGACTATGTTTCAACCTATCTGGAATTTCT
Organism: Endozoicomonas sp.; assembly: GCA_965261315.1. Classification (GTDB taxonomy): domain Bacteria; phylum Pseudomonadota; class Gammaproteobacteria; order Pseudomonadales; family Endozoicomonadaceae; genus Endozoicomonas. The sequence goes on along the minus strand of CBDHDM010000111.1, from coordinate 6,288 downwards.
GGACAGCATTCCGCTTAATATGAGCCTGGATAACGATACCAGAACCCTGCTGAAGGTCGGCTTTGTGGAACAGGATGAGCGTGAGCTGATCTCACCACTACACCCTCTGGTTGTCGCTTACTATCTCTACCTTGCCGATAATATTACCAGCGACAGTGACGCTCATTCATTTAATAACCTGCCACCTGTTACGCGCAAACGCCTGAACCCGCGTGGCCTGCTGCCCTACGTATACTCAAACCAGTACGAGTACTGCTACACCCAGATAGTGGAAGAGAATAGCTTTTGGCTGGAGATTGTGCCCCAACAGCAAACCAACTATCAATTTGTTGGCAAACTGGTAAAGGAGAAAATCGAGGAGTTTATGAATACCTTCCGGGAGCTATTCCGACAGGTAGACTCCGCCCCACTGATTATCAACTCCATTAACAATGGTAAAAACAGTGAAGTATTCCAGGGACTGTTGAGCTATTACCGAAGCCGCCTGCTCAACAGCCGTTGCATTCACATTAATCTCTACGATAACAGCCTGACAGAAACTGAGTTCGACCGTTTCGCAGAGATGGGTTCCTACGACCAGATCAAACAGACCTATAAGCTGGATAAAGGCAGTGCCCGGGAAAATGCCGATACCATTATTGACCTGCTGCGCACCCGCCTCTCGTTCAGTAAATTCCGTCATAAGGATAACGAGCAGGCCTACGCCCATCTCAGCTTCTTCAAAAACAACCAGAAGATCGACTGTGTCGACAAAAACTCGGAACAACATATCTCCGGTCAGGCCTGCGAAGGGTTGCTCAATGGTGAGTCTTCACGCAGTCAGCATGGCAGCTATTACACCGCTTTCGGGCTTGAGAATAGCCAGTGGCAAAACCAGCCGCACCTAAGGCTGGCCCTGCTGATCAACCGACTACTGAAACCGGCCCGGCAGTCCAACACCCTGTATACCGAAAACAGTGCTATCGCGCTGGCAGTCAGTGATGAGTTCCGTGCTGCTCTGGATCGCTCTTACGATAACTCTATCTGGACCACCGTGATCGACCCCAAAGTGACTCTGGAATTTTTTCATAGCAGCCAGAACCTGATCCTGATTCACTACTCAGACCAGTACACCAACTCGGCCGGTTATGATGCCATTACGGTCACTCGCCAGACCGAACTCTATAAAAAGATCCTGAACGAAAGCGGCAACAACCTGATCAGCGAATACAACGCCTTTAACGGCGAGTGGCTGCTGAAAACCGTGACCGATAAAGCCACTGAGCGAAAAGGAAAACAGGGCATTATCGGCAGCTGGAAACTGATCAGTGCTCTACTGGCAGAATCCGGCATTACCTGGATTCCCCTCTCCGTTGCGGAGATGATTCGGGTCTCCGGCAATGTGGGGCTGAAAATGAGCGAGGGTGATTTTTCCCGCTACCACAAGGGCGAAAAATTCCAGGGCAAGATCTCCGACGACATTCTTTTTGCCGGTTTCAAAAATGGCGAACTGATCCTACTGCCGGTGGAAGTAAAGACCGGCCATTACGGCTCCGGCCATAGCGCCCTGGAGGGTGCCCGCACCCAGGCTCTGGCATTGCGGGACTATATGGTCGACGGGCTGCTGGCCCCCAGAACGCTGGAAGGCCGACTCTACCGGGGCCTCTTTATGCGTCAGGTTCTGATGCAGATTGAAAAGTATCAGCTATACCAGGTCTTCAATGAGAGCCACTTTAACGACCTGCTTGGTCAACGTGAGGAATGGCTAAAAGGCGACTATCATCTGGCCAGCTTGCCAGACTACCCTGCCGGGCTAGTGGTTGTGCATCGGGAAGACGACAACTGCAGCCGCACTACAGCACAGGTAATTGACAATATCCTGCAACTGGAAATGCCCTACGCCTATCTGGATACACTGGTGGGCAGCCCACTGGCAGAGTTGCAAAACCTGCTCCCCGCCACCAATCAGCTGGGTATTCCTGCCTCTGCATTTATGCCTGCGGGGCTGGATAGCCAAAGAGTTTCAACGCTTGCCACTGCGGATGAATGGCAAAGCCCTGACAATGAAGAACTCGTGGATGAAGAGCTGGAGCTTGATCAAAATGAGTTGTTTGATGAACTCAGTCGCATTCTTGATCAGGGTTTTGACTCCGAAAATACAAACCCGGAAACCGGTAGTACAGAGCAAGAAGCACTACCTGAAGAGGGTATTGAGAAAACGGCCAGTCAATTAACGACACCGGAACAACAATCTTCGACTGTGCAGCCTGCACAGACAGAGAATAAGCCCCTGCAGGTGCTGTTCGGTACAGAGCTGGTTACCGGACTGCCCATCCAATGGGAACCCACCAATACCGACAAACTGTTTAACCCCAATACCGCCATTATTGGCACCATGGGAACGGGGAAAACCCAGTTTACTAAAAGTGTGATTACCCAGCTGGTGCAGAACCAGTATCAGAATGTAGATGGCAAGCCGATTGGTATTCTGATTTTTGATTACAAGGCAGACTACATTAAACAGGACTTTGTTGAGGCCACCAACGCCAAAGTCTTTGACCTGTTTAATCTACCGTTTAATCCGCTGGCGCTGTTTGGTAATAAACCCATGCTGCCGGTACATACAGCCAACCTGTTCCGCACCACACTGGCCACGGCCTTTAACCTGGGCAACAAACAGCAAAACAAGATTCGTACACTGGTGTTGGATGCCTACGAAATGGTCGGCATTAAACCGCAAGACCCAACAACCTGGAATCGACCATCCCCAACAGTCCAGCAGGTATGGGATCTGTTTATGGATCAGGAAAAGGTAGAAGAGGATTCACTTTATGCAGCCCTGTCTGATCTGATCAGCTTCCAGGTTTTTCAGCCGGACCCGAGCCAGACCCAGTCGCTCTACGATCTGGTAGATGGCGTGACGGTAATCAACCTCTCCGGTTACGACTCTCAAATCCAGAACCTGGTGGTCGCCATGACACTGGATATTTTCTACAACCAGATGCACCTGCAGGGCAGTTCAAAATTTGAATCGCCTTATCGTCAGCTTTCCAAGTTTGTTCTGGTGGATGAGGCAGACAACTTTATGAAACAGAACTTCCCCAGCCTGCGCATGATAATGAAAGAAGGCCGGGAGTTTGGGGTGGGTACCATTCTCTCCACCCAGGAACTGAGCCACTTTAAAACCAGTGAAAATAACTATGCCAGCTATGTGCTGAGCTGGGTGGTGCATAAAGTGAATGAGATTAAGGCTCAGGATGTGCGAATGGTCTTTAAAACAAGTAGCAAGGCGGATGACGATAAGATCATTGAGCAGATACAGGGGTTGGACAAACATACGTCACTGTATCTTGGGGGTGGGGACAGGGTTCGGACTATTAAGGATAAGGCGTTTTGGGAGTTGGTAAGTAAATAATGGAGCTTAATCTTAACGTATGGAAGCGCGGAGATCAGCGGGCGGTTCATAAGCCGCTTCTGCTCTTGTATGTGCTTTCACAATATCAAAAAGGGCATGATCGTTTTTTCACCTACAAAGAGATTGATGAACCGCTCAGAGATTTGTTGATTGAATTTGGTCCTTATCGAAAGGCTCATCACCCACAATACCCTTTCTGGAGATTACAGAATGATGGTATTTGGGAGTTAAAAAATCATGAAAAGGCCCAACCCCGTGCAAGTAATACGGATGCAAAAAAGACAGAGCTTCTGAAATACAATGTTGCCGGTGGTCTTACTCAGAAAGAGTTTGATGAAATCGTTGAAAACAAAGAAAAAATGGCCAGAACGATTGGTGAACTTTTGGAGAAATTCTTTCCAGGAACAATCCACGATGACATTGTTGATAGATTAGATATTCAAGAATACCTCAGCGAACCACAAAAACGCGACCCTAATTTCAGACATAAGGTGCTCACAGCTTATTCCTACAAATGTGCAATTTGTGGGTTTGACTGTCGATTAGGCCATGCTTCTGTGGGACTTGAAGCCGCTCACCTAAAGTGGCATCAAAGCAACGGGCCGTCGATTGTACAAAATGGCATCGCTATGTGCTCATTGCATCACAAAGCTTTTGATCGAGGAGTTTTCACCATCACCGACAATCACCGGTTCTACATCAATCCAAATGCCTATGGTGGTAAAGCCTTTGAATCAAGTTTTTCTTCTTACCATAAAAGAAAGATTGATATTCCAAAAAACACTTGCGATATACCATCTATTTCTTTTATAAGATGGCATCAAAAAAACATATACCGTAATTCTATTGAGCTATTATAATCATCAGCATGTCCAAATTATTAGATCTAGCAAACAGAGACAATGAAAAAGCTACAGATGAAGAAAGAGCTATGGGCGCTTTAACCAAGCACGCTTTACGGCATATTCTTTACCCTGCTTTTTTCCAAAGACATAACGACCTCCCCAATCTTGAATGGAAAAAAGTTAGATTTGAAAAAGGGTTTCGCAGTCAAGTACCAAAAAGAAAAGGTGTATATGCGTTTGCACTTGATATAAATATTCCTAATATCCCACCAACATCTCATATTCTTTATATAGGTCTTGCTGGAAATATAGATTCAAATAACACTTTATTTAAAAGGTCATACGATTACGAGCGTACCGCCAGAAAAAACGACCGACCGAGAATAGGGGAAATGTTGCGGCAGTGGGAAGGCCATTTATCATATTATTATGCTGTTATAGATGATGATACCCCTACTGGTCCAATAGAAAAAACATTACTAGACATACTAATACCACCATACAATCGTGGCGATTACTCTGCTGAAATGAGTTCACTACTTAAAGGCGCTAACTTGATATGAGCAACCCCATACTCCTTCCATGTCTAAGAGGCTCCATTGGCAATTGGGTTACATATACCTGCTTAATGCGACTTAAAGATATTCGTGAGTTAGTTAGCTTTGCTGATGATATACACAAAAACAAAAAACTTTCGAAGATGATCCAAAGAGAACTTAAGAAAGATAGAAAGAAAGAGATTGGTGAATACCTATTAAATGAAGAAGAAGCATTCTTAAACTCGTTAGTTGTTGCTGTTTATGATGGAAATCCACAATGGCATCAGTTTGACACTATTAAGCCAAACACTGTAAATCATAGCAATTATGAGACCCCTGACTATGCACTCGAGAGCATGGGTTATTTGAGTCTAACTCGAGAAGAAAAAATATTTGCTTTAGATGGTCAACACCGACTATCAGGAATACAATATGCACTTGAACATGATGAAGACTTAGGTTACCAACAGCTTTCAGTAACATTCTTGGCTCACTTTAATGATGATGATGGCCTCAAAAGAACTAGAAGGTTGTTTACAACACTAAACAAAAAAGCCAAACCTGTTGACAAATCGGCTATTATAGCTTTAGATGAAGACGACTTAAGTGCCTGTATCACAAGGTATTTAATTGAAGAATCCGATGCAATCAACGGCGATAGAATTAAATTCCAAGCTGGAAACAATATCTCGTATTCAGATAAAAATGTTTTAACCACTATTGGTAATCTATATGACATCATAAAAACAATACTTAATACAGGGTTAAAACTTAGCCCTCAAAAAATATCTAACTACAGGGGATTCGAATCGGAAAAAAATGAAATTCTTGATACAACAGAGGCAATTATTGATTATTTCTTCTCATCATTCGAATGTTTAAACGCAATAAACTCTGCAAAAGAAGATGAGTTGGATACTATTATTGACAGCTACAGAAATAAAGAAAAAGGTGGTCACTTACTCTTTAGACCGACAGGTCTCCGGTTGTATATAATGGCACTTTGTAAGCATTGTGCAAAATACAAAGACTTAAATGAATTCCAAAATCAAGCACAGCAATTCATTGATAACACAGTTGATTTAGACCTTAATCTAGACAATGAATTATTGAGCTACCGATTCTGGGATCCAAAAGAGCATAAAATCATGCAACTCAAAGCTGATGATCGAAACCATATAATTAAAGAAATTATTCGATTTGGGACTAAAGGCGAGTAATGCACACCGAAAGCCGACTCTATTTCATCTAATAGTGGAAACACAGTTAAATATCAAAAAAGGCCATTGAGTGACAGCTTAGATACTACTTCGGCACCCCAGAAACAGGCAAAAATAGCGTCATCCACTATTAGCGAAAACGTAGCCCCGCAAGCCGTTTAAATCGCCCCCACAAAAAAAAACAAGAAAATTAAAAATTAACTTCAACACCATCAATCATTTTCTTATACTCTTTTTCCTTCATAGAAAAAAACAATCTCACTGTATCAGAAAACAAAAAAAGCCATCCA
>CBDHDM010000110.1:0-39459 GCA_965261315.1 Endozoicomonas sp. | reverse complement strand
AGATGAAGAACCCTTCGATCAGCTGGCAAGTTAAAACAACCCCTGATCTCGACACTTAAGGTGGACATTAAGCACTTACTCCTTTTTTGCATGGGTTAAAAAAGCTTGAACCACAGAGATCACAAAGAACACAAAGGAAAAGAAAGGCTCTTCTTCGTGTTCTTTGTGATCTCTGTGGTTTAAAAAAAGATCCCTGCAACACGGTTAGGCTTCCAGAGTGAATCAATGGGTCAGAGACAACCAGTGACTTACAGGCATTGCCCCCCGGGAACATCAAAAGAAGCCCTTAATGTTTACCCAAAGCAGCGCTGCATAGGGCAACCCTTCATAAAAGCTTGCTGTTCCTGCTCAGAAAAAGCACATAGGATTAATGTCATAACTGACTAACAGGTTTTTTATCTGCTGATAATTTTCCAACGCCATCTTGTGAGTCTCACGACCGATACCGGACTGCTTGTAGCCTCCAAATGCTGCATGCGCCGGATAAGAGTGATAGCAGTTAGTCCATACCCTGCCCGCCTGAATACCCCGGCCCATTCGAAAGGCCAGATTCATATCCCGTGTCCATACACCAGCCCCCAAACCATACCGGGTATCATTAGCAATGGTAAGGGCTTCTGCCTCATTCTTAAATGTGGTGACACCCACCACGGGGCCGAAGATCTCGTCCTGAAACACCTTCATATTATTGGAGCCCTTCATCAGGGTGGGCTGAATATAAAAGCCTTTTTCAAAACCACTGCCAATATTTTCCTTCCCGCCACCAATCAGAAACTCGACGCCTTCATGACGACCAATTTCCAGGTAGCTCATAATTTTATCAAATTGCTCTATAGATGCCTGAGCCCCCACCTGAGTCTCTGTATCCAGCGGGTTCCCGCGCTTGATCTGACCAGCTCGTTCCACCACCTTGCTGATAAATTCATCGTAAATGGATTCCTGAATCAGCACTCTGGACGGACAGGTACATACCTCCCCCTGGTTGAAAAAAGCCAGTACCGTACCCTCAACACATTTGCTCAGGTACTCATCTTCATGCTGCAGTACATCTTCAAAGTAGATATTGGGAGATTTACCACCCAGCTCCACAGTGGAGGGAATAATATTTTCTGCTGCGCATTTCAGAATGCCTGCCCCCACTGGGGTTGAGCCAGTAAAAGCTATTTTGGCAATGCGTTTACTGGCTGCGAGCGCTTCACCCGCTTCCGGACCAAAACCATTGACCACGTTCAAAACACCTGGTGGCAGTAAGTCTCCAATCAGTTCTACCAGGACTACAATGGAAGCTGGAGTCTGCTCCGCGGGTTTCAGTACTACACAGTTGCCCGCTGCCAGTGCCGGCGCCAGTTTCCAGGCCGCCATCAATAATGGAAAGTTCCAGGGAATGATCTGCCCGACAACACCCAATGGTTCATGGAAATGGTAAGAGACGGTATGCTGATCAATATCAGCACTTGAGCCTTCCTGAGCACGAATACAACCGGCAAAGTAACGGAAATGATCCACTGCCAGGGGAATATCCGCTGCCAGGGTTTCACGTACCGCCTTACCATTATCCCAGGTTTCCGCCACCGCCAGCCTTTCAAGGTTCTGCTCAATAAGGTCAGCGATCTTTAACATAATATTGGACCGCTCTGTGACCGATGTTTTACCCCAAGAGTCCTTAGCTGCATGGGCAGCATCCAGCGCCAGATTAATATCTTTCAGGTTAGAGCGGGGAACTTCACAAATTAAATCACCTGTAATCGGTGTCGTGTTTTCAAAATACTCACCATCCAATGGCGGCACCCACTCACCACCGATGTAGTTTTCATAACGGGCTTTAAAATTAAGCAATGCACCGGACTCACCTGGGTTTGTATAAATCATTGGGCATACCGTCTGTACCTGTTAAACGAATGTAATTAATAGTTCGCTAAAGGGGCAGGGACAACCATGATCAAGCAAGAATCCAGTAAATACGAAGGGTATAAAAGTGTGTTGAAAGTAACAGGATAAAAGCCGGATCACCTTTACTGAGTGATCCGGCAGTTGTGATTGTTTTATTTAACCCGGTTTACCCGGATCAGAAAAAGCCCAGCGGGTTAATGTCATAACTGACCAGCAGATTCTTGGTCTGCTGGTAATGCTCCAGAGCTCGCTTATGGGTCTCCCGACCAACACCGGACTTCTTATAACCACCAAAGGCGGCATGAGCCGGATAATGGTGGTAACAGTTGGTCCATACCCTGCCCGCTTCAATACCTCGTCCCATACGGAAGGCCCGATTCATGTCCCGTGTCCATACACCGGCTCCCAGACCAAACTCAGTTTCATTGGCAATGGCCAGTGCTTCCGCTTCATTCTTGAAGGTAGTAACCCCAACGACCGGGCCGAAGATCTCCTCCTGAAAGACCTGCATATCATTGGAGCCTTTCATCAGGGTAGGCTGGATATAGAAGCCTTTTTCAAAACCGCTGCCGATCTCTTCCTTATCACCCCCTATCAGGAACTCTACTCCTTCACGACGGCCAATCTCCAGATAACTCATGATTTTGTCAAACTGTTCCAGAGAAGCCTGAGCCCCCACCTGAGTCTCGGTATCCAACGGGTTGCCACGCTTGATCTGACCAGCTCGTTCAACCACCTTGCTGATAAATTCATCATAAATGGTTTCCTGAATCAGCACCCTGGATGGACAGGTACACACCTCGCCCTGATTGAAGAATGCCAGCACCGTACCCTCAACACATTTACTCAGATACTCATCTTCCTGCTGCAGCACATCTTCAAAATAGATATTGGGGGATTTACCACCCAGCTCCACAGTCGAAGGAATAATATTTTCTGCTGCACATTTCAGAATATGGGATCCCACCGGGGTAGAGCCGGTAAAGGCGATTTTAGCAATGCGTTTGCTGGTCGCCAGAGCTTCACCTGCTTCAGGGCCAAAGCCATTGACCACGTTCAGGACACCTGGTGGTAGTAAGTCAGCTATGATTTCTACCAACACCAGAATAGAAGCAGGTGTTTGCTCTGCAGGTTTCAACACAATGCAGTTGCCCGCTGCCAGTGCCGGAGCCAGTTTCCAGGCAGCCATCAGTATTGGAAAATTCCAGGGAATGATCTGCCCGACAACACCAAGAGGTTCATGAAAGTGATAAGAGACGGTATGCTGGTCAATATCAGCCGTCGAGCCTTCCTGAGCCCGAATACATCCGGCAAAGTAACGGAAGTGGTCCACCGCCAGAGGAATATCCGCTGCCAGAGTCTCACGAACAGCCTTGCCATTATCCCAGGTTTCGGCCACCGCCAGTCTTTCAAGGTTCTGCTCAATACGGTCAGCAATTTTCAAAAGAAGATTGGATCGTTCTGTGACTGATGTTTTACCCCACGTACTCTTAGCAGCATGGGCAGCATCCAGAGCAAGGTTAATATCTTGCTCATTCGAACGGGGAATCTCACAGATTAAATCACCCGTAACCGGTGTTGCATTTTCAAAATACTCTCCTCCTGATGGCGGCACCCATTCGCCACCAATGAAGTTTTCATACCGGGATTTAAAGCTGATAACTGCACCGGACTCACCGGGATTTTTATAGATCATGGGAGCTTCCTTTTTATTGTTATTTTTATTATTGATACAAACTTCTCGCCGAGAAGACCTGAAAGGCGCAATAAATCATACCAACAGAAAGACAGCCATGGCATAGAGACCAAAGGAGTATTTAAAAAACTGTCGTATAATGGTATTCTCCCCGGCTTTTTTGAAGCTGTATGCCTTCAGGGCAGATTGATATTCAAAATAGTAATCAACTGGCACAGGTTACTTCAGAATCAAATCCCAAAATTCAATCGAAAGCAGACACTCCTGTTGAAGTCATAGATATTATTTTTCTAAGATTAAACCGAAGATTGTTTGACTGGGCAATCCATTATAAGGCCTGACAGGGTCAGCAGCCCCTGAAAACATCATGCCATCATAAGCCGTTCCAAAACCATTTAATAGTTGAAACCATTTTTCACAATAAATCTTACCGCTTTTTATATCAAACAGCTCATCAACGACACCATCTCTGGAAATGCAAAATTTCCCGGAACAATCTTTCCCAACAAGCTTCAGTTTCAATTTTGATGCAATGGGGGACTTAAAATCAAGATCCAGCTCTATATTAACTGGATAGTCAGGGTTAATCTTTTGCCAGCATTTGACGGCAATACAAGCATCAACCTCACTCACTAACTTCTTACGTAAACGGCTCATATCACTTACTTGAGCATCAAGAGGAACAGAAACAACCACAGGGGGATCAGAGCCATCGTTAAGCTTAATTTGCAAGCCAAATAGCAAGCGGGAACCCATAGCCATACTTTCCCAGATAAACAAATGGCTAGCACTTACATGATTATCAGATAAACCAAACTCTATCCTTCCAACAATTGATAGAATATCGTCGAAGACAGCACTGCCATTAACAAACTCAAATAATTCAGATAATGTTAACTCATGTGTACCGAAGGATTCATTATTATATCGACATCGTTTCTGCACCAAAACTTTTGGTTCTAAGACTTGCAATTTAGCGAATAAATCCAGCCTCATCGACATAAAGTTGCTTAAGTGCCTCAATATTTCCTTTCACCTCCCGAATGTCGACTTCCTTAATATCAATATAATCAGTCATATCTTTTTTTAATTTAGAACGCTGCTGATTCAAGCTCTCTAATGATATTCCATTGTCAGCATAGCGTTCTAGGAGCCTGTCGGACTTAGCACAATTTTTGAGTATAATCCTCGACAAGATCGTAAACGAAAGCAAGTCTGCCAATGAAAAAATGGACTTTCAAACCCATTGACCGAGATACCCCTGACTTCTTTCCTGCTTCTGTGCAGGATTATTTGCCGGAGGTGCATCTCGCCCGTTTTGTTGTCGAAGTAGTTGAACAGCTTGATCTCACTTCTTTTACCAGTGCATATAAAGGAACAGGGTCGAAAGCTTGGCACCCTGCTCTCATGTTATCGCTACTGTTTTATGGGTATGCGACAGGGGTATTTTCCAGCCGCAAGCTTGAGAAAGCGACTTATGACTCCATCGCCTTTCGATACATCTGCGCCAATGAGCATCCCGATCACGACAGTATCAATACCTTTCGCAAGCGCTTCCGTAAAGAAATCAGCGCACTGTTCGTCCAGATATTATTGATTGCCAGGCAAGCCAACTGGTTGAAAATGGGCACCATCAGCCTCGATGGTACCAAAATGAAAGCCAATGCCAGCAAGCACAAGGCACTCAGTTACAAGCACGCCTGCAAACTTGAGGCACAGCTCAAGGCAGAAGTTGAAGAGCTTCTCAAGATGGCTGAGAAAGCAGATACAGAACAACTTCCGGATGCGCTTTCCATTCCTGATGAGCTCAAGCGCAGGGAGGATCGTCTTAAGGTGATTGCTGACGCCAAGGCTGAAATTGAGCGGCGAGCCGAAGATCGTTATCAACAGGAACTGGCAGAGCATCAGGAAAAAATTGCCCGTCGTGAAGCCGTCAAAAAAACAGGAAAAAAGCCCCGGGGCAAAGAGCCCAAGACACCGGTTCCAAGCCCTGGAGACAAGGATCAGGTCAACCTGACTGACCCGGAATCACGCATAATGCCCACATCAGGCAGTGGCTTTGTGCAGGCCTACAACGTACAGGCAGCAGTCGATACTGACAGTGGCCTGATCGTTGAAAATCACGTCACTCAAGCGACGAATGACAAACAACAGATCGAGCCAGCTCTTGAAGTACTGGCTTCACGTGAAGAGGTGATTGGCAAGCCCCCTGCGCTCCTTGCTGATACGGGTTACTTCAGCCAGGCCAACGTGTCTGCTGTGGATAACTTTGGTGCTATACCTTACATTGCAGAAAAGCGGGATGCCCATAACAAACCCCTGTTGGAGCGTTTTAAGCCTGATGATCCGATGCCTGAAGGCGACGATGTTACTGCACTGGATTTGATGCGCTGGCGATTATCAACCAAGGAAGGGCGAGCGGTATATGCACTGCGGAAAAGCACTATTGAACCAACATTTGGCATACAAAAAGAAGTGATGGGTTACCGCCAATTCCTGGTTCGCGGCCTTGAAGCTGTGTCTGCCGAATGGGATCTCTTGTGCATGTGCTTTAACCTGAAGAAAATGTTCAGCCTAATGCTGAAAGATCTTCAGAACGGTCTAACTTTTATGCTGTTTTCACGGGCTTACAGGTTGCTTATCGCATCTATTTGGACGTTATGGCATGAGCAACTGGTGAAATCAGTGCGTGTCAGAGGCTGATCCGGCAAAATTGAGAGTTTTTGGCCTCATTCTCCAAATTTTGTCTCTAAGCCCGACAGACTCCTAGCTGACCCAACTCCAATGGCACTGACTTAAGGCTAAAGGTCAATAAAATCAGGGCTTGCCCGAAAGAGAGCGACTATAAAAAGTCGTGATATTCCAACCTCCGAGCAAGCCATGACCAAGTGTAGTCCAGAGTTCCTTTCACTCGCTGATGACTGTCTTCAGCAATTTGCACAAATAGACAATGATGACCTGTCTTCTGTCCTTTCTTCAGATGATCTCAGTGCGTTCCAGGCCCATTACCCAAACTCCAGAAGTCGTGATTTCCCTCCAGTCAAGACGTTAACGCTCTTCATGCGACAAGTCGCCAGTGATACCAAGTCATGTCGGCATGCCTTGATTGATGAAGCCAGGGATCAGGCTGCCATGGATAGAAAACCATCCAATACTCATACCAGTGCCTACTGTAAGGCTCGCAAGCGATTAACGGAGTCATCCATTAAGGCATTGATGTGTCAATCAGGCGTTAAACTTGATAAAGCCAGCCCAGACTCCTGGCTATGGCACCAGCGGCGTGTTCTGCTCACTGATGGATCAACCCTTCTGATGCCAGATACAGCTGAAAACCAAAAGGTTTATCCTCAGCTGAAATCCCAAAAAAAGGGTGCGGATTTCCCATACTAAGAATCCTTGTTTTGATGAGTCTTGGTAGCGGTGCATTACTGGATTTTGAAGTGGCGCCCTATGAAGGCAAAGAAACGGGTGAGCAGGCCTTGCTCAGGAAATTATTAAGCCATTTGAACGACGGCGATATTCTTCTTGGTGATGCGAATTTTGAAAATTACTTTCTGTTGGCTCTTTTGCTCCAGGTGAAGGCGGATGTGGTTTTCGAGAAAAACGGCTCCCGAAAGCTGGATTTCAGAAAGTGCTACAAGAAGCTGAACAGCAAAGATGGATTATTCAAGCTACAGCGACCTGTACGCCCTGAATGGATGAGTCAGGAATTATATGATCAGATGCCTGAAGAACTCATTATCCGGGCTGTTAAGAACAAACGCCGCACAATAGTTACGACAATGCTTGATGCTGAAACTTATCCAAGAACTGAAATTATTGCTCTGTACCTCAAGCGCTGGAATGTAGAACTTGATTTTGATGCAATAAAAACGACGATGAAAATGGATATGCTTCGTTGCAAAAGTCCTGAAATGGTGCGTAAAGAAATTTGTATAAATCTTCTTGATTTCAACCTGATAAAGTCGTTAATGGGGAGGGCCGCGCAGTATATCGGGAAAAAGCCGAGAGAAATCAGCTTTAAAGCGGCACAGGAGACCCTTGTTTCGTTTCATCAAACATTACTGATGGCACCAGTTGATTCATTGGAAAGAAAGGTCAACAGTATGCTGAAAATTATTAGTCAGCACATTGTAGCCAATCGTCCGGGAAGATCAGAACCACGAGCGGTAAAAAGACGACCAAAGCCACATCAGAGGTTGCAGCACTCAAGATCACAAGCCCGGAGGCTCAATAAATACAAGGGGTAGGGCCTTAAGTCAGTGCCATTGGACCCAACTCCTTGCTAAAGTTTTCAATAGATAAAACACCCTCAAGCTCGGAGAAATCAGGATCGCTATTACTGTCGGCTGATTCCGCCCCCCCAGAACCACTCATGTAGCCTGATCTTTCAGTAAACCCTGAGCTGCCAGCACTATTATCTGAGTCATACCCACCGACTTCATTGACTCCCACAAGAGCAACTTCATCACCAATGGGGCCATCCGTACTCTGCTGAGCCCCGTATTCGCTACCAACTCCTGGTAACCCTTCAATCGGTGTTGCCAGCCTCTGACTCTCTGATACCAGTGCTTCAAGCCGAGCTTTCAAGTCATTACCATCAAGCTGTCGTGATCGTTTAGCTGGAGGAGGTAGTTTATCTCTCTCCAGAAGAGGAGAGTCACTGCTCTTATCATGACTTCTTTTTAGCGACAGCCCCGGAGTTGACACTACTTCCCGAGCTGTAACGATATCATGCGCATCTAACACTCCCTCTGGTGGCTTGCTACTTTCTGGGTGCTGGGTATCTTCACGGTCGATATGATTTTCAGAACTTATGACAGCAACGGACTCCTCAGATTGCGAACCCAACTCAGAAGAGTGCTGATGTCTGTACATTGGTTGAGGGGTCAAAGCAGGATTAGTAGCGTCCATAAAACAGCCTGATTGTCAGAAAGTTGATGTAGACAGTAACCAGTCGCCATAGTTTCAAATAACTGCCCTGCCTTATTTCCACCCGATTTCTTCGCCTTTCCTGATATATAAAAACTATTCTGCCTATTGAGATTCAATAGGCTGAACGATAACTAACCTGATACCCATTAACTCTCTTTATACCTTTCAGGAATTCCAATATGCCAGTAAATCTCATGAAAGCACTTGGCTCTGTATTTGCTATAGTCATTATTTGCTCAGTCAGCGTCATTGGCATCCAGACAGCGAGAGAGCTGTCTTAGCCATCTAAGTCAACCTCCCGGGATATGGAGGCCAGGGTTATTGAAGGTTTTGAACTGGCAGCTGAACAACTGAATGCAATGACACCTGTGATGGTGGATGAAGAAACCCGAATGGAAAAAGCGACGGTTGGGCCCGGAGCCCTGATGACTTACCACTACATCTTCCCCAACTTCGCCTCCAAAGATATTGATGTAAATATGATGAGTGCCTCTGTTTTCCCTATTATTCGAGACGGTGTCTGCGCCAGACACCGAAATGAAGCCTTCCCTTCAGTATGGTGGCAAGTATGCCTACTCATACTCTGGAAATGATGGTGTACATATTATGAATTTCGTAATAGGTAAAAATGGTAACTGCTCAAAAAGCGTAGGTAATATCGTCAGTGAGATGAGTTAATTTCTCACGCACCAGCGCTGACAACTGCGGAATAAGACCGGCGCCTGAAACTCTGTCTTTCAGGTATTTTGAGAATGACAGGCCATGAAGCCGACACGTTTTCTTCAGGCTCGCGAATGTGTCCCGACAGCGCTGGCCTAGTAAGCTGCGAGTACCGCCACTGATCTTTCGTCGTTTTACATACTCCCTGATCTGTCGTTCACTCAGGTTGTTATGCAGTGGTAACCATGGATATTTCAGCACCAGTAACAATTCCTCACGGGCCCGGTAAATTTTACCCAGTTCCGCTCGAAGTTCCGGGTAATCTACCTGCGTCGTCACCCAGTGATTGAAGTCCTGTTCAAGCTGGAGTTTTCGAACCTCTGTTGGCGTCTCGCAATAGGCTTCTATATCGTCGTATAGGTTCCAGTATTGCTTTTCTATCCAGTCACGGGCGGCTCGCTCCCTGTTATTGGCAGGAATCAGTTTTGCCAGAGGCCGACTGGCATGGAACCAACACAGAGAGTGTTCAAATACCGTGTCGAACTGACGGGCTCCATCACTATGGATGATCATGCTCTCTGGAAAACCATTGCTCAGCAGCCCGGCCTTGAGAACAGCTTCTGTCGCCCAACGGCGTTGCTGTTTAGCAAACAGCTTGTGGTCATCCAGAAAGGCTGACCATGTGCCCTCATTCAGAAAATGGGTTTCGCCGTAGGCTGACAGGATTTTAATCCATTTGGCAGCCATTCCAACCTGTTCCATATACTTGATGGCTTCCTCGTTCAGTACATGGCTTCTGCGCTGCCCCTGCAAAAGACTCAGGAAATTGATACGGCTTTTACTCGGAGTCGATGCAAATACAGTAAAGGCCTCATTGCCAATCACCGTACAATAGCCATTATTGCCATCGTGACGTGCACCTGTGTCGTCTACAAGAAGTGAGCGGGAGTGGGCTATCCCTATTTCCAGAATATCTTCTCGCTCCTGGTGAAAAGCATCGTGATTCTGAGTCAGCAGGTTATTAAGCGAGCCCTCAGAAATTGAGCAACCATAGCTGTGTAACCAATCAAGCAACAGTGGCTGGGTCACACTACAGGAATGATAAAGATCCAGAACCATAGCGATGAGGTTATCGCCGAACCGGCCTTTGACATGTTCGGGCAATGGTGCGATGACAGGTCCTTCAGGAGTGAGCCAGAATTCGCGTCGGTAACAGGTCGCCGTAAACTGAAGATCAACATCTATATGGGTAAAGTCTTTGTAACCCTTGAACTCCCAGTCTTCCTGCACACCTTCTGCCTTACGGATTTCCTTGCGGATAGAAGTTGGTGCCGGCTTGCTTGTGCGTCCGGGCTTCTCTGACCGTTGACGTTTCGCTTTCGGGGGAGGTGTGTTGCCTGGATCAGATGCCGGTTCTTCGCCTTTATCATCGTTGTTGGATTCTGAATTCGCTTTTCCCGGCCGAATTTTAGGCTGGCCCTTGAGTTTTTTCAGGTGCCGGAGTTCCTCACGCAGGGAGGTGTTGTCGGTGGTCAGCTTGTTGACCTTGTCGAGTAGTTTGTTGACAAGTTTTTTAAGCTCGCGGACTTCTGTTTCGAGCGATGAGGTTTTCGACGGATTCATGGTTCAGAAGTATGCCTGAACCCAACTCACTCAGTTTTGATCTGGGTGTCTTGATATGGCGTTTACCACCAAATTTTGAGCAGTTACTAAAAATGACTGTAATTTTGAAGCTGAAAACCAGGAACCGGAGAAGGAATTAAATATAAATCCCAGGAAACAGGCTCAATAGTCTCCCATGATCATAGGGAAGTTTGCATATGTCCTGAATCACTGGCCATTTGAATAGATTGCAATTTCTCCCTTCATTACCAGCGTGCGTTCCAGCAGACGAATAAGCACTATCATTTGATCCCAACCACCATTGAATCTGCCCCCTGCAAATGCTCCACCCGGGTTTTCTGAAAACCGGCTTCATGCATCCAGCGACAACAATCTGCACCGGTAAAATCAAAACCGCCCTGAGTTTCAAGAAGCATACTCAGACTCAACAATAAACCAAAAGCATTTTCCTGACGTTGATCATCAATAATTGACTCATAGATCACCAGTGCACCTCCTATGGGTAAAGCTTCAAACGCTTTTTGAAGCAGTACCTTTTTCTGCTCCATGTCCCAGTCATGAAGGATATGGCCCATGAGTATTACATCTGCTTCAGGCAGCGGATCCGAAAAGAAATCACCTGCTATAAAACTCAATCGTTCACTCAGGTTATTGGCTGTTACATATTGACGAAAACTAGGGCCAACCTGTACCAAATCAAAACCGGTACCTTTCAGATGAGGATGAACACTGGCTATCTGCACAGGCAAGTCACCTTCTGCAGTGCCAACATCAACGAATGTACGATAATCAGCCCATGAAAACTGACGGGCTATACACCGGTTCGAGGCACGACTACAGCCACTCATGGCCCGCATGAAGCGGGTAAGCTTTTCCTCATTTTCGTAGAGTTCAAAGAAAGCATCATGATCGGTATCCTTGATCTCATTTTGAGGCTTCCCCGATTTCAGAGCACTCGTTAGCTTTCCCCAGACAGGGTAAAGCTGCAGGTTTGCATGTTCAAGAATCCCCCCTATGTAAGAAGGCTGGTTTCGATCAAGAAAGCAAGCAGTTTCCGGGGTGTTTCGATAAATGCCCTGCTCCCGCTCCAGAAAGCCTATAGCTACCAGAGCATCAAAAAAGTCCTCTGCCCCGCGGGCATGAAGTCCCAGGCGCAGGGAAACCTCCTGCAGACTACCCGATTGCTGCGCCAGCTCAGAAAACAGGTCGATTTCCAGCGCACTCAGCAATACTTTCGATGACCAGAAAGCAAAGCCAGTTTCAAGAATCCGAGCAGGTGAAAGCTCCGTCATACCTTACCTCATCAGCAGATTACTTATTCTTGTAAATGTCGTAAAAGGCTACTCAACCCGAAATGAACTGAAAAGCACTGCTATGACAGAACACAGTTAGGCTTGAATCATTTCGTACGAAAATAGAATGAAGGTTAAATAGCCACAACCTACCAATATAGACAATTATGACGACACGTTAGAAATGGATGACTCAAACAGCTATCTAGTTCTCGTCCAAAAACGCATCGGGCAATCATAATTTGACTGTACGTACGCTCTAATAACTCCTGAAATTCCAGAGTGCCAAGAGAATCCTCCCCTTTTCTCTCTAATGTGGGACAAATATTTTAGGAAAACTCAAAAATCAGGCAGCAAACACTCTTCCACTATGCTGAGAAGATGCTTTCATTTGGCGCGGAGGTGGCTGTCAGGATGGCGCCGGGTGCCTGGCCAGAATCACCAGGTTGTAACAGACAACCGATAACCAGCAATGAGAATCAAAGCGTTCAGAGCCCTTGCAGTGGCAGCGTGATAGTCCAAAACATCTTTTTAGCCACGAAATTCCTGCTTCAATACCTGCCCGGAAGCGAAAGAGTGTTTTATACACATACTGACTTTTAGTCATCTCTTCGACTTCAAGTCCACGCTTTTTATTAAAAGCCACATCGCTGATTCCCATGGCTTTGGCTTTTTCCAAATTTTCGCGACACGCGTATCCGCCGTCACTGCTTGTCTGGCGGGGTACACGCCCATAAAGTTCTTTTTGTCTTTCCATCATCGGAAGGAATCGGTCAGAATCCGCTGGATTACCTTCCTCGATAACCAGATCCAGGATCAATCGACTTTTTCCCTGAACCAGGTTCAGTTTATGGCCGTACTGCACTTGCCGCCTGTCTTTTACGATGATATCCGTATGGGGTTCATACAGGCTAAGGAATTGTCCCGAAATAAAACCGACATTTCATTTTTCGTCTGGTACGGCAGTGTAATTCCATTTTGGCAGAAACGTGTCAAATTTAATGCTCATCTTTTCTTTAAAATCGGCGGCATATTTACGGCCTTTTTCAAAGACCTTATCGATTATTTTCACGACTACTTTCAGCCCCGTCGTCGTTTCAGTTTTCTCAATATAGTGCTTCGCAGTCTCAATACTTTCCAGAGGTACACCACTACAGGCTCTTGTCACATGAGGGAATACCCGGTGCTCAATTGGATTGAACTTTGAGCAATAAGGAATTGTCCTGAAATAATTCCTACATTTCGCCTATAGTAAAGAGCCATAAATATCTTCCTTGAGATTCTTTCCTGTGCGAGCGGTTATGGGTAATTATTCAGAAGTAGTTGAAGCTCAGATGATGGATTTTTTCTGTTCACTCAATGAGCGAGATCGGAGAAGGTACGCTGCTATTGAAGCAGTGAAGTTGGGTCATGGAGGTATCCAGTACATATCTCAATTATTGGGCTGCCATCGGGAGACTGTCGTTCATGGAATAACTGAACTTAATTCTGAAGAACAGCTCACTACGAATCGGATTCGTAAGAGGGGGGAAGAAGAAGACTAACGGTGGTATGCCCAAATTTGGTTGATAACGTGCTCCGCATTCTACACGACCATACCGCAGGTGATCCAATGCGACAGGAAGTCCGATGGACAAATCTCTCCCGTCGAAATATTTCCCGGGAACTTGAGAAGACAGACACTCCAGCAAGTAAGAATACCGCCAGCCCCTAGTTTCCAAGGTGCTTTATGAACAAGGATTTCGCCGTCGTCAGCTTCAAAAAAAGAAGACGATGGGCCATAACAAAGATCGCGACGCTCAATTTAAGAATATAAACAGATTGATACAGGAGTATTTGGATGCAGGCAAACCAGTACTTAGCATGGACACCAAAAAGAAGGAGATGTTGGGCAATTTCTATCGCGCAGGAGTAACGGATGCTATTGAGCCAACGATTGTCAACGATCACGATTTTCCCAGCCAGGGTAATGGCAAGGTTATACCTCATGGGATATACGACTTAGGTAAAAACAAGGCACTGGTTCATTTAAATACCAGTAAAGATACATCTGAATTTTCATGCGAGTGTCTGGCTCTCTGGTGGCTTGATCATGGACAGCAAGACTATGCAGGTGAAGATGAGGTATTGGTTGTGTGTGATGGTGGCGGTAGTAATAGTTCATCGTCCTACCTGTTTAAAGAAGATTTGGAAGCACTCTCCAACCGGTTGGGGTTAAAGATTCGTATTGCACACTATCCCCCTTATTGCTCAAAGTTCAATCCAATTGAGCACCGGGTATTCCCTCATGTGACAAGAGCCTGTAGTGGTGTACCTCTGGAAAGTATTGAGACTGCGAAGCACTATATTGAGAAAACTGAAACGACGACGGGGCTGAAAGTAGTCGTGAAAATAATCGATAAGGTCTTTGAAAAAGGCCGTAAATATGCCGCCGATTTTAAAGAAAAGATGAGCATTAAATTTGACACGTTTCTGCCAAAATGGAATTACACTGCCGTACCAGACGAAAAATGAAATGTCGGTTTTATTTCGGGACAATTCCTAACCACTTTCTCTTGGGCTGGCACCTTTTCACCCTTCAAGACCCTTCGCTCTGTCTGAGAGACTATTGCATCCACCAAGGGTAACAGGTGATCCACATCAGCCTGCCACTTTTCGGCATCATCTGCCAAGAGACACTGCCCCTGCTGACGGGCGTTCGCAATCTTGAAAGTGGCTTCGATAAGCACCTTCCGGGATTTTCGGGTCAACTGCAGCAGTTTTTTATAATGCTGATCCCGCTCTTCTTTACGAGCGTATATGCATTTTCTGGCCGCATCTTTTACGGCCCGGTTGTGATGGGTATATTCATAAAGCGGTGTCGCTGTCAGTGTTTGTCCCCGTTTAAGCAGCCGACAAATTTCTTTAACAGAACTGGCTAAAAGATCACTGTCGCAAGGTGGTTTGATATCCGATTCGGTGACTGTGCTGTCAATGGCCACAGTGCGCCCCTTCTCAATACCCTGATCTTTAGCGGTCATAAGCTGACAGTTGTTAATCCGTTCCCATGTAGATGCAGTGAGGAGGCTGATGAGCCCATGCAGACTGGAGCGACTTGGCCGCTGGTTTGGTTCGAGACGACAGAAGTCTCGAAAGAGCATGGAGTCCATCAAAACAAACGACAAGTAGTCATAATCACAATCCAAATACTTTTTCAGGAGTGCCGCACGAAGAAC
The DNA here is from genome assembly GCA_965261315.1 of Endozoicomonas sp. Lineage (GTDB taxonomy): Bacteria > Pseudomonadota > Gammaproteobacteria > Pseudomonadales > Endozoicomonadaceae > Endozoicomonas. The sequence continues at coordinate 24,148 of CBDHDM010000110.1, read as the reverse complement.
GGATTCTGCTGATAGTCCGTTTCGGCCAGTGTTCTGTTTATCACCAGAACTTAAGTCCTCATAAATCCAGTCATTGAACTGTGGATGGGTATCAAGCCATTGAGAGATGCCGGAAAGCTGAGAGCAGATTTCATGAGGTACGTAATGAAGTTCCATACTACACTGCGGGTTGCGTTTTTTACGCATTTGGAGCCCTCTCTGTTTGGCTTTCCCTGATGTTTATTGGCCTTGGGAAGTTTAGTCGCCAAATGGCAGTAGGGCTCCACTTAATTTTTCAGGATAAAATCTCCAGTTTTCAATTGGTTGGGTTTTTGGACGAGAACTATCTAAGGCTTACCAAGTCATCATAACTGCACTCTCAGACATACACCTATCTGAGAACAGAAATATCAATAAGCCTTTCCAGTAAAGAGGCTCTTCGTCGTTTCATATGGATTTCAGGATATCCGCCACAGGGCTGGCTATCAGGTAAATCATCGTGATAAAAGTCCCTGTATTACGGTAACCTTTTGCCCTTGCCCTGGCTGCCTGAAACAGACTGTTCAGCCCTTCCATTCGTGCATTGGTATACGTCGAATACCAGCGTTGCAGAATCTTATCAGCATGACGTTCAACCGTTTCCAAAGCTTTGCGTACCGGCTCCAGGATTTCTATGTCTCCCAACTCCTTCCGTGCATAACCGATGAAATGACTAAGTCGCCAGCGGGCTGCCCTGATGGTTTCAGCTTTACGGATCCAGCGTAGCTTTTCCTTGATCTTCCAGGCCGTGCCTGTATGTAAGTCACTGGTCTCCAGTTCTGCAAGTGCTTCAACTTGTTTCTCTGTCAATGGCCCGTCTGCGTTCTTCAGAATCGCCCAGCGAAGCTCTTTCGGCAGGTGTTGTAACTTACGCTCAGCCTTACGCACGTCGTCTAATGCCGTGGTAAACAATTGCACAACATGAAACCAGTCAATGGTCACATTGGCATTGGGGAGTTCTTCTTTCGTTGCGGCCAGGAAAGCTTTGGACATATCACAAACCACCTCCAGAATATTTTCTGCCTTGCCCTGATGCTCTTCGAGAAAGGTCTTGAAATCCCTGACTGTCTGCTTGCCTTTGCCGGGCGTCGCGAACAACACCGGCTTATCCGAACGATCCATGTCGATGAATACGGTAACGTAGTTATGACCTCGTTTTGAGGCTGTTTCATCAAGACCGATGGCTTTCAGCTCAGCGAAGTTCATCTCAAGCAGCGCTCTGCTGACGTAGTGCTTGATAACCCGCCAGATACGTTTATCCGCGACACCAATGTACTCTGCACAGGCCTTGACGGGCATTTCACGAGCCAACATCAACAGAGCCTGTTCAAATAAAAGTGTGAACTTGCTGCCTTCTCTGGCCCAGGGTACATGAATACGACGTATACCGTGTTCTTCACAGTTGGTCCGAGGGACATTTGCAGTAATGAAGCAGTGGTGCTGGAAGAAATTCAGGTGTCGCCAGGTGAGTTCTTTGAAGTCATGTGCAGGGCAGGCCTTGCCACAGCAGGGGCATGGATAGAGGCTGCCACGATCAGCAGCCACCTTGAGCGTAAGGGTACTGGGTTTGGTTGAAGTATCCAGATGCTGACTCACCAGTTTCCATGGAAATTGTAAGCCGAGGCCGAGTATAAAAATCTGATTTCCATCCATGGGCAGGACACTTCTTCTGAGGTGAAAAAAAGAAGGGTCTTTTACAGAAATTTGCTTACAAAATCCACATCAAAGGACGAGGAGCCAGAAAAGGTAGCAGCGGAATTTTCGTTGGTATGCACAGCGCATAACATGAAAAAATTTGCGAAAGCGGCATCAACGGGGTCAATCCGTCTTGATGATTTAAAAAAGGTTAAAAAAGCAGCATAAGAGCCCTGAAAGGACCCATTTTAAGGAAAATGGACAAATTCAGGGCAAATAACTGTTTGTTTTTTGAACGGTCTTAAATTGTGACAAAATTCGGAGAACTAACCGACTTATTCTCGGTCAGCCTCCTTGGTAAGCAGTAAACCGGAGGTAAACCTGGATAGAACCCAACGGTAGATCTTGAACACATCTATCCTTTTCTCGCATCTTGCCCATGGGGCGATGACATTGACTGCACTTAAACTGTTGCATACGACCATCACGACGTAAAAATACAGTTGCCTCAGAGAGCTGCCAATCAATATCAATACTATCGATAACCCAGCCAGAAAATGCGAACATAGGACGTAGTGAGGGCGTTGCACACATGTCTGATCCTTCAGTAATGTTGATCCGTTTAAATCAATCGTTACCTGAAGGCTATTTCTGTTGCAACCCCTCGCTTTTTATCAGCCAACCTGCGAAAGCCCCCCAAATACTGTAGTAATAACCCGACTGGTGTTTTGGCAGACATGGTTGCGGGATACGCCATCAGAGGCAGTGACTGATGCAGCCTTCTCTTCATCTTCAGTCTGTTTATCGAGATACCCTTGAAACATTAACCGGAGTAACTCGTTTCCATGATTACGAAGGTACTCTTCAGTCGTGCCATGATCCTGGACACAGGCAGATTCAAGGTGATGGATCATGGCGTTGAAGTGACCCAGTGCCGGAGAAAAAAATTGAAAGTCGAGGGTATTTGCGTAAGATGCGTTCACGAGGGGCTGCTTTTCTGGTGCTATTTGTTTGACGACTTTATATCACCACAGAACAGCCCTTTTTTCTTTGCCTCTGAGCATCGGAGTGACCGATCTATCGGGGTTGTGGTGTCGTAGGAAAAGAACCGCACCCAAGCAAAAGTAATACGAACGTGTTATCATTAGCCCAGAACATCCTCGGAATACAAAGCCTCGGCCACTCTGGACATTCTGGACATTCTGGACATTCTGGACATTCTGGACATTCTGGACATTCTTAATATCACAAGTCCAGAGAGCTAATCAGTCAAGTATGGCGATTATATTTTCTGCCGGTTTAAGGTAAAACAGACTCAAGAAGCAAATAAACATATGGATTACCAAAATCAAAGAAACAAGCTCGTTGACTGGATTCGCTCGCAACTGACCGGAAACTTAAAAGAAGGTGAACACTTAGTTGGAAGTTCACCGCTTGATCGTTATTTTACTGGTATTTTGTTTCCTCTCTCACAATATGAAGATATTGAGGAAAATACTTCTGATGGCGATGACTCCAATGAGGCTCAGCCGATAAGGACAAGCAAACGATACCAGCCACCCTGTTCAGCAGGCATGTCATTTTTTGTTACCGGTAAGAAAATATTACTACGTGTGTATTATTCTGCCTGCTCATTTTCTCCAGAGAAAAAATTCAATTATGGCCATATTTACAACTGGGTAAAAAACAACCTTGCGACTAATGATGGAGAAGAAATCAGCTTTGAGAACCCCAACCAACTAACAGGTGTTCATAGCGAAACCAGAGAAGTCCTAAATAACCGGGGTAAAATAAATATTTTATGGCGCCCTCATGGATCAGGTTATATTGTGACCCTGTCATTAACTAATGCAGAAAATATCTCCGGCAGCACATCATCAGAAGCATCAAACAAGCCCCCTGAAAAATTCAAAACAGAACAGTGCCAGAAAGCACTATTCAACGTAGAGTTCAAATGCATTATTGAAGAAGGCGAGCTACTGCCATACCCTGCAAAAAACAGGTTATTACTAACAGAAGAAGAGCAGGAACTTGAGCTGAGGTATAAAGATAACAAAGTCTATGCCATTGGCCATGGTGTAGCTGTTGATTGGCAAGAAAACCAGCTGCAAAAAATGGAAATCAATTCTGACTTCATGCCCACCGTTGAAGTTCCTCAGGTGACCGCAAACACCAGTGGACCACGCAGCCACGCATTGAGTTTTTCTTTTTTATCGAATACAGACAATAAATCAGAAATCATTCGTGAGCTTGAGAATTTTATTCAAGACTACACCCAGTGGATTGAAAGTCAGTCAGATATTGCTGCCAATGAAACACCAGACAACCAAGACACAGCAAACCGTATTTTACATAAAATTATCATTGCCCGTGACAGAATGAACACGGGCCTTAAAATTCTGAAGAGTAACCATGAAGCATTTTTAGCATTTGCCATTGCTAATCAGGCCATGCTCAAACAAATGACCTCTACTACCAAAGGCAACTTTGACTTTTCCAACTATAAATGGCGACCTTTTCAGCTGGCTTTTGTCCTAATGGTGATGGAGTCAGCCATCAACGAGAACTCTGATTTTCGCGATATTGTAGATCTGATCTGGTTTCCAACCGGTGGTGGAAAAACAGAAGCCTATCTTGGTGTGATGGCCTTTCTTTTTGTCTACCGCAGGGTAACAGCACCGGCCAGTGCCAATGGTACCATGGCTATTATGCGCTACACCCTCAGACTTCTGACAGCTCAGCAGTTTACTCGGGCATGTAAAGTTATTTCAGCACTGGAGCTAATACGTAGAAAAGATACCAGGCTATTAGGCAACACTCCCATCTCAATTGGTTTATGGGTAGGTGCTGCCAGCTCACCCAATAGTTACAAACAGGCTATTACCGCCCACCAAGAGCAAAAATTCAGTCAGTTTGTTGTCAATACCTGCCCCTGGTGCGGTGATACATTCACGGACAAAAACTATTTCGTTCGTGACAATGATTTTAAATTCAAGTGTCTGAATGATCAGTGTGATTTTGGCTCAGCTGAAAATAATCAGCTACCGTATCAGGTGGTAGATGAAGCCTTATATGAAAAACCACCTACATTACTGATTGCCACGGTAGACAAGTTCGCCAGGCTTGCATGGGAGGAGCGGGCTTCAATATTTTTTGGCGGGCAGCAGAATAAACCACCCGAATTGATCATTCAGGATGAGTTACACCTGATATCCGGAGCATTGGGCTCAATCGTTGGCATTTATGAGCTGGGGATTGACGCCTTGCTCACCCAGCGAGGCGTCACCCCAAAATACATTGCCTCAACAGCAACCATTAGAAATGCTGACAAACAGGTTAAAACGCTGTTTGCCAGGGATATGGCTGTTTTCCCCCCGGCAGGGCTACGTTACCAGGACTCCTATTTTGCGCGAACCATCCCGCTCAGTGAAAAGCCCGGGCGACTCTATTTAGGCTATCTCGCGTTTAACTTACCTAAAAACAAGTCACTGGCTCCCTTAGCCGGGCTGTTACTTTCAGCACCAATGGCACTCTTTCGTTATGAAGAAGAGTTCAAAGATTGTTGGTGGACTCAACTGATCTATCACGGCAGCTTGAAAGGTGTTGCCAATAGCCGTTCTGTATACCAGAGCAGTGCAGACAAATTCTTTAAACTGTTTGCCAGTGAGCAACTCTATCATGAGCTGGAGAGTGAAGTACCCGGCATAATGGGCGGTAAATTACCCTCTGAAGAGGATGATTTCCTGAAAAAGGTAAAGAGCAATCATGCTCTTACAGAAAACGTTAAAACGTATTTCCCACTGCGAAACGCCAAGATTGAAACCATTACCAGCCAAAAAAGTGCTGAAGAAAACGCTCATGTTTTCGATGCGCTCACTTTGAACTATGAGCAAAACAAAGCCATTGATGTTGCCCTGGCGACAAATATGGTTTCTGTCGGGCTTGATGTCTCCCGGCTAGCCTTAATGGTCATCAACGGCCAACCTCTGACAACCGCCGAATATATTCAGGCAAGCAGTCGTGTTGGCCGTGGTGAGGTGCCCGGGATCGTCATTACCAACTACTACAAAAACCAGGCACGGAGCCTGTCACATTACGAAAATTTCAGGTCGTATCATGACTCATTTTATAAGTATGTTGAGCCATCGAGCCTGACACCTTTCACCTTTCAGGTAAGAAAACGGGCATTACATGCAGCCATCATTCTGGCTGCACGACACAGTAACATTGGGCTACTTGGCAACGACACAGCCAGTGACTTCAATCTAAATTCAACAGCAATCAAAGCTCTGATCGATACCATCAAAATCAGAGCCTCAAAAGCCATTGGCGACCAATGCGTTGAAAGTAAGGTTTATAGCCATATTGACCAAATCGTAATGGAGTGGCAGGCCCACGTCGAAAGAGCAAAGTCAGAGCGACAATCATTAAGATATTCTTCAAAAGACCGGTCTTATCAGAGTCTGATTTATCGATTTGGTGACGATAAGAAACCAGGAGCCTGGCCCACACTGGACTCAATGCGCAATGTCGAAAATAGCGCCCTGATCAAACATACAAAAAACGTCAAACTATGAATCAACTTGAAAAATACAGTCCGGTCAGATTGTCCCACCTGATCTCTTATTCAGGCATTGGTGCTATTTTTCGCAATGTTAACGACCAGTTAATGGTAATTTGCGACACTCGGTTCTGGACTGATCGCAACGGAAAGGTTACAGCCCCCCTTCTACCCTATGTGGAAAGGATAAAAGTATCTCTGCAGATACATAAGGATTTAAGAACGCCACCAGTTGCCAAAATGGGAGAAAACGATCAAGTGCTTGGCGGCACAATACCTGCCGTATTATTTCCTAAATGGACAGTATGTCCGTCATGTAACATCCTCAACTATCATCCGTGGCACAACACGGAAGGTACGTTACCAGGCAAAATGCACTGCATGGAATGTTCGAAAAAACCACTCCTTCAGCAGGTCAGCTGGTGCGCTGTCAGTAATGAGGGGTATCTCAGTGAGGTACCCTGGCATTGGATTTGCCATCAGAATAGCCCAATGAATGGCAGTTGCAGTAATGACTACAGCCAGAATTACCTCAAGCTTGCGGTAGCCAATGATGGCAAGCGTATCATTAAATGTACGCGTTGTTCAGCTCAGCACCCATTTGAAAAAATGCCACTGAAGAATATCTATCGTATCCAGCCATGGCTACCGGATAAACCAGCCACGGCAGAAAAAAACTCTGCTCGAGTCATGGAAGTGAACGATCCGCTGGTCTACCAGCCACATACCGATTCAGGCTTGGTTATTCCACCGGAGTCCCGAAAAAATGGCGATACACCGGCAAATCGTCTTCTAAATGCGACCGAGCAGTTGCGGGAAATTCAGGCTATTTCACGGGAAATGATACGTAAAGGTAAAATCAAGGCCCTTGCCAGAGAGCTTGAATGCACAGAAAACGATGTCAGACAGGCGATGATTGACATTGATCAACCACAAGAATCGCCTGCAGTTAATCTGACACCCGGTCAACTATTGCCAGATGAATATAACGCCCTCTTAACGCCTCTGGATTTTGATGAAAGTGAAGATTTTGTTACCCGTCATAAAACTCAGGACTGGCAAAACCTGGCTCTTAATGTCGATGATGATACGCGTCTGATGATGGCTCTGATCGATAATCTGGTGGTAGTGGATCGTCTGAGGGAGATACAGGTATTTTTAGGGTTTACCCGGGGAGAAATGGGAGTTGAGCCCGCTACCAATAATCAGGATGAAAAACAGCAGATGGTACCACCTGATATCACAGGAGAGGCTGACTGGATTCCAGCTATAGAGCTGTTTGGTGAAGGCGTATTCATCACGCTCGACGAGCAGTGGCTGAAGGAGTGGGAAAGAGAGCATGCCATCAAATTGCGGGCCCAGGCGTTTTCTAACCGATACGAAAATACCGCAGATGTTCCCACAATCAACCATCTGGAGGCAGTAACTCCCCGCTTTATTCTGCTCCACACATTGGCCCATTTACTGATTCGCGAACTGGAGGCAACCGGTGGCTACCCTGCCGCCTCATTGAAGGAGCGTATTTATACCTCAAGTGCATCTACCACCATGTCGGGGATTTTAATTTACACCGCTGTAGCTGATGTAGCGGGCTCTCTTGGCGGTATTGTCGAAAGCGCTGAGCCCTTAGCCTTTTTATCATTGTTAGAGGGCTCATTAAAACACGCTCAGTGGTGTTCTCTTGACCCGGTGTGCTCAGAACATGAGGGTCAAGGGCCGGGCTGGCTGAATCGGGCCGCCTGTCATGCCTGTTCATTAGTGCCGGAAACCAGCTGTTCATACAACAATGTATTTTTGGATCGAACTTTTATCAAAGGCAACCCGGAAGAAAATATTCCAAGCCTGATGGACTTTTTAAGAAGTAACTACAGTGGCTAAACGAACTTTTAAATTACCTGAATTACATGAGTTGACTGAAGAACAACTTAAGGTTAATCGATTCCCAAAGAATGGTCAGTTTTTAGTGGTCGGTGGACCTGGGACCGGGAAATCGGTGGTTGCACTTCTGCGTGCTATGAAGTTCGCCGATGAAGATTATCTGTTTCTAACTTATAACCATGTACTGTCACACTCATCCAGACAACTGCTTACTGAGGGGAATCTAAAGGCTGATACTGCGAATTCATGGTTTTACAAAACATACTACGACCGTTATGAACGATATGTTCCGGAAATAAAGGATCGTATTCCAAACTACCCCCAGATCGCAGATGAATATCAAAAGGAAAATATTCCAGAACACAGTACTCAGCTGATTGTTGATGAAGCTCAAGATATGGGGCCAGGTTATTACGAGTGCATAATGGAGCTTGGTTATACCAATTTCTTTTTATTAGCCGATCAGAACCAGCAGATAACAGAAGATCACTCTAACCGTGTTCAATTGACTGATCTGCTTGGACTCGATAAGCATGATGTCATAGAGCTGAAGACAAACCACCGCAACAGTACACCGATTGCACGGCTAGCTAGTCATTTTTATACCGACATATCCAGCCCACAACCGGAACTGCCTGAACGCCCCTCTATTGACACACCGATTCTATATGAATACAGCAGGGTCGATAGTTGTGTTGAGTTGATCCTCAGGGAAGCGGATAAAGACGACACAAAATTGATTGGTGTTATTGTCCCTTCCGATACCAAGCGAGAAGATTACGTTAACAAGCTCAATAAAATGGATATCTCTCGAGATAACCCAAAACCATTGGTTTCAACTTACTCAAGTAGCCACAAAGCTGGTGTCAATATTGATTTTTCAGTTGGTGGCATTGTGGTATTGAATGACAAATCGGTAAAAGGCATTGAGTTTGATACTGTGTATGTTATTACTGATGGGTTAAAAATCATCAATAACGATCAGGATCTGATAAAGAAAAGACTCTATGTTATGTGCTCCAGGGCCAGAGAAAAACTGGTAATCCTGAAAAGTGCTGCTCTGCAAAGTAATGTTATTGATCTCTTCCCCAAGGATGAAAATGTGTTGATCAGGAGTACCCTCTAAATGACTAAATTCTATCTACCGGTTTGCTCTGAAAACCTAGTTAAATTTCTAACATACGGCCTGATTTCTGCGGACAGAACCAAACCATTATCTGGTAGAAATTCTTACGTGGCTGATGCGTTATCCTGTTATCATGGCGAAATCCCATTATTCATCGACAAAGTTCCATCGGGCGAAATCAAGAGAATCAAAGAGTTCGACAAATATCTTCATGCCTGTATTCTTGAAATCGATATCAAAAAAATAAAATGTGGTTCTTTTCGAACAAACCAAGATACATCTGGATCATTTCCGTTATCGAAACTGGATAACAAAGAGATCAAACGGATAAGCATCGTCGGGCCGATACCGACCACACTTATTAAGGTGGTTTATTTTACAGAACAGGAAGCAAAGGATGACTTTTTATCAAACTTCAAGTCGGCAAATATAGCGCCACCTAAAAAGATAGAACTCTGGAAAGAGAAATTATTGGATGATTCTGATTATGCAGGCAAAGATCTTCTTGGGAATGGTCAGAATGATGCAGAGGGCACTTTAACAACTGAGGCCTTGATGCCTCAAAGAGAGCTGATCGCTGAACATTGGCACAAACTCAGTGCCTATGGTGGTGCGTTGGCACTGGCTTTTTCAGCATCTAAAAATGGTCATGAATCCTCTAAAAGGTTCAAGAACCTAACAGCCAAACAATATGTAGAAAATGATGATATCAATGCTTGGGATGCAGGTGATGACTTACTACCACGCATTTATTTGTGACTTTCTTCTCTCAAGCCTGACCATGTTTGAAAAATCTGCTTTTGCCATGATGCATCAAAAGTGTGATTCGCTGTTAGCATTCGATGAGGAAAGGCTCGACGAAGTATGCTGCCATAATCTCGAAAAACTTTACCATATTAAGGATGGTAGTGTTCCTTCTGACACAAGGGTGAAAAGCAGCTTCATTCCCTGTAAAGTTATATGCAGGAATTTTAAGCCATATATGTGCTGCAGAAGAAGCAGAGGTCACCAATGCGCTTGTACAGTTCCTTGAATCTGACCAGTTTGGCAATAATAGTGAAGCTGCTAAAAAAATGGCTGAAGGATTGAAAACCATTCATCATAGCCAATACACTGGAACAGCCTCTGATCACCTTAGCTCTATTCATAATGAAATCATCAACAATGAAAAGAAATCCAGTTTCCTTGGACTTGGTCTAGCAATACTCACATTTAAAGACAATGTAGAGAAAGTAATCGACTACGATCAAAGTGGTTTTAAAGATACTGACTATTTCTATTTTTCATTACTCGCAGGAATGCGTGCAGGACTTCACAAAATACCATCATACATCCGAAACATTGATGGTATGAACGATTTTTTATCCACCAAAATGGCACAATTGGCACACTGCATCATTGACAGCAATCTCGAATTTAAAGACGTAAAAACACCAGTAACCATCATTGATATGATTGAATCTGAATATTCACGAAAATTTCATAGCTGGATAACAAGCTCTCTTGGCCTGCATGGAATCATTGCCCGAAAAATCAAAGCTGCAGATCAGGTAAATATCGACATGAAGTTGAAAGAATTTTCGATTTACGATTTCAAACCAGAAATGGTCGAGATCACAGATACAGAATCCTATAAAAGCATCATGTTTCGAAAAAAATCGAAGGATATCCCATATAACGATATTTATAAAAAACTCGCTGTCAAATGAGACTTATTCCAACCACCCCAAAAAATAACCACAGCCAGGCAGAGATTAAAGTCTTTGACCGGCTGCTGGTCGCTTTCCCAAAAGAGCAGCAGTTTACAGCCTATCACTCACTTGGCCTGTCAGAGCATGAATACAAAAAAGTCGGCGAAGCAGATTTCGTCATCGTCTGCCCCTTCGGTATCTATGTACTTGAAGTCAAAGGAGGAAGCGTAAGTTGTCAGCAGGGTCGTTGGAATACCACTGGCCGCTATCGACATAGCACCATTCAGGATCCTTTCGAGCAGGCAAAATCGGCCATGTATACCATCAGGCATTCACTTGAAACTCGAGGCATTCACTTAAAAAACAACCTCTATGGCTTTGGCGTTATCTTTCCGGATGTAACCTGGAATGTCTCCAGCACCGAATGGTCAGACAATTACCTATGCGACACTCACAAGCTCCGTAATTTTGAGTCTTGGTTGCAGGGCATGTTTTCCCACTGGAGAAGCAAGGGCGATGACTCCCATCTACTATCTTCTTCAGAGTTGGAACAGATCAAACAGTTGTTGAGGCCAGACTTTGACCTGGTTCCTCCGCTTTACTCTGAACAGCACGCAACAGATAACGAGAGCATTGCTCTTACGACAGAACAATACCATTGCCTTGATATTTTAGAGGCCAACCCGAGAGCCCTCTGCTCCGGCAGTGCGGGCACCGGTAAAACACTACTGGCCGTTGAGTTGGCAAGCAAATTTGTTGACCGGGGAAAAAAGGTGTTGTTCCTCTGTAAATCCCCTTGGTTAAGAAGTTATTTATCAACACAGATTAGTGAATACAACCTGACTTTATCGACACTTGAGAGCCTGAAGGTCGATATGAAAAGAAAAGTCATCACCCATTACGATAGCCTCATTATAGATGAAGGACAGGATCTCTTTAAGAAAGAAGCCATAGAGCTTATCGATCCCATTTTGATAAATGGTTTAACACATGGCGAGTGGTATATATTCCATGATATCAACAATCAATCCAGCCTCTTTGGCGAACCGGATCAAAAAATCCTTAACCAGTTAAGGTCATACAGACCTGCAGAAATACCACTTACCACCAACTGCCGTAACACCCAAGATATCAGCCGGAAAATTCAGTCTGAACTCGGTATAAATATTGGAATGCAATGTATAGCGTCAGGCTCTGAGGTGCGTATTTTTAATACTACCAGACAAGAATCACCCAAAGTTTTATCCGATCTTCTGGATACACTTTTAAATGAAGGGGTTTCGGTAGCTGCAATAACTATTTTGTCACCAGTCGCTTATCAACAATCATTGGCAGCTGATCCTGTAGTCAGTCTTAACCATAACATTGTCCCATTGGACGAATATGCTGTTAGATATTTCCCACATCAAAACATTACTTTTTCAGAAATCAAACATTTCAAAGGAATTGAAAACGAAGTTATTATTCTTATTGATATGCCAAGCCCTAAAAATCAACCTGAGATTTCAAGAAAATCTGAATATTATGTTGCCATGACCAGAGCTCGTTCGTTGTTATGCGCTATTTGGCTGTAACTGAAAGAGATCGATGGTATCGAATATTCATTGAGTATTGCAAAATGGTGCAAACCATATAGGTATACTTGTGTGATGAAAAAGACTTTTCATTTATCAATAAGCCCAATATCAAACCTAAAGTATTTCCAGATACTTTTGCGCAGGTGATCTAAAGGAATATCAACAAACTCACTAAAACCACTGCCACTATAGATTTCCAAGCGTCTGCCACGAAGAAACAAAAACAGCTCTCCTACAATCATTGAGAACCTTAGCTCGTTACCAAAGGGATACTCAATATTGCTGGAAAAGCGCTGGGCTATGGCCCAATGGCACTGACTTAAGGCCCTACCCCTTGTATTTATTGAGCCTCCGGGCTTGTGATCTTGAGTGCTGCAACCTCTGATGTGGCTTTGGTCGTCTTTTTACCGCTCGTGGTTCTGATCTTCCCGGACGATTGGCTACAATGTGCTGACTAATAATTTTCAGCATACTGTTGACCTTTCTTTCCAATGAATCAACTGGTGCCATCAGTAATGTTTGATGAAACGAAACAAGGGTCTCCTGTGCCGCTTTAAAGCTGATTTCTCTCGGCTTTTTCCCGATATACTGCGCGGCCCTCCCCATTAACGACTTTATCAGGTTGAAATCAAGAAGATTTATACAAATTTCTTTACGCACCATTTCAGGACTTTTGCAACGAAGCATATCCATTTTCATCGTCGTTTTTATTGCATCAAAATCAAGTTCTACATTCCAGCGCTTGAGGTACAGAGCAATAATTTCAGTTCTTGGATAAGTTTCAGCATCAAGCATTGTCGTAACTATTGTGCGGCGTTTGTTCTTAACAGCCCGGATAATGAGTTCTTCAGGCATCTGATCATATAATTCCTGACTCATCCATTCAGGGCGTACAGGTCGCTGTAGCTTGAATAATCCATCTTTGCTGTTCAGCTTCTTGTAGCACTTTCTGAAATCCAGCTTTCGGGAGCCGTTTTTCTCGAAAACCACATCCGCCTTCACCTGGAGCAAAAGAGCCAACAGAAAGTAATTTTCAAAATTCGCATCACCAAGAAGAATATCGCCGTCGTTCAAATGGCTTAATAATTTCCTGAGCAAGGCCTGCTCACCCGTTTCTTTGCCTTCATAGGGCGCCACTTCAAAATCCAGTAATGCACCGCTACCAAGACTCATCAAAACAAGGATTCTTAGTATGGGAAATCCGCACCCTTTTTTTGGGATTTCAGCTGAGGATAAACCTTTTGGTTTTCAGCTGTATCTGGCATCAGAAGGGTTGATCCATCAGTGAGCAGAACACGCCGCTGGTGCCATAGCCAGGAGTCTGGGCTGGCTTTATCAAGTTTAACGCCTGATTGACACATCAATGCCTTAATGGATGACTCCGTTAATCGCTTGCGAGCCTTACAGTAGGCACTGGTATGAGTATTGGATGGTTTTCTATCCATGGCAGCCTGATCCCTGGCTTCATCAATCAAGGCATGCCGACATGACTTGGTATCACTGGCGACTTGTCGCATGAAGAGCGTTAACGTCTTGACTGGAGGGAAATCACGACTTCTGGAGTTTGGGTAATGGGCCTGGAACGCACTGAGATCATCTGAAGAAAGGACAGAAGACAGGTCATCATTGTCTATTTGTGCAAATTGCTGAAGACAGTCATCAGCGAGTGAAAGGAACTCTGGACTACACTTGGTCATGGCTTGCTCGGAGGTTGGAATATCACGACTTTTTATAGTCGCTCTCTTTCGGGCAAGCCCTGATTTTATTGACCTTTAGCCTTAAGTCAGTGCCATTGGAGTTGGGTCAGCTAGGAGTCTGTCGGGCTTAGAGACAAAATTTGGAGAATGAGGCCAAAAACTCTCAATTTTGCCGGATCAGCCTCTGACACGCACTGATTTCACCAGTTGCTCATGCCATAACGTCCAAATAGATGCGATAAGCAACCTGTAAGCCCGTGAAAACAGCATAAAAGTTAGACCGTTCTGAAGATCTTTCAGCATTAGGCTGAACATTTTCTTCAGGTTAAAGCACATGCACAAGAGATCCCATTCGGCAGACACAGCTTCAAGGCCGCGAACCAGGAATTGGCGGTAACCCATCACTTCTTTTTGTATGCCAAATGTTGGTTCAATAGTGCTTTTCCGCAGTGCATATACCGCTCGCCCTTCCTTGGTTGATAATCGCCAGCGCATCAAATCCAGTGCAGTAACATCGTCGCCTTCAGGCATCGGATCATCAGGCTTAAAACGCTCCAACAGGGGTTTGTTATGGGCATCCCGCTTTTCTGCAATGTAAGGTATAGCACCAAAGTTATCCACAGCAGACACGTTGGCCTGGCTGAAGTAACCCGTATCAGCAAGGAGCGCAGGGGGCTTGCCAATCACCTCTTCACGTGAAGCCAGTACTTCAAGAGCTGGCTCGATCTGTTGTTTGTCATTCGTCGCTTGAGTGACGTGATTTTCAACGATCAGGCCACTGTCAGTATCGACTGCTGCCTGTACGTTGTAGGCCTGCACAAAGCCACTGCCTGATGTGGGCATTATGCGTGATTCCGGGTCAGTCAGGTTGACCTGATCCTTGTCTCCAGGGCTTGGAACCGGTGTCTTGGGCTCTTTGCCCCGGGGCTTTTTTCCTGTTTTTTTGACGGCTTCACGACGGGCAATTTTTTCCTGATGCTCTGCCAGTTCCTGTTGATAACGATCTTCGGCTCGCCGCTCAATTTCAGCCTTGGCGTCAGCAATCACCTTAAGACGATCCTCCCTGCGCTTGAGCTCATCAGGAATGGAAAGCGCATCCGGAAGTTGTTCTGTATCTGCTTTCTCAGCCATCTTGAGAAGCTCTTCAACTTCTGCCTTGAGCTGTGCCTCAAGTTTGCAGGCGTGCTTGTAACTGAGTGCCTTGTGCTTGCTGGCATTGGCTTTCATTTTGGTACCATCGAGGCTGATGGTGCCCATTTTCAACCAGTTGGCTTGCCTGGCAATCAATAATATCTGGACGAACAGTGCGCTGATTTCTTTACGGAAGCGCTTGCGAAAGGTATTGATACTGTCGTGATCGGGATGCTCATTGGCGCAGATGTATCGAAAGGCGATGGAGTCATAAGTCGCTTTCTCAAGCTTGCGGCTGGAAAATACCCCTGTCGCATACCCATAAAACAGTAGCGATAACATGAGAGCAGGGTGCCAAGCTTTCGACCCTGTTCCTTTATATGCACTGGTAAAAGAAGTGAGATCAAGCTGTTCAACTACTTCGACAACAAAACGGGCGAGATGCACCTCCGGCAAATAATCCTGCACAGAAGCAGGAAAGAAGTCAGGGGTATCTCGGTCAATGGGTTTGAAAGTCCATTTTTTCATTGGCAGACTTGCTTTCGTTTACGATCTTGTCGAGGATTATACTCAAAAATTGTGCTAAGTCCGACAGGCTCCTAGAACGCTATGCTGACAATGGAATATCATTAGAGAGCTTGAATCAGCAGCGTTCTAAATTAAAAAAAGATATGACTGATTATATTGATATTAAGGAAGTCGATATTCGGGAGGTGAAAGAAAATATTGAGGCACTTAAGCAACTTTATGTCGATGAGGCGGATTTATTCGCTAAAGTGCAAGTCTTAGAACCAAAAGTTTTGGTGCAGAAACGATGTCGATATAATAATGAAACCTTCGGTACACATGAGTTAACACTATCTGAATTGTTTGAGTTTGTTAATGGCAGTGCTGTATTCGACGATATTCTATCAATTGTTGGAAGGATAGAGTTTGGTTTATCTGATAATCATGTAAGTGCTAGCCATTTGTTTATCTGGGAAAGTATGGCTATGGGTTCCCGCTTGCTATTTGGCTTGCAAATTAAGCTTAACGATGGCTCTGATCCCCCTGTGGTTGTTTCTGTTCCTCTTGATGCTCAAGTAAGTGATATGAGCCGTTTACGTAAGAAGTTAGTGAACGAGGTTGATGCTTGTATTGCCGTCAAATGCTGGCAAAAGATTAACCCTGACTATCCAGTTAATATAGAGCTGGATCTTGTTTTTAAGTCCCCCATTGCATCAAAATTGAAACTGGAAGCTTGTTGGGAAAGATCGTTCCGGGAAATTTTGCATTTCCAGAGATGGTGTCGTTGATGAGCTGTTTGATATAAAAAGCGGTAAGATTTATTGTGAAAAATGGTTTCAACTATTAAATGGTTTTGGAACGGCTTATGATGGCATGATGTTTTCAGGGGCTGCTGACCCTGTCAGGCCTTATAATGGATTGCCCAGTCAAACAATCTTCGGTTTAATCTTAGAAAAATAATATCTATGACTTCAACAGGAGTGTCTGCTTTCGATTGAATTTTGGGATTTGATTCTGAAGTAACCTGTGCCAGTTGATTACTATTTTGAATATCAATCTGCCCTGAAGGCATACAGCTTCAAAAAAGCCGGGGGAGAATACCATTATACGACAGTTTTTTAAATACTCCTTTGGTCTCTATGCCATGGCTGTCTTTCTGTTGGTATGATTTGTTGCGTCTTTCAGGTCTTCTCGGCGAGAAGTTTGTATCAATAATAAAAATAACAATAAAAAGGAAGCTCCCATGATCTATAAAAATCCCGGTGAGTCCGGTGCAGTTATCAGCTTTAAATCCCGGTATGAAAACTTCATTGGTGGCGAATGGGTGCCGCCATCAGGAGGAGAGTATTTTGAAAATGCAACACCGGTTACGGGTGATTTAATCTGTGAGATTCCCCGTTCGAATGAGCAAGATATTAACCTTGCTCTGGATGCTGCCCATGCTGCTAAGGGTACGTGGGGTAAAACATCAGTCACAGAACGATCCAATCTTCTTTTGAAAATTGCTGACCGTATTGAGCAGAACCTTGAAAGACTGGCGGTGGCCGAAACCTGGGATAATGGCAAGGCTGTTCGTGAGACTCTGGCAGCGGATATTCCTCTGGCGGTGGACCACTTCCGTTACTTTGCCGGATGTATTCGGGCTCAGGAAGGCTCGACGGCTGATATTGACCAGCATACCGTCTCTTATCACTTTCATGAACCACTGGGTGTGGTCGGGCAGATCATTCCCTGGAATTTCCCAATACTGATGGCTGCCTGGAAACTGGCTCCGGCACTGGCAGCGGGCAACTGCATTGTGTTGAAACCTGCAGAGCAAACACCTGCTTCTATTCTTGTATTGGTAGAAATCATAGCTGACTTACTACCATCTGGTGTCCTGAACGTGGTCAATGGCTTTGGCCCTGAAGCGGGTGAAGCTCTGGCGACCAGCAAACGCATTGCTAAAATCGCCTTTACCGGCTCTACCCCGGTGGGATCCCATATTCTGAAATGTGCAGCAGAAAATATCATTCCTTCTACAGTCGAGCTGGGGGGTAAAGTCGCCCAATATCTATTTTGAAGATGTGCTGCAGCAGGAAGATGAGTATCTGAGTAAATGTGTTGAGGGTACGGTGTTGGCGTTCTTCAATCAGGGCGAGGTGTGTACCTGTCCATCCAGGGTGCTGATTCAGGAAACTATTTATGATGAATTTATCAGCAAGGTGGTTGAACGAGCTGGTCAGATCAAGCGCGGGAACCCATTGGATACCGAGACTCAGGTGGGGGCTCAGGCGTCACTGGAGCAGTTTGATAAAATTATGAGCTACCTGGAAATCGGTCGTCGTGAAGGTGCTAGAGTTTCTGATTGGCGGTGATAAGGAAGAGATCGGCAGCGGTTTTGAAAAAGGCTTCTATATCCAGCCTACCCTGATGAAAGGCTCCAATGATATGCAGGTCTTTCAGGAGGAGATCTTCGGCCCGGTCGTTGGGGTTACTACCTTCAAGAATGAAGCGGAAGCACTGGCCATTGCCAATGAAACTGAGTTTGGTCTGGGAGCCGGTGTATGGACACGGGACATGAATCGGGCCTTCCGTATGGGACGAGGTATTGAAGCGGGCAGGGTATGGACCAACTGTTACCACCATTATCCGGCTCATGCCGCCTTTGGTGGTTATAAGAAGTCCGGTGTTGGTCGGGAGACCCATAAGCGAGCTCTGGAGCATTACCAGCAGACCAAGAATCTGCTGGTCAGTTATGACATTAACCCGCTGGGCTTTTTCTGATTCGGGTAAACCGGGTTAAATAAATCAATCACAACTGCCGGATCACTCAGTAAAGGTGATCCGGCTTTTATCCTGTTGCTTTCAACACGCTTTTATACCCTTCGTATTTACTGGACTCTTGCTTGATCATGGTTGTCCCTGCTCCTTTAGCGAACTATTAATTACATTCGTTTAACAGGTACAGACGGTATACCCAATGATTTATACAAATCCAGGTGAGTCCGGTGCATTGCTTAATTTTAAAGCCCGGTATGAAAACTACATCGGTGGTGAGTGGGTGCCGCCATTGGATGGTGAGTATTTTGAAAACACGACACCGATTACAGGTGATTTAATTTGTGAAGTTCCCCGCTCTAATCTGAAAGATATTAATCTGGCGCTGGATGCTGCCCATGCAGCGAAGGATTCTTGGGGTAAAACATCAGTCACAGAGCGGTCCAATATTTTGTTAAAGATCGCTGACCTTATTGAGCAGAACCTTGAAAAGCTGGCGGTGGCCGAAACCTGGGATAATGGTAAAGCGGTGCGTGAAGCTCTGGCGGTGGATATCCCCCTGGCAGTGGATTATTTCCGTTACTTTGCCGGTTGTATTCGTGCCCAGGAAGGCTCAAGTGCTGATATTGATCAGCATACCGTCTCTTACCATTTCCATGAACCATTGGGTGTGGTCGGGCAGATCATTCCCTGGAACTTTCCATTATTGATGGCGGCCTGGAAACTGGCGCCGGCACTGGCAGCTGGCAACTGTGTAGTACTGAAACCCGCGGAGCAGACTCCAGCTTCCATTGTAGTCCTGGTGGAATTGATTGGAGACTTGCTACCACCGGGTGTTCTGAGCGTGGTCAATGGCTTTGGCCCGGAAGCGGGTGAAGCGCTCGCAGCCAGTAAACGCATTGCCAAAATAGCTTTTACTGGCTCAACCTCAGTGGGGTCAGGCATTCTGAAATGCGCAGCAGAAAATATTATTCCTTCGACTGTGGAGCTGGGTGGTAAATCCCCCAATATCGATTTTGAAGATGTGCTGCAGCAGGAAGATGAGTATCTGAGCAAATGTATTGAGGGTACGGTACTGGCTTTTTTTAACCAGGGAGAGGTGTGTACCTGTCCGTCCAGAGTGCTGATTCAGGAATCCATTTACAATGAATTTATCAGCAAGGTGGTGGAACGAGCTGGTCAGATCAAGCGCGGGAACCCGCTGGATACAGAGACTCAGGTGGGAGCTCAGGCTTCTCTGGAACAGTTTGACAAAATCATGAGTTATCTGGAGATTGGCCGTCGTGAAGGCGTTGAGTTTCTGATTGGTGGCGGGAAGGAAAATATTGGCAGTGGTTTTGAAAAAGGCTTTTATATTCAGCCCACCCTGATGAAGGGCTCCAATAATATGAAGGTGTTTCAGGACGAGATCTTCGGCCCCGTGGTAGGTGTCACCACATTTAAGAATGAGGCAGAAGCCCTTACCATTGCTAATGATACCCGGTATGGTTTGGGAGCCGGTGTATGGACACGGGATATGAATCTGGCCTTTCGAATGGGCCGGGGTATTCAGGCGGGCAGGGTATGGACTAACTGCTATCACTCTTATCCGGCGCATGCAGCATTTGGAGGCTACAAGCAGTCCGGTATCGGTCGTGAGACTCACAAGATGGCGCTGGAAAATTATCAGCAGATAAAAAACCTGTTAGTCAGTTATGACATTAATCCTATGGGCTTTTTCTGAGCAGGAACAGCAAGCTTTTATGAAGGGTTGCCCTATGCAGCGCTGCTTTGGGTAAACATTAAGGGCTTCTTTTGATGTTCCCGGGGGGCAATGCCTGTAAGTCACTGGTTGTCTCTGACCCATTGATTCACTCTGGAAGCCTAACCGTGTTGCAGGGATCTTTTTTTAAACCACAGAGATCACAAAGAACACGAAGAAGAGCCTTTCTTTTCCTTTGTGTTCTTTGTGATCTCTGTGGTTCAAGCTTTTTTAACCCATGCAAAAAAGGAGTAAGTGCTTAATGTCCACCTTAAGTGTCGAGATCAGGGGTTGTTTTAACTTGCCAGCTGATCGAAGGGTTCTTCATCTGTAGGCGGCCGCGTGTATGGCAATAACCCTTGAATGACTTTAGCTCGAGAGGCCTGCTACTGCATAGCAGCTCCGCTTATTGTCAGTCTTGGCTCCAGAACCAGTGGTCTGACATCCAGTTTATTCCAGAACCAGCTTGCAGTATCAGGAGAGAGCTTTGGGTGTGTGTCATAGCGGGCATGATAGTGCTGAAACAGGTAGTGAAGGAATTGTGGAAGAATATAAGTGCTATAAGGTCTGGATGGGCATTTTCTAGGCTCATAACCAAAGGCATGACCTTTAAGGGAGTTAGTAATCAGTATTTTATCGCCTGTCTTAAACAGAATGTGGTGTTCACCTGTATTTGTTGTTGTGGTCACCAGAAATGGTTGGTTGACCTTTCGTGGGAATAGTGTGGCAAGGGCTCGAAGGTTATGAACTTCATCTACAAAGAGCTTACCCATATTCACAAGGTGCTGGTTTTCTTTATGCTGTTCTGCAACGTGAATGACAAAATTCGTGGCGGTATTACTGATGTTCAATGAATTATCTATCCAGGATAATAAATTGAAAACAATATTCACGGCTTCCTCTGGCGAAATGTTCTCAATATCTTGTGTTAGCGAAGGAGTGAAGACTGGCAGTACAGCTGCATTATTTGTCTTTAATAGGCCTACTGTTTTTAAAGCCAGAGCTTCACGTCTTGTTAACTGCGGGTGGCTGTTTTGAACATCGTCGAGTAACGGGTCTATATCGTATAGGAGGCATAAGACCTTATAGAATTGCTCCAGCGTTCGAATATTGCTGTAGGGTTGAACTTTGGGGAAGGGCTTGTTGCCGTGAATAAAGTTATTGGAATTTAAATTATATTTTCCCGTGTGTTCTTCAAGTTGATCGTAGAGAGAATTGATCTGGCGATAGTTTTCACCTACATGCTGCTGAATATTTCTATTTACGGGGTATTCAGGTGAAGGATTTGAAAAGAGTATTTGGAAATAGATCTGCGTTAATAGATTGCTGATCTGGTCTTCAGCGCGGTCTCCATACAAATAACCTGAAGTGATATTGTCGGTTAATAAAACGGATAGGTCGGGCAATTGTTGCAGTCTTTCAAATGCGTGGTGAAAAAAAACAGCCTGTTTCCTTCCGTAGGCATGGTGACGCATATCACGTGCCGCTACTGGATTGTGTTCCAGAAGGAACCAGTTTTCAGGGGTCAGTAATCGACGGTTGGTAATGTTATTGATTTCCTGTCCTTCAAGTGCAATGACCTTGTTTGCCAAATCTTCATTAGCAATAAAGTATATTTTTTTGCCTCTAAAGGACAGGTCGTAATAACCATACCTGGTGGATTTGGCATAATCATTGAATGTTTTTATATCCTCGTAGGTAAGTACATAGGTTTTACTGACACGGGATGCCGCTTGAAATACTTTTAAAAGAGAGGATTTTAATGCCCAGGACAGTAAAGGCGACTGTGTTTGTAGTTTATCAATTGAAAATAATGTTTGAGTTAAAATGGGAACAGCACATTTTTTGATAGAATAAGACCAGCTCGGATTTTCTGGTTGGACAGGTGCGCTGTAAGCCTGATTTTTTATCAGGGAAAAAGATAATAAAGCAATGAGCGTTATCGTCAAGATTTTTGAAGTTTGGCTCTTGTTGGGGTTGATAAAATGATTTTTCTTGTATGAACATATGATATTTCTATATAAAATCATTTTTAAATAACCAGTGTAATAAAGTGTTGTTAAAGCATTCTTCAAATCTTTGACTTTGGTTATGTTGCTCGAATTTCTAATTTTATTGGTTAGGGAGCTCCCAATTAGTTATGAGTGCTCAACCCTAAGGACCGCCCACCTGAGTATTTATGTGATTTTAGTGGCAGTGGAAACCAATATTCAGGTAATTAGTCTGATTATCAATAAAATAGTTCCAAGCTATTTTATCGCACTGTTTCAGGTATGGATTCGCTATTTACTTTTTTAAGAATAGTAACAGGGTGGGGCGGCGCTTAAGGGGCTTAGATGCCCTTTGACGCTGAAAACCGCCTGAAAGATGTGACAAGAAGCGCTTGTCCTGTGTTGTTCAGACGGTTTCAGTTCCGGGGGAGTGTCTCAGGGCGTTTCCTGAAGGTACTGGCTGGGGTCAATATAGAGACCAAGTGAACGCTTATCGATACGCTTTTCTTTGTTGTCAGTCTTTCCAATTTCCTGGTATCTGAAGACGACAGTGTCGCCAATATTGACATCCAGAAGCTTGTCAGCTGACAGGTATTTGTAGTCGTCGCCGGCCACTGTCAGAGTATGGATATAGTAGTCTGGCATCCCCAGCCATTCATTGTGAGGACCATCGGTACTGACGGCTTCAAGCAGGCCACGGCCTTCCAGCTTTGGCTGGCGCTTTTGAAAATTTCTTTGCATGGGGCTTTTGTCTCAAGAGAGTGTCGAATAGCGGTTAGTTGAATGGATCGGGTCGAGAGCGTCGTTTATTTCTCTGGCGCCAGTTGATGACAACATTCCAGCGCCAGGCTGCCCGAATCAACAGGTAACTGATGAAGCCAAGCACAACGCCTGAAACCAGCGACCCTAGATAAAGAGGCTTCCATACACGGGCAAGTCCAGCACCCAGACCCTGAATGGTAAGTTCGAAGGAAGCTTCACTTACCGGTGTCTGAAGGATAAAACAGCCAATTTTATATGTAAAATAGAATATGGCTGGCATGGTCAATGGGTTCGTAATCCAGACCAGGGCAACAGACAGCGGCAAGTTACAACGAAAGACGATGGCCAGGCAGGCTGCCAGAACCATTTGAAAGGGCATGGGAATAAATGCGACAAAAATGCCAACAAAAAATGCGGTTGCAGCAGAGCGGCGGTTCAGTTGCCAGAGGTTCGCATTATATAATGCCGACCCCAGAAACCGCAGGTGACGATTTTCCTTAATGGTTTTTGGTTCCGGCAAATACCTTTGAATCAGTTTTTTCGCCATATCCTTCCACTTTTTTACAACCACAGTTACAGCTATTATTGCGTCTACTCGTGAGTGCTCTGAGCACTGTTGCTTTCAAGCTATGACTTTAGTTCATGGCCTGTAGAGCCTGCCAGCTTTTCCAGTATGAAAATCGTAACCCGGTTTATTTCCTGCTCCGGAGTCACTGCACCAGCCTGATATTCATCTATGCTTGCTGCTTTTTCATCGGCTGTGATGAACCATTTTTCAAAAATGGTTTCTTATTGCATCACGGTAGGGTGAGAGTCAATCAAGGCCAGAAAAAGCGAGCCCCTAAATTGAGCATTTAAAGCAGGGGATTATGCACTGAAACAGCAGGCAAGACTACGTGGATAACACTCACTATACAATAAAACCGGCAGCAGGGTTGCTGATATTATCAATGACAATTGGTCTTGCATCGTGGTTGTTAAACCTTTGTATGCTTCTGGTGGTCAGTCTCCCGACATTTCTCCTCCTGTTTTGGATTCTTTTTTCGAAGAGAGGCTCCCTACTGCACTGGTGG
>CBDHDM010000109.1:0-10133 GCA_965261315.1 Endozoicomonas sp. | reverse complement strand
GGCAGAGCTGTTCCGCACCTTCAAAATAACTCTTACGGCGATTTTCAGCATTCTAAACAATGTAAGTATAAGGAGAAATATTTGTCTAAATTTTCGAATGTTCACAAGAGAAAACAAACCTCTCTTCTGGCAAAAGTGAACTCCAGATGTTTTCTGCTATTTCCGGCCGCCATGTTGGTGCCCATGTACATGGGCACCAGCATGGCGTCTCCATACTAATCTCTATAAATTTGTGTGAAACATTATATCAAATAACTCGAGTATGGAACACCGCACAGACCTGAGGCTTGGATAGAGTACTTATTTATTTATCGTCTATAGCGTGTAAATTTCTTGACTTCATTCATTGAATGGTTTTCGATTTTTATTTTGATGGCGTGACAGTGAAAACCGGCAATTATTTTTAGGCACCTCGTGGATAAATGTATGTTATTAATTACACGGAAGCATTAATCGCATATCCTTTTGGTATATAAAAATACTTACATAAAATAATTAGTAAAATGTAAAGAATATAGATTAACCCTTAACTGTTAAGAATATTTTAGTACCACAACAAGCGATTTGACGGTTAGGTTTTCTTTTACCCGCGAAAAGAGCTATCGAAGCTGATCCGACCGACGACTTCCAGAACTTGAGTTCGCGCGCAGATTTCCGAAAGTTATCAGTAATTATATTACTTATAAAATTCAAGGTAATTGAAAGTTAAGCCTCTCTTCCAGTGCTAAGGACATCCTTTTCACCTTTCTTTAGCTGAAAATTAAATCTAGGTGATAAATTTCTTTTTCAAAGGTTAAGTGTGTAGACGCGAGATATGTTTAACACAGTATTTTGACTCGTCCGAGAACTACACGGTAATCTTCAAATTTTGATGTTGGCTAGGTAACACAAAACAAATGACACTGATGAAAAGGCCAATTTTGAGATGTCATGCATGTCTTCATAGCGAACAAATAGTTCCGTAAATTCAGGAATTTTTGACGGGCAAGGCCACATATTCATCCATAAATTTTTTAGACGTAACGAAACTATATCTCTGCCATTTTAATAGACGAGGCTC
The DNA here is from genome assembly GCA_965261315.1 of Endozoicomonas sp. Classification (GTDB taxonomy): domain Bacteria; phylum Pseudomonadota; class Gammaproteobacteria; order Pseudomonadales; family Endozoicomonadaceae; genus Endozoicomonas. The sequence goes on along the minus strand of CBDHDM010000109.1, from coordinate 9,073 downwards.
TAAAACGTGGCCTTTAATTTTATATAATTACTAGTTTTAAGGCGGTCTTTCAACCAGTGTCGTTTGTTTTTCATTTCCTGTTCTACATCAAAATTTAAAATTACCGTAAGAAAGGAGAATACTTCATTTCTTGTCTGTCACATCCCTATCTTAGGCTTTTTAAAAATGATATAAAATACCCTTGTTTATTTCATGCTGAGCTCCGACGACCCTGATCCTTGTTTGTTTGAGAACACAAAGAAGAAAGAAACCCATGTGACCAACGCACGTCCCAAATAGACGCCCTTTTGAAATAAACGCCGGCTTTACGAGGCCAAGACTCAAATAAACGCCTTCGGCGTTAAAGTTAGAAAGTACAGTATTCGCCGAACAGTCCACGGTAAATGTCTGCTTACATTATTAAAGTGCTATATACAAGACTCGGTTGCAGCTCAGGTATATATACTCTAGACGAAGCAATAACTTGGTTAAAGGTTAAAAGGTTAAAGGCTTGTTTATAGTGATAATGCACTTAGCCACTCAAAGCTAGTTTCCAGGCCCTCCACTCAGGGAACGGGAAACAAAAAATCCAAGTTAAAATAACATTCACCCCACCATTAAATTTACATCCAATCATTCCTTTACGTCTATACCCTTCCTAGACGTCAGTGTGTCTCTCTGTAACGGCACTATCACTACTGACCTTTACACTAAGCCTACTGACAAACATCAATACTTGTTACAATCTTCATGCCATCCTAAACACACCAAGAGAGCTATTCCATTTAGCTTAGCTCTCAGACTTCGACGTATTTGTTCTTCTGACGACACTTTCACACTCCGTACTAACGAACTCAAAACGTATCTCAACAAACGTGGATACAATCTCTCTTTCCTCAACCAAGAAATAGGACGCGTTAACGACATCACACGTTCCGACGCACTTACTAACAAAGACACTCCCGATACTGACCAACCAACACGAGTACCTCTTGTTATCACATACAACCCAGCTCTTCGTCCTGCATCATCCATTATTCACAAACACTTCAACATTCTGTCTTCATCTCCCCGATGCGCCAACGTTTTCAAAGCAACACCTCTTGTTGCCTTCCGACGTACCAACAACCTTAGTAATTTATTAGTTAGCGCCAAACTACCTAATCCCACACATAATACCCCACCCCATGGTTCTTTTCTATGTGGAGACAACTGTTTGACATGCAACTACATAACGGACGGACGTACCAGTTACACATTTCATTCTACCGGCGAAACGAGACTTATCACTCATCATATAGACTGCAACTCTAAAAACGTTATTTACATGAGTAGTTAGGGAGGTGAATATGAGCCCTAAGCCAATGAGCATCGAGGATTTGGCCTCGAGAACAAAGGAGTCTATTGTATTTTTAATGAGATACAGTAAAATTGGATGGACAGGGGCGGTGTCCCTTTTCTGATTGGTTGTCGAAACAAAAGGTATTGTTTTGTAGAACAAAGGGTAGGTCCATAAAAGGAGCGTGACCGATAGTGAGCGTGACGCGTTGCGGTGACCGTAGCAGCGTGCGTTCCCAACCCGCGCATGCGTAAAGAGAAAAAGGTAGGTTCGTAACGGGTGTTTATTAGTAATGATTACGAATATTTACATAACAGTAGTGTAGGAATGTATTATAAATACAAAAATGAGGTTTACAGTGTAGAATAGTGTTGACAAAAGTGACGTCATACGACGAAAAACATCGTAGGTAAACTGTCCGTTGCTAGGTGATCAAATAGTCACGACACCAACAGTCGGTAAATGCTCTCTAAGGATGGATCAACGATAATGTCCGGCCAAGTATCCCGAGAATGGGCCGAGGTATCCCGAAGGGTAACAGGGTAACATGCATGGGTAATGAGGTCACGTGTAATGTACGTCAGGCGATAGCCTCGACCCGAGAAAAAGCGCGGGAAGGAATGGAACGTGAATGTGAGCGACAAAGGACAACATGTTCGGGCAAACATCCCAAGCAAAGAGGCATACAAAATCTTGGCATGTTAGCATAATTACCCGCTGCGGCGTACCGTTGCCCCTAGGAAAGCGCGGGAAGGAATGGAGCGTGACACCTCAAAATCACACAAAAATTGCTGTTGAAACAATTTAATAAACAGAGTCCCTAATACAAAACGGGAACGTGAGAGTGGATCCTAGCGATCGACCCGTCCCTGGCAAAACTGAGTAGGATGACAGGACCGCGTGATCCACTGACGGTCGTCTTGGTAGTCGAGGATGATTGTCTGTAATGAAAAAGCAACGTTACATGTTGTTGTTGTTGTTTGACTCGAATGTTGGTCGATGGCAGGCCAATAGTTGTCCTCTGCGCCCGCCGCCACCGCCGCTGACCGCCCGCCGCTGGCCGTCCGCCGCTGACCGCCCGCCGCGGGGGATTCTGGGACCAAGAGGAAGAAAGGAGACACCGCGGATGACGTAATACCCAGGGGATTTTGGTTTGCACAAAAATTTACATGTGGTTGTTGGTCGAATGCATGCCGATAGTTTTTGACTGATAGGGTGTTGGGAAACGACGAAGACAAAACGACACAAACAAATCTACACTCCTTATTTTAAATCCCCGAGTCTGTTGGACATAGCCAGACGACTCAGAAGACACGCTAACTACTTAGGCTGACACTTGACACACATACACATTCGCTGGATAGATAGTCGATAGATGGACGGTCGACTTACTTTCAATCCTTTGAGTCCAGGAAGGCGTTGTCGCAAACAACCAGAACCAAACACTCCGTGCTCGTGAAGTGAATTAAAATCCCGTTTCAATCCGCTGAATGTTTCGACACCGTTGGAACCATCAGTTTTCTCGGAAACAAACAAAGGCTTTCTCGGAAATCCGGACATGCAAGACAAAGACAAACAACAATGGTTAATATATACAAAAAAGTTTACTACAAGAGTGTGTCTTTCGAATGCAACACAAAATAAAGTAGAAGCGTTTGTGCTTTGCAAATAAATCCGCAAATAAAGTGGGAATACGAATGCAACACAAAAGTTGCTTGAAAGACACGTGTGAATAACTGCACTAAATAAATGCGCGTGAACGTGTTGATGATCCGAATGTAATCCGCAAATGGAGTGTGTCATTCTATGAAAAAGTGCTCTACAGGCGCCGAATTCACATGTACAACCATCATGCAAAAATCAATCATACACAGACAACACGAGGGTCACACAAGATCCGAGTAGAGTCGAATGAAGGGCGAAGAAAGCAGTCTTCGAATGGATGAAACACGAACGACCGACTAAATCCCCAAAGCGTACGTGTTCAACATACAAACTTTTGCACCGTATACCAAAGAGACGCGTGTGAATAAAATACGAATGCAACACAAAATAAAGTAGAAGCGGTTTGCTTTGGAGACGCGTGGGAATAAAATACGAATGCAACACAAAATAAAGTAGAAGCGGTTTGCTTTGGAGACGCGTGGGAATAAAATACGAATGCAACACAAAATAAAGTAGAAGCGATGTGCTTTGGAGGCGCGTGGGAATAAAATACGAATGCAACACAAAATAAAGTGAAGCGTTTTGCTTCGTAGGTGAAAGGCGAATGTAATCCACAAATGAAGGTCTTACCAGGTCGTTATTGGGTCTGCCTGCAACGTCGCATTCGTGTCCCCGTGGCATTCCAGACGAAGTGGCGTCCGTGTAAGTTTGCCGTAGAAGTTTGTCGTTTCAAGTCAGACGTGTTTGGGCACGACACTATGACATCATTGGTGTGTCGTCACCGCGGACCCAGTGAGCCATGCAAGACAAAGACAACAACAATGGTTAATATATACAAAAACGTTTACTACATTCTACGCACAGACAACACGAGGGTCGACCCGCAGTTATGACAACTGTTTTAAATCCCCAAAACGAACGAACGAGTCGTTTTTGCACCGTATACCAAAGACGTGTGGGAATAAAATACGAATACAACACACGATCCGAAGTGATTGTCAAGTCGGATGAACGGCAACACTAATCACGACTTAAATAAACCGGGTTGTTAGCATGATTGTCCCGGTAGTCTAGTGGTGATCGCACCCGACTCGCATGCAAGAGTTGTCGAAGGTCGTGGGTTCAAATCCCGCTCAGAGCATTTTTTTATTTGTTTCTTTCTTAATTTTTTCTGTCACGTCTCACATCATCTGGCATCATCGCCATCGTACCTCTGTCTGTGCCCGTTGCATCGAGAGGTCACAAGGACTGGATCGAGTGTCTAGGGGATAGGGGGTATCCCCATTGGTTCCCTCAAAACGAGGATGGCGTCCTTTCGAAAAGGTATATAAGAGAAGGTACTGAGGCTTAAAAACTTTGGCGTCAACGAAACAAAGAGTATGTGGTAACCAAACGAAGGGAGAGATATGGGAGAGAAAGGGAGTACGAGAAGAGACGACGCCGCGAACGATACGCCCTACATCGAGAGGAAATTTTGGAGAAATTGAAAGAAAAACGTCGAAGTCTGGGTGGTCGAACGTATGTCGCTAGGAAACAGACAAACAAACAGACACCACCACCACCACCAAAAATATACGAGACGAGTTTAAAGGAACTGATTGAAGATTTATTTCCGTCACTGTTGGACGTATTTCTGGCACACGACGAAATACACTATAAATTACATTATTAATAAAACATTGTTTGTAAACGAGTAGAGTGTCAATCAATGTTCATGGGGTTTGCATGTACTCTCTGTACCAATCAAAAAAGGCGACGCATTCGGCCATGGCACAATGATGCTTGTTGGGAGCCAAGAGACGTTTGAAATTGTAATGTCTTTCTTTATTATTTACATTAAAAGAACGATGAATGTCTCTCCTCGTCTTGTCTTTGTCTCACGCGTATCCGTAGGGGTAGGATTTGAACGTGTCTGTGTCCACTACCCGTTTATCAAAGACTAATCCGTAGTCCTTGGTGCGCGGCATGACTCTCAGTCGTTTGGTGGTGGCATCTCTCGTAAAGAAGTGGGGGTTAATGACTGGTATGACGCGTCGCGTGTCTCTCGGATCCGTCAGTTCCTCCAACACGTTTTGTCGCAGACGGTCGTAATTCAGCTGCTCGTGTCCGCGGACGCTGCCCAGGGAAAAGCCTCGCACTTTGCATTCCACTTTGCCGTTGGCCGTGCGGTATCCGTAATTCTTAGGACCACCCGACGTGAAATCGACGATGTAATCTCCGGGATCAACCTCGTTGGTCAAATCCCCGAGAAAATCACCGATGGGTAGTTCGGACTCTCCCGGCGATTGACTGTAGATCACAGAATCTGTGTCAAAGTATAACACCCTCTGCTGCATGGCGTGGAGGTAAGAATACAACTTCAGTCTGGCATGACACGTCGTAAAGGCGGCCACGAACAAATTCGTCTTTCCATTTTCGACGCACTCGTCGTCGGCCGCTGTAAATACCACTTCCAGGACCTCGTCGCTATAGATGCACACGTCCGTCACGTCCTTCAGCGGGTCGGTCACCAGGGCGTACAGCTCTGCGGGTTGTGTCACCTGTTGAGTACTGCTCTTGCGCAGGTTCTCGCCAAACTTACCCCAGAAGGAATTGAGCATGAGCTTTGCCGTTGCCTTCCTTCCGGGGTTCTTGACGATGTTCTCGGCGTCGAGGTGAATGCCTTCCTTCTCGGCGTAGGCGGCGATGTAACTCTGTTTCTTTTCTGGCGTGTCTGCCCAATGAGGGTAGCCGCTGGCTTCCGTCTTGTTCTTAAGCCACCTATTGACATAGTCGCGAAACAGACCAAACTTTTGCTGAATGACCGGAAAGTGCCAGACTTCGTGAATCTGAACGATGGAATAACCGCGACGAATGGCCTCTCGTACCTCTGGGTACACCACGTACCCGTCAACTGGCGCTGTTGGTCGTCGTGAGGGCAGTGGTAGGATCTCTCGTGCAGCGTCGCCGACATTTGCGTTTCGACGCACGTTCTGCACAGCGGAAAGGTCAATTTTCCCCCGTGTCTGAATGGCAGGACGGGGTGGTAGAGACCTCGTGGCGGTAGGATGGTGAGCTTCACGAGTCCAAAATACTGACCCAGATCCTTGTCGTCCGCAAACGTCGTAATGACGGACGGGTGACCCGTGGGATACAGGGCGTACTTGTTCACCCACGGGTACAATGACGTCACGTCCTGGTACAGAATCCGTTCTCCCTCCACGCATCTGTGATGCAGCTTGACCGCATTCGTCCGTCCCCCAAAGAAGGCGTCTCTCGGCTCGAGCGGCGTGGTGGGGTTCCACTGCGTCAGCCACTCCTGAAGGGACCCTTCCGCCTCTTTCAATCGTTTCTTCCACTCGCACTCCCACATGACTTCCACAGCCCAACCGTCTGTCTCCAATCGTTGTTTCTTGGCCACGGTTGCCTCGTAACATTCTTGGAACGTGCGATCTCCTCGCCGCCGACTCGTGGTGGTGAATCGTTGATGAGGAAAGCACGTGATACAGCCATGGTAGAAACAGCCATGATATTCGTAAACCGTACGCCTCTCGGTGTCGGCCCCGTCGACCAACATGCTGCGGATCCTCACCTCGCCGCCATTAAATGCGTGTTGAATGACGTCCGTCGCTTCGGCGTCTTCACCGCGAAGGAGGAAGTTCCTGTAACTAAGCCACTGCCGCGCTTGTCTGGACTGCAGAGGTTGGGCTCCCTTCCAGCCGTTGAAGGGCTGAACGGCCACGGACTTTGGCACGAGGTGACACTTCCTCCAGTAGCGGTTGCACGCGGACGCAATGGGTAAGACATTTCTCCATTGGATCGAATTTGGAGGGTCCGCGAAACTCCTTCACAAATTTTTCGCATCCCGCCTTCAGCAGTTTGACGTCGGACTCACAATAGCTGACCATGTCCTTCTTGATGTCGAACACGTACTCTTCCGCCACCTTGGCCGCGTGCCAACGTCGAAACTCCTCCCTCTTCTTGGTCGACATGCCGTCCGGATCGTAGTAGCGAACGTCGGGCAGAGGTCCAACGTACGCTTGGTTGGCCATAGTGTTAAATAAATGGGGAAAAAATCCCTTGCAGAGTTCCGTGAGACCGAACGTGGGCGGGAAATGAGGCCAGCGGAAAGGGCAGAAAACAGAGCGAGTCTTTGAAAGTCAGTCTATCGGAACTGAAAGAAAGGACTTTGGCCCCGACCGTGACCATCCCCGTCACCTCTCTGTGTTGTGTGTAAAAGTACCGGAGTAACAGCATTCCATCGTACCCCTTGAGGTTGTGGAAGATGACGATGACTCGCCTGTCGTCACCATCATCGTCCACGGCCAACCCTTCCAGTTCCGCCACAAATCTCGACGTGCAGTCGGCACCGTAGATGCTGCAATATTCGTCGTCGTCCGACGTTTCGTATCCCACCAGGATGGCCTTCTGAAACCCCTGCTCATCCGTCGTCGCCTCGAAATCGGCGTACACGAAGAGTGGTGGTTGACGTTCGACTTCCACCATGCCGTTTTTTGGAGGTCCCAAGGGTCGTCTATCTCCCACCTCGTTTCTGGGCACCTTTTTGGTCTCGGGGTCGTCGTCCTTCTTTTTCACTTTCTGAATGAAACACTGATGTTGGTACAAATCCACCACCCGTTCACAATGGTCGCATTCGCCAAACCCGCATCGGTGAGGGGGAGTCGTTCTATTACCTTTTGCGTTGAATTCAACAAAGTATCCCTTGCAGCATTGCGAACATTTTTTCATGCGTTGGCACATGGATTTTTTTCCCTCGGTTGTCGTCTTGTGGAAGGCGAAACACCCTCGACCATAAAAGGATCTGTTACAGGCGGAACACTTCGTGTCGGGGTGAACAAATCGTCCCTCACCTGCACGTTCCTTCTCGGTCGTCCAATCGTCGCAGTCCTTCTCATAACATGCGTGACATCATCTTCCTTCGCAGGGATGATGGTCAATGTCATCGCTGCAGTAACCCCGATCGCAATCGTGACAATAGTAATTGGTGTTGAACATGCCTTTAAAAGACGTGGTACCGTCGTAGTGACCGTCTTCCAACACGAGCATGATGCGTCGTTGAGCTTCTGGACCCGCGTAGACGATCATGTGTGGACGTCCTATCTTCAGAACTTTAATCTGGTAGATGGGAGTCAACACCCTCTGTATCTTTTCGATGTCTGACAGACCGAGGGGTTCGGTGGTCGAGACACCCGCCTCGCGCGCCAATTGTAACGCTTGGACTTTTTGACAGGGCAGTCCTCGCCTGAGACTTCTATATGACGAGGGAGGAAATTGATTCGCCTGTTCGTCGGCCCATGCCCTCATAGTCACCGTGGCGCGCAAACAACACATATTATCCTCGTTTTTCATGACGATGCGACACCTCTTCTGAATCTTTCTCACCTTGGCCTTGGTTACGTCATACTTTTTTCTAGCACCACCCTCATCGGGCATTCTAATGGTTGTCACCTCCAAGTCAAACGCGTCCCCCGGCGAAAAAGACTGGCTCGAGTTCAATTGTTTGGCAAGCTGGTCCATGTAAGCGTCGAATCGCGTCGACGAATCCTCCTCGTCTATCCCAATCTCGTCCACGAGAAACTTACACGACTGGAAACAATGGTTTGTTCGTTGCACAAACGCATTCGCTTGCATCGTAAAATGAATTGTGTCTGTGTCCTTCAGGTTTGGATGTTTCGTCACGATGGTCACCAGAGCCCTTCTCACCGCCTCAGACATGGAATTGCCCAAACGATCTCCGTCGCGGGGTTCTCGCGTTTGTCTAAGCGTGGCCTTGTGACGTGTCTGTGCACGATGTTCCTCCATCGACGAGGCATCTCACCCTCTTGAATGTCAAATTCAAATAACTGACCTCCGCTCATCTCCTCCTCCTCTTCCCTCCTCCTCCTCCTCTCTTGCACGTTTCTCACCGGGTATGGGTATGTCGAGCATCCATGCGTCATCTTCGTCTTCTTCTAAATATTCCATTTGGTTCTCTCGATGTCTGGGACTGGCATTGTTTGATTCCAACCATCTCTTATATACCTTTTCGAAAGGACGCCATCCTCGTTTTGAAGGAACCAATGGGGATACTCCCCTATCCCCTAGACACTC
>CBDHDM010000108.1:0-20322 GCA_965261315.1 Endozoicomonas sp. | reverse complement strand
TAGCACTGAATTGCCTGACTTTTTTCTGTATGGCAGTACCCATAATTGATCCGACGACGATGATTTAGTAAAGATCAATTTTAGTCGATAAATTGTGCGGGTGAGTTTTTATTGCTTCCTCTGCGTGTTGCGTGGTAGTAAGGCTCCGGAATTCATCGGGAATTGCTGGGCTTCATTCTTTTTGCCTTCATTCATGATGCAACAGTCATCACAACGACAGGTTCCTGAATAAAAAAGACCAGTGCCATCAATAGGAAGGAGGTAATGGTCTTTTAGCTTTCCGCATTTGAATTCGAATCCTTTCAGGGCTCCATTACGCTGAACAATGTTGAATAGTTCTTTGAAGGGTTTCTTAAGTCGGGCGGGATCTACAGGGTCAATAACTTCTCTCATTCTTGTGTCAGAAGGAACACTACCATCCTTAATATGGTAAAGTTTTTCGAGATTATGGCAGCATACTTCGTCGAGCCTTTCCTCATCGAATGCTAACAGCGAATCACACTTTTGATGCATCATGGCAAAAGCAGATTTAGGAAAATTGGCAAATGGAATGATGCACTGATTGGGACGGTGATCAGTTATTTTTTCAAAGCATTCAGAAACTGTTTTTATGAGATAAGTAGCACTGAATTGCCTGACTTTTTTCTGTATGGCAGTACCCATAATTGATCCGACGACGATGATTTAGTAAAGATCAATTTTAGTCGATAAATTGTGCGGGTGAGTTTTTATTGCTTCCTCTGCGTGTTGCGTGGTAGTAAGGCTCCGGAATTCATCGGGAATTGCTGTCAGAGAATCACTATTTCTTATTGGTTTCGATATTGTGTCGCCCGCAATAACACACTGCCAGTTGTTTAATTCAATTCCATTGCGGATTTTATCCAAAATTGGCTGTTCACCATGGATGGATGTCAGTACCAATATATGTTTCAATCTTTCTACCTCGTTAAAAATGATTTCTCGAGCTTAACCCTTTTTCGCCAGTAATTAAGGAGATCAAGCATGGTAGTTTCAAATTTTATTTCAGGCTTCCAACCTGTATGAATTTGGAATTTACTAATATCAGGGACTTGTAAGTCGGCGTCAATGGGTCTAAACCTTTCAGGGTCGGTTTCAATTCGAATGCCTTGATAAGTTGATAGTTCAATGAGTTTTGAAATCATTCCTCGAATTGACAGTGTGAAAGTTCCACCTATATTATAATACTCTCCAGGGATAGGGTTAATTGTTAGCATCATATAATATGCTTTTACTGCGTCTCTAACATCAGCCCATGTTCTAAGTGAATCGAGGTTTCCTGTTTTCACTACAGGCTCAATTAATCCCGCTTCAATCATTGCTATTTGCTTCGCGAAGCTACTTTCTGCGAATACATCTCCTCTTCTTGGACCTGTATGAGTAAACATCCGGGTTGTTATTACACACATACCATATGCTTGGGCATAGTAGCGGCCAATCAAATCCGTACCAACTTTTGATATTGCATATGGTGATGCTGGATGAAATGTACATTCCTCATTAATCGGTAGTTTGTCTTTCGATACGCGGCCAAACACTTCAGAGCTAGAGCAGATATGAACTATTGCTGTTTCTCTGTACTTCCTAAGCGCCCCAAGTAACCTTTCTGTCCCTTGGATGTTGGTATCAAGAGTATCTAGTGGGCTATCGAACGATGTTTTTGGATAGCTTTGAGCCGCTAAATGAAAAACATAATCAGGTAAGGTGTTTTTTATTACGTGTTCTATAGACATAGTATCCCGAAGGTCACCATATATTAGATTTATTCTCTCTTTCTTGTTGATACTGTCTATATGATGCCGGATATTATCAAGGGGTGACCTCCAACGTAACATTCCATAGATTTCCCAATCAGTGGTATTTATTAAATAATCAAGTAAATGGGATCCAACCATCCCTGTGATTCCAGTAATCAATACCTTGATCATGTAGATACCTCATTCAAATCCAAGGAAGATAAATATGAATTTATATTTGATGAGAAGTTATATCCATTAAATTTTATCTCTCCCACATCTTGCATTTCTAACACATTTTCTATTGCTGATAACAGACTGGCATCTGAGTTTACATCAAATAAAATTGGTTTTTTGTTTAGAAAACAAGAAAGCTCAGTCGTTAATTCTGTGTCTGAAAATACTATTCTTTTACCATACTGTATTGCCAAGCTTGCAATGCCACTTCCAGATTGTCCCGTTTCCAAATATGGGATTACTATAACATCTACACCTTTGATTAAATCAATAAGTGTACCATCATCAGGAGCCGTGATTATGCAATATGTTTTTGTTTTTTTCTTTTTACTATTTCTTTAGATATTTTATGGGCAGCACTCTGGCTATCATTTTGTTTTCCATAATTGATTGATGTAGGGTGTGTTGATCCTGCGATAATGATGTTGTAGTCTCTTTCTATTGCAACTCTGACTACTTGGAGGAAATTCTTGTGTGGTGAGATAAAACCGAAAACACCTATTGATATTTTGCTGTTTTTAAAAATACCTTCAATAGAAAACTTTCTGTTATGATTTTTATTTTCTGGCCAGATAATTGGGTGTATTATAACTTCCGCATTTTTGCATATTTCCTTTATTCTATTATACTCCCGATTTGTATGTACAATAAACTTCGATTTTTCTTTGCAAGCAGTGATTATTATCCTTCTATAGCTTTTGTAGATCGTTTTATTGACATAGGCAGTAATTATTGTTTTTAATATGCTTGTGATACCATCTTTCTTGAAGCTTTGATATTATCGATCTGATTATATTTTGTGGTGGTTGTTCTACTCGATGCATTGTGATGGACTTGTTTTTATTTGATTTTATTAGTTTCTCTATGAAACTAACAGCTGAGTTTGGAGTTGGCCCAAACAGTGTGAGTTCAAGCTGAATATTTATAGCATCACAGCTTCTAGCTTTATCTATTACCTCTCTGATTGCTTTTGGATTTTTCCTTTTTTGTATGGAAGGCGGTATTGCTATCTCCATTGCATCATATTTTTTTTTAATTCCTTCTATTAGCGATTTTGAGTATGTTGCATTTCCACATAAAATATCGAATGATGAGATAATTCCAATTTTTTTCATAAATCAATGTGTTCCAGTTCTCCATGCTTTAACCGGATAAAGCAGTTGCAAAATTTCTTTAGCAATTCTTCGCTATGTGATGCAAAGATCAGAATTGATGAATTGTTTATGTGATTTGTTAGCCTGTATTCTGCTTTTTTTCTGAAATGATTCGTCTCCAACACTGAAAAATTCATCCATTATTAGTATGTCTGGTGCTTTGGCTGTGGATACAGAAAACATTAATCGCATCATCATACCCGATGAGTATGTTCTTACTGGAAGCGACAGGAAATCACCTAACTCTGAAAACTCTGCTATATCTTCAGATATTTTTTTTACGTCAGTACGTGAGATATCTCTAAGATAAAGAAGCCGTATTATATTATTATATCCAGAAAGTTCTGGCTCTATTCCTGCACCAATTTCCAATAAAGGAGAGATAGTTCCTTCACGAATAACAGTTCCTGCTGTTGGCTTGTAAATTCCTGAAAGGCACCTTAATAAAGTTGATTTTCCTGAGCCATTATGACCAATTATCCCAAGTCTATCTCCACTAACCAAGTCAAGGTTGATATTTGATAGCGCTTTAACGGTTGTTAGTTTTTTATTTTTTCTTGCAATCAAACCGCCAGTTGTCAGTCTTATCAGGTGACATTTTAGCGAAGTGCTTTCTGAATTATAAAGTGGGTATTCTAGAGAAACATTGCTTAGTTTAACGTGAGCCATTCCGTAACCATTAAAGCCAATATAGCAGTCGATATCTGTATTTCTCAATCATGATTGTCATAACACTGTAGCCAATCAAAAGTGATGCTGTTGTTACAATATAAGCAAATGCCGGACTTGCCTGACCGGTTAGGGGGTCTCGAATGAGACTTATCAAATAAGTGAACGGATTTAGCCACATTATATAGGATTTAAATCCTAATTGGTCAGGCTTATAAATGACGGGGCTCAAGAAGAATAGGATAGTTATCATTGAAGAAATAGCCGGTGATAAGTCTCGATAACGCGCACCTAAAAAACCAAGGATTCCGACTATCCACACTAGGTTTCCGATTACTAAAATAACTCCTGGAATAATTAGCAGCGTCTTGTGGTTAAAGATTGGAGGGTATATTAAAAAAACAATAAAAATAATTATCAGGTTATGTCCTAGGATGATTATATTTCTGATTATTGTAACTAGCGGAAATATTAGTACAGTGTTTGGTGTATTTCTAATTATTGGTGTGTTTTCGATGAAGCAATTCGGTGCTTCCAGGATGCAGCTGGATAGAAATTGCCAGATTATTAAACCAATGCATAGTGCAGGTATAAATGTTTCTTTGTCTTGGTTAAATAGAATACTCCAAACGTACCCAAGCCCCAAGGCACTTATTGCTGTTGTAAGCACAAGCCAGAAAGGACCTATGACAGATCTCGCATATCGAACTTTTATATTGTCCCATGATAAGCTCATTATTAATGTGCTTTTTCTGAATATTTCAAAGAGTTCAAGCTTTGTAGTTTGGTAACATGCTTTAGGTTTGGATTAGATGTAAATAATTAAACTATTTTATCCTTAGCCACGCTACCGCCCATCCACTTTATTTGCTTTCTGCTGTTTCGAAAAGCGAAACTGGGGCGTGCCCCCATTATGGAGGCGGTATACAGAATAGCAGGACACGTTTGTGTGGCAAAACGTCTAGTTACTGACTTATAGCAATGAATAGATCAGGTCCCTACCGAATATCTTTTACAATATTTCAATAGCATAACTTGACGAGACAACGTCTCGTTTGATGTGTGGAAGATTAGAAGGGCTTTTAAGATTTCGCTAGCGAACGTCGTGTAATTTTTAAGAACTTTCTCTTATAACACAAAAAAGACACTCAATAGGAAGGTTGAGGTAACCGCTCATCCATTGATTCTCAAGGCTGGATGAACGGTTATACGTCATATTTATTCTTTAATGCGCACTTGGCCATAGGCATTTTTTTTCTGAACCTGCTGCCCAAACCATGCAAGTTTCTGCACAGGTATCGGCAGCTGCTCTAACTCAAGGCTATCCAGCAGGTTTTTTACTCCAAGCCCCAGTTCGGTATCACCTTCAATCATCAGGCTGCGCTGGAAGAACAGGGTATCCGGGTCTTCCTGTCTGCTGGCCAGCTTCAGGAACGCTTTGCTGCTTCCCTGAAACTCAACATCAAAGTGTCGTGGGCTGGTAGCCGTCAATTGTTCACCATCAAAGCTGATGTAGAAGCTGACGTCTATATCCGTAATATGAATTTTAAGGCAGCGGTCTTCAATAAAGTCAAAATCGCCTTCCTCAACGGGGGTGCGGAAGAGATGGTTAATGGCTTTGGTCAGTGGCTTGTTAACCATGGTTGATGGCAGCAGCTTTACTGGCAGGCCGAGTAATGCGATACCGGGTTTTTTGAACCCTTCTGGTGCCTTAAAGCCTGGGAAGGGTAGTTTAATAGATGGCAGCAGACTCAATGACAGCTCCTTCTCAAGTTGCTCACTTTTTCGAATTTTTGAATGGTGCTCTGGTCAAGGCGGTATAGTTCATCCAGCATGCGCAGTTGCAGGGATCCGGGGCCAGGGCAATCAATACTGGCCAGCTCGCCAGCAATCCCCAGGCAGGCAAGGCCCGTTACGGCAGCAGTCAGTGGCGTATCACAGACGGCAAGAAAGGCACCAATGATGGCGGTAGCCGTACAACCGGTTCCGGTTACTCTGGCCATCATGGGGTGGCCATTATTGATTTTGTAGACTTCATAGCCGTCAGTCACATAATCAGTAGCCCCCGTCACTGCTATGATTAGCTGATGCTTGCGGGCCTTTTCCTGGATGAAGTGCAGTGTTGATTCGCTACTGCTGCTGCTGTCGACGCCTTTGCCTTCATTGCTACCCGTAAACAGCGCTGTAATCTCCGAAGCGTTACCACGCACGACAGTCGGCTTGTATTCCAGAAGTTGCTGATTGCTTTTCAATCTAAACGGTGTGGCTCCTGCTCCCACTGGATCGAGAATCCAGGGTTTGCCCAGTTCGCCAGCGGTTTTCACTGCCAGCATCATGCTTTGCAGGCTGCTGCTGGTTATGGTGCCGCTATTAATCACCAGACTACTGGTAATGCCCACCATCTCGGCAATCTCTTCAGGAGCCTGAGCCATGATGGGGGATGCACCAATGGCGAGCAGGGCGTTAGCCGTTGTGTTAGAGACCACTGTGTTAGTGATGTTATGCACCAGCGGCTGCTTTTCTCTCAGCTCGCCAAGTGATTGAATAATCTGTTCTAGCATGGGTAAGACCTTTTTATCCATTTTCAATGATAATGAGTATTGCTGGACAGTGGATTGATTCTCGTCAGTGTTTATATCCATCGTACTTGAAGGTGCAGCAGCCGTTACTGTGCAGGGCAGTTTGTTTTCTGACGCCTCCTGAAATACTGACAAATGATTCCAATAGTAGATCATTTGTAATCACTCTTTATCTTTGCAGGTTTATACTCTGCATATTTTTATTTTGACAATAAAATTAACCTTTAATTCAATAAATAAAAAACTATACGCTATTGTTTTTTATCTTCTGTAGCGATATTTTTTATCTCGTAATCAGGTCTCTGATTGCTCAGTTTCTGCTCATCAGATTTCAAATTAAAGCTAATCATTTCGGCTCCGGAAGGGCCATCAAGGTTGCCTCCTTAAAATGCTGATGGGCTCACTTTAACTTCAAAAGAATTCGTCGGTTTCTGCTTTTTCAGAATCGGTATAGAGATTTTTTTGCTCTTTTATCTGCCCCTTTTTGGTCAGGGCTTTTTGTTTCAGGAGCGAGGGAGATGGTTTTTAATCGGGATATGTTGGCGGATACTTTTGCCATGATCACGTTTGGTATTGTGGTTGGTATGAGTGTTGAGCTGCTGGCTGGGCTGAGCTTTGAGCAGTCACTGCAATCCCGCCTGTTGAGTATTCCGGTTAACCTGTTAACGGCCAGAGCGTATGGATTGTATCGTGACTGGTTGATTCGTCGTGGCAGCTTTATTGGGAATGGTTTTTATTCAAATGACAATTCTTGATGCTTTGGCGTTTCTGTCGTTCCAGATTCCTTTATATGCATCACTGGTGTTGTCCACCGGTGCGAGTATTGAACAGTTGCTGATTGCCTGCGCAGGGCAGGTTGGAGCAATGCTGATCATGGGGCGGCCATACGGAATATATATGCAGTTCTGCCGCAATTGGTTCAAGCCTGCTGCTCTTTCTGCTGCATAAATATCCTTCCGTTTTGCATGAATAAAGCCTTGATTCGTAAGTAGTTTCCGAACCAAGGCTTTTTATTTTGTTTTCCTGACTGTATAGTTATTTTCCGAAGCAAGTCGGCATAAGCTTATGTATTTGTCGACGTACGCCCGATGAAGGTTTACGGGCGCTGTCGTATTTGGCGGCACAACCTGTTTTTGGGCTCAGCCCAGCGTCTTCTCTGGAGTATCAGGATATTACTGCCTTACCTGGTGGTTCTGACCTGAAAGAAAATTACTACCTGGTTTGGATACCCTCCACCAGAATAGCATTAAGAAAAAAATCTCCATGCACTCATGTCACCCATGAGTTGAGCCAGAACATTCTATTCATTTTGTGACGGCTGTTATGGGGTATAACAAGCTGTATCACGTATCGACCTGTATCTGTTGTAAGTCAAAACCGCTCTGTGCAGAGCCTTTATTGGTTCAACGCTTCTTTTGGTGTTTCTATCAATCAGCACTGTAGAGCAATGGCTTGTGAGTTCAGAAACTGATGGCCAGCTTCTGAAGATACCGACTGAGCATCACAAGGGGGGAGGCATGTCCTTACTGGAAGTAGAAGGGCTGCGCATCGAGTTTCCATCTCGTCATGGTACCGCGGTCGCTGTTAAAGGGGTTTCATTCACCCTCGAAAAAGGAGAAATACTGGGCCTTGTGGGTGAGTCCGGCGCTGGTAAGTCGACGGTTGGCAACGCGGTAATTGACTTATTGAGCCCTCCCGGCGTCGTGGCCGGCGGTAACATTAAGCTGGATAGTCAAATGATCAGTGGCCTCCATGGAGAGGCCATGCGTCAGGTTCGTGGACGTCGGATCGGGTTTATTTTTCAGGATCCGATGACCTCTCTCAACCCACTGTTGACCATTGAAACCCAGATGGTAGAAACCATCATGGTCAATCTGGGGCTTGACAAGGCTTCAGCCTATAAAAAAGCCATTGGCCTGTTGGAGTCCGTCGGGATTTCAGAGCCAGAGCTGCGTATTAAGCAGTACCCACATCAGTTCTCCGGTGGTATGCGGCAGCGTGTCGTTATTGCTATTGCCCTGTCCGGTGATCCGGAACTGATTATTGCTGATGAACCAACGACAGCGCTTGATGTATCTATTCAAAACCAGATTCTTGAACTGATCCGCAAGCTTTGCAAAGAGCGGCAGGTTGGCTGTCTGCTGGTAACCCACGATATGGGCGTAATCGCCAATGTCACTGACCGGGTTGCTGTGATGTATATGGGGGACCTGGTCGAACTGGGCTCAACAGAGCAGATACTCTGCCGCCCGGAGCATCCCTACACACAAAGCCTGATCAGTGCAGTGCCTCGAACCGATGTTAAGCTCCACCGTTTTCCGCAGGTTGAGTACATCGAAAAAGAACAGGGCCGCCATATTGATGTGAAAAATCACTGGTTAGGTCAAAAAGAAAGCCTTTCTGACTTAAAAGTAGACGTTACTGATAACGCACTGCTGAAAGTGAAGGATATCAATCTTCGTTTTGAGACCCAGTCTGCCTTCTTCGAGAAAAACCGGCGGTATGTCCAGGCATCGAATCAGGTGTCATTTGATGTTCGCCCTGGGGAAACTTTTGGCCTTGTCGGGGAATCAGGGTCTGGGAAGTCAACCATTGCCCGTGTTATTGCCGGGCTTTATCCACCAGATTCAGGGTTGATTGAGTTTGCGGGACGGGATATTACCCGGCTTACTGAAAAGCAGCGGAAGCCGTTTCGCCGGCAGATTCAGATGGTTTTCCAGAACCCTTATTCCAGCATGAATGCCAGAATGACGGTTCAGGATATCATTGCTGAGCCCATTCGTTTTCATAAGCTTGCTGAATCTGAGCGTCAGATAAGCACCATTGTGGCTGACCTGCTGGATCATGTGGGCCTTGGGCGTGCGGCAGGGGTCAAGTATCCCCATGAGTTTTCCGGTGGGCAACGCCAGCGAATCTCCATTGCCCGGGCGCTGGCTACCCGACCACGATTTCTGATCTGTGATGAGCCTACCTCCGCTCTGGATGTATCGGTTCAAGCTCAGATTCTCAATCTACTGAAAGACCTTCAGGAAGAACTGGGCCTGACCATGTTGTTTATCAGTCACGATCTTCCCGTCATTCTGCAGATGTGTGACCGAATTGGTGTTATGAAGATGGGGACATTGGTGGAAGTCGGGGATGCCGATCAGATTTTCACCGATCCACAGCATGAATATACCCGGCATTTGATCAGTATGATGCCAAGAGTAGAAAACCTGTCTCGCAGTGGACTGGATATTGAGGCCAGCGTAGCAACGCATTTTTAAAAAAATGGGAATGTTTTTACATGGAGTTGTATGTCGCCTTTCTGTTTGGACGGTGGCAATAATTTTAAAAAGTGAAACACCTGTAATGGGGGAACGATGAAAAAAACCATGAAGCTATCTATCAAGAGGTTGGCCGGAGCAGTTCTGGCAGCATCTCTGGCGGTTGGAGCTCAGGCCGCTACCTTAAAGATGGCATACGACTCTGACCCGGTATCCCTGGATCCACATGAGCAGCTTTCCGGTGCGACACTGCAGCTGTCGCACCTGGTGTTCGATCCCATTATCCGCTGGGATAATGATCATCAGTTTGAACCACGTCTGGCTGAAAAGTGGGAGCGAATTGATGAGAAAACCATGCGCTTTACCCTGAGAGAGGGGATTAAATTCCACAGTGGGAATGTATTGACGTCTGCAGACGTCCAGTGGACTTTTGATCGACTCGTTGACAGTCCGGACTTTAAGGCGATTTTTGAGCCTTTTGCCGGTGTCAACGTGGTTGATGACCGCACATTTGACCTGGTGACGAAAGAGGCATTTCCGCTGCTGTTGAACTCCGCAACCTATATCTTCCCAATGGACAGCAAGTTTTACGCAGGCCTGGATGATAAAGGTCAGGAAAAAGCATTGCTGAAAAAGCATGGCGATACCTATGCCTCAAAAAATGCTTCCGGTACTGGACCGTTTATTGTGACAGAGCGCCAGCAGGGTGTTCGGGTAGAATTCGAACGCTTTGATGGTTACTGGGATACAACATCTCCGGGCAATGTGGATGAAATCATTTTTACCCCCATTAAAGAAGGTCCTACCCGGGTAGCGGCGCTGCTGGCTGGTGATGTGGACTTTATCTATCCCGTGCCACCCAATGACCATGACCGTATCAGAAAGTCTGGTAATCTTGACCTGATCACGCTCAGTGAGTCCCGTATTATCAGCTTCCAGCTGAATCAGGAGCGTGTTGAGGCGTTCAAAGATCAGCGTGTTCGTCAGGCTATTAACTATGCCATCAATAATGACGGTATTGTGAAAAAGATCATGAAGGGATTTGCGACACCGGCCGGTCAGCAAAGCCCCGAAGGCTATGTCGGTTATGTTGATGACCTTCAGCCACGTTACGACCTGAAAAAGGCGAAACAGTTGATGAAAGAAGCCGGTTATGAAGAGGGTTTCTCCATCACGATGATGGCACCAAACAACCGTTATGTGAACGATGCCAAAATTGCTCAGGCTGTCGCTTCCATGCTGGCAAAAATCAATATCAAAGTGGACCTGAAAACCCTGCCCAAAGCTCAGTACTGGCCAGAGTTTGATGAGCGCTCTGCGGATATGATGATGATCGGCTGGCGTTCGGATACTGAAGATTCTGCCAACTTTACTGAATACCTGACTGCCTGTGCGGATGAAGTATCCGGTTGGGGACAGTACAACTCCGGCAACTTCTGTAATGAAGCGATTGATGCACTGGTCAGTAAAGCGGGTTCTGAAACTGACCCTGTTGCCCGTGCTGAAATCCTGAAGGACGTAGAGCGTCAGCTTTATGACGAGGCTGCATTTGTACCTCTGCACTGGCAGAACCTTGCCTGGGGTGCAAAGAAAAATGTTGCTGTAGAAGCGGTAGTGAACACCATGAACTTCCCTTACCTGGGGGATCTGGTCGTCAAGGAGTAAAGCTTCTGGCTGCTCTTTTCTGAAAGACGATGGTGACAGTCTTATTTCTTGATTAAGGCTGTCATCACAGGCACTCACCCTTTGCTCCTAAATTCGGTTGATGGGTGTTTCTCTCGCTATTGCTTTTGTAGGCTGTGGGCATCTGAAGGTTATTTATGCTGTTATTTTTAATGCGCAGGCTGGTGCAAGGGCTGATAGTGATGTTTGTCATCAGTATTATCAGCTTTTCCATTCAGGATAATTTGGGGGATCCGCTTCGAGAGCTGGTGGGAATGTCAGTTTCTGAAGCGGAACGTGAAGCGCTACGTGATGAAATGGGATTGAATGACCCGTTTCTCACACAATACACAAGATTTATGGGGAAGGCCCTGCAGGGAGACCTTGGGCAATCCTACTTTTTTAAAGAACCCGCACTGGATGTGATTTTTGCCAAAATGCCGGCCACGCTTGAGTTGGTATTGGCTGCGTCTCTGATTATTATTCTGGTCTCTATTCCAGCAGGTGTTTATTGTGCCATTCGCCCCAATAGCTGGTTTACCAAGCTGATTCTTGGATTCAGTATTCTTGGGATTTCTGTGCCGGTATTTCTTACGGCAATTTTCAGTATTTATCTTTTTTCCATCGAGTTGGGGTGGTTACCTTCCTACGGCCGTGGCGAAGTGGTGCCGGTCATTGGCGGCTGGGAAAGCGGCCTGTTTACTAAAGATGGTTTACTGCATCTGATCCTGCCTGCCGTTTCCCTGGCCAGTATTATGCTGCCGTTGTTTATTCGTCTGATTCGTTCTGAAATGGCAGAAGTACTGCATACCGAATATGTGAAATTTGCCAAGGCGAAAGGGTTGAAAAAAGCCCGTATCTATTTCCTCCATGCTCTGAAAAATACCATGCTGCCGGTCATCACCGTGGGTGGTGTTCAGATAGGAACCATGGTTGCTTATACCATTCTTACCGAAACCGTATTTCAATGGCCGGGCATGGGCTTCCTCTTTCTGGAAGCGGTTAACCGGGTAGACACGCCATTGATTGTTGCTTACCTGATTGTTGTTGGTGCCATATTTGTGGTGGTTAACACGCTGGTGGATCTGCTGTATGGATTGATTAACCCAACGGTAAGACTGGCGAGGACTGCTCAATGAGTGAACTGACAACCACTGCGCCAGTGAATCAAGAGGCGTTTGAAGTTAAAGAAAGAACCCGTTTGGAACGCTTCAGGAATTCAGCATTCTGGTATAGCTTTACCCGTGATCGGGTTGCGATGTTCTGTGCATTTATTTTTGCACTGTTTGTTGGGGCAGCACTGTTGGCGCCAATACTGGCACCGACCAATCCATACGATCTTGCCTCGATCGATATCATGGACTCGGAAATTCCTCCTTCCTGGGCGGAAGAGGGGGACGAGCGCTTCCTCTTAGGGACTGATGATCAGGGGCGGGATCTGTTCAGTACCATTCTGTACGGTATGCGGATCTCGCTGGCGATCGGTCTCTTTGCTGTGATGTTGCAGGCTTTTCTTGGCATTGTGCTGGGGCTGGCTGCTGGATACTTTGG
Organism: Endozoicomonas sp.; assembly: GCA_965261315.1. GTDB lineage: Bacteria > Pseudomonadota > Gammaproteobacteria > Pseudomonadales > Endozoicomonadaceae > Endozoicomonas. The sequence continues at coordinate 7,450 of CBDHDM010000108.1, read as the reverse complement.
CGGGCGTCTGGACAGTTTCCTGATGCGGGTGGCCGATATTCAGCTATCGTTCTCAACCATGATGGTGGCCATTATCGTTCTGGCGGTTTTTCAGGCATCGTTTGGCTCAGAGCTCTACAGCAAACTGGCCATGTTTATGCTGATACTGGTGATTGGTATTGCTGAATGGCCTCAATATGCCCGTACAGTAAGAGCCTCGGTACTGGCAGAAAAGAAGAAAGAGTATGTGGAGGCTGCCCGTGTTATGGGGTTTGGCCCTGGAAGAATCATGTTCCGACATATTCTTCCTAATTCACTGTCGCCTATTCTGGTGATTTCAACGGTACAGATTGCCAATGCAATTATCAGTGAAGCGGCGCTTTCTTTCCTGGGATTGGGGATGCCGGTATCACAACCTTCACTGGGGTCGCTGATCTCCAGTGGGTTTGAATATATTTTCTCCGGCAGTTGGTGGATTACTGTGATTCCGGGGGTTGTGCTGGTGGTTCTGGTGCTGGTGTTGAATCTTCTGGGTGACTGGCTCAGAGATGTTCTAAACCCCAAGCTTTATAAAGGATAGCGTTGAAAGTCATGCTTTTATGCAGTCTTAGCTTGCCGTAATAGCGTGATAAATGAATGAAACCACAAAGACACTGAGACACAAAGAAAAGAAGGCTCTGCTTGTTACATTGGCAACGTCAGAGTAGCTCAAAAGACTTTGCGTCTTGTGTCTTTGTAGTTCGAAACAATCTATTTTTTCTGAGGCAGGTGGGACTCAACCAGCCAGGTTAGCTTATCAATTTCCCGCGTTCTTGCCGTCAGTAAGTCGACAGAAATAGGATCGCCATTTTCTTCTATATTGGCCATCGCCTGAAGTGCCTGGCTGGTCACAAAGGCCAGGCGTTGACCAATCACTTCAATATGTTCATCAATTGAACTGAATGATTTTGGATAAGTGGGTAGTGAGCTTTTTTCCGCTACTTTCTGTAATGTGCCTTCTGGTTTATGCCCAAGTTGGGCAATCCGTTCAGCAATATCATCAACCGTATCCTCGACAACTTCCGCCACTTCATCGAACAGACGGTGAACAGAAAGAAACTCCCGGCCTGCCATGGTCCAGTGAGATTCTTTGATTTGCATATTCAGATCTATTGCGCTGTAGAGGAGCTTCTGAAGTTCCTGTGCTGAATACTGCTTAACGTTTTCAGGCAAGGTTTCGTATGTATGGGGCATCGTGCGACTCCAGTTGCTGCCTTTCCCCAGGGAATTCATGAAGCGGGGAATGGTTGCCAGCGGTAATCGATGTATTTCTGATCCCTAAGGCAGTGGATAGATAGTCTGGCAAGCTAATAGAAGAAAATAGGAGAGAAATATCGTTTTGTACAAAAATGGTGATTAAGTCATGACCTGAGAGGGCTAAATTGACTTTTATTGCCTTATGTCTATCTAACTCTCTTTTTTGTTCTTCTTTCTTTGTTCTGCATTTATTGCTTTCATAACCTTATGGTATTCTTGTTTTTTCTCAATTTGTTACTAGGTTCTTTCAGAAAAGGGTAGAAGAAAAACTTTATGATTAAAGATGTAGCGATGAGCAAACGTGTTGCTGTCCTGCTGGCAGACGGGTTTGAAGAAGCTGAAGCGGTTGCTTTTATCGATATCATGCGTCGTCTGGATATCAATGTAGATGTTCTTGCCTGCAAGGACGAAGTAAAACTCAACAGTTACTTCAAAGTTAACATTACTGCGGACTTCACCCTGAGCGAAAAGTTTGAAGAGAACTACGATGCAGTCATGATGCCGGGTGGTCCAGAGGGAACCGCCAACCTGACCAGTGATAAAATGGTGATTGATTTCCTGAAACGCCATATTGAACTGGGTAAATACATCTGCCCACTGTGTTCGTCGGGTGCCAAAGTGGTTGCTGCCAATGGCCTGTTTGGTAAGCACAAGTACGTTTCCGGACCAAACCTCTACAAGAACTTCGATGATGGTGTTCATGTTGACCAGAAAGTGGTTGTGGATGGCCAGTTCATCAGCGGTAAGGGGCTGGGTGTCGTTTTTGATTTTGCCTTTATTGTGGCAGAGCACCTGATTGGTCAGGGCACTGAAAAAGGCTCAGCCCGCTGGCAGGCCCAGCACATTGATTACGATGGCTGGCCTTACGCAGAATAAGATCTTTGATGTTCGTACTCTATTGTTCAAGAAATCATCGAGATAGTTAAACCTATGTCTGGGGCAGTCTTCTCAAGTATTTGTGCGGGCTGTTCATTCAATCATACTTTATGATCCGGCAGGAGGTAATACCTGTCTGGCGCTGTACAATTGCAGAAAGGCTACATGCATAAAGTGCTGAATGATCTGTGCATAGTGTTTCATCGGTTCATGGTCGTTTATTAGTTTCTGCTCGCTAATTCTATTGATAGCACTCTGAATAACGGGGGTATATCGATTTACACTCCTCTTATTAATCATTGATTTGAATTCCCCATAATTACACTCTGTACCCGTAAGTATGCTCTGTAGACCTGTCATCAGGATTTGTCGAGAGTCAGGAAGGGGTGGCAGCGGTATCGTAGACTTTAAAGTCCAGGTTAATCCTGCCAGACTGGGCGCGTCTGAGTTTAACTCCTCATCTTTTATCTCTGGGCTTCCAGGGAACGGGAACACTGTTTCGTCGTCACTGTCTTCATCATCACTGAAAGTACTCTCACTGGTTAAGAAGTCTGCTTCTACTGGGTCATGATCCAATGATGTGAAAAGAGGAGTGTTATCGGGGAATGGTTGATAGGTACTGGTTGCAGCTTGATCACTAAATTCTGATTGTACTGAAGAGATTTCCCTTGAAGGCAAGTCTGTTTTACCGGGCTCTTCATTGGCTGACCAACTATCTTTTATACGGGTATCAATACTGTCTGATAGCGGTTTGCAATGGTGAGTATAAAAATGGTTACCCATTGCCCGCCTGTGCATGGTTTGTGCGAGTATTGATTCTTCTCTGGCTATGGCTCGCTGTATAGCGGGGTCAATGCTTAATGGCGATATCTTCACGCTATAGCCCTCTTGAAAGTATGGGTTTGATAGGAATATAGAGAAACATAGCTAACACTGGAGACTCCAGGGGAAATTACTATATGCCCTCTCAATGAATACCATTTAGTGTATTAAGTAATAGAAAAGTTCCCATTCATGTATTTTCTTACTATATCAGCCGGTTTCACTAACTGACCTTTACAGGAAAGGTAACATTGCCGCCTGGAGAGAATATCGACGCTTGACGATTATTCCGGCAACTACATCCGTGGATAACAGAAGCAGATACTGTTTCGCGATGAACCTAAGCTTTGATAGCCGGGTGAAGCAGAATGATATTGAACCGCTAGCGGCAGAGTGCGGTGATCAGGAAAAGCCAAAGTGGGCCCGTGAACATGTGCAGTACTGGCTACAAATAGACTATGACGAAGCCAGGCTAGCAGCCGTTCGCCGAAATGCAGAAAAACACAAAAGGCATCCAGTGCAAGAAGCTGATGCCGCTTTTGCTGGTGAAGATATGACTCCTGATCAAAAGCTACTCATCATTCATCGCACCTATTACAACTTTATCAAACGGGGTAATGATAAGAAAACGCCAGTCATGCGAATGGGTATTGCGAACGCTCCGTTGAAGTTCGAGGATGTCGTGTATTTTAATCCCTTCGATAGATAACCTGCTCCCATGGCACGATTATTTGCAATACTCGCTATGTAGAAACTCGATGAGCCGGGCAGCCTCAGGGCTGGCCAGCGAGTAGTAAATAGTCTGAGAATCCCTTCGGGTATGCACCAGCCCATCCTTCCGTAATTTGGCCAAATGCTGAGACAGCGCAGACTGACTTAAGTCAAAACGCTCCCAGAGCTCAGTGACCGATAATTCCCCCTGCCCAAGGTGACAGAGTATCAATAGGCGACTCTCGTTGCTGATGGCTTTTAGCAGAGGCATGACGTTGTGCATTTTCTTACGCATGGTTTTTATATCAACGCCAACAGAGGCAAGCTTCTTTCTGGCCATCCAAATCTCCGCAATCATCTCTTATTTATAAGGTGTTCAGACTATGAATTCTGACTATTGTTATCTAATTATGTCATATTTCTATCATCTATATAAGAATGTTGTAAATAATTAAAATCTAATATAGCATTTGCTCAATAATAATAACCTTATATAAAAGTCATGATAAAGAACACTGTAATAGAGTTTGCTCTTGAGCACCCTCGAAAAGTCTACGGTCTGATGCTGGCATTAGTCTTAATGTGCACAGCCATGATCCCATTTCTTACCATTGATACCGACCCCGAAAACATGCTGGTGTCGGATGACCCGGCCCGGGTATTTCATAACAACGTAAAACAACAGTTCGCCATGCGGGACATGATCGTGGTCGGCGCGGTTAATGAAACCAGTATCTATAACCCATCGTCGCTTCAGGCACTAAACCAGCTCTCAGAGCAGATTCTGACACTGGACGGGGTTGTTCGTCGGGATCTGATGAGTCTCAATACCGTTGACAATATCTCCCAGGAAAAGCCAGGCACTATCCGGTTTGAATGGCTGATGAGGGAAGCTCCTGGCACTCAGCAGGCATCAGAGAACATACGTCAGGCTGTTGAGCGGTTGCCCCTGCTCAATAACACTGTCGTATCCGGCGATGGCAAAGCCGCGACCATATATGTACCGCTGACCTCGAAGGACATCAGTTATTCTACAGCGGAAGCGATCCGTGCCATTGCTGATGACCTCAATAGCAACGATCGTTACCTGATTACCGGCCTGCCGGTGGCAGAGGATCAATTTGGTGTCGAGATGTTTATCCAGATGGGCATTTCTGCACCACTGGCGGGACTGGCGATATTCTTGCTGATGTGGTGGTTTTTCCGCAGCATTCCACTGGTGATCGCTCCCATGATCGTTGCCATGTCGACAGTACTGATTGTTATGGGGTTGCTGATCGGGATGGGATTTACCGTACACATCATGTCGTCCATGATTGCTATTTTCCTGATGCCTATTGCGGTGGTGGATTCCACCCATATTTTGTCTGAATTCGCTGACCGTTTTCGCCCTGGTGAAGAACCCAGGGCCGTCATTAAACAGGTGGTTGGCCATCTGTTTACACCGATGCTGTATACCTCTATCACATCTGCTGTTGGCTTCCTGTCGCTAATGCTGACCCCGATCCCTCCCGTACAGATATTCGGGGCTTTTATCGGCTTTGGTATTTTTCTGGCTTTTCTGCTGACCATCCTGTTTATTCCGGCTTATGTTTCCCGTATGAACCCGGACGCACTGGCATCCATGCAGGCAGCACTGCATCGTTCAGAAGAGGGCGGACGTTTGCAGCGTTGGCTGCCGAAGCTGGGCAACCTGGCCGTGGGTCGATCCCGTTGGGTTCTGATGTCATTTCTGGTTCTGTTTGTCGTGAGCGTGCAGGGTATTACCAAAATTCAGATCAATGACAACCCGGTTAACTGGTTTAAAGCCAATCATGAAATTCGTGTTGCCGACCGGATATTAAATGACCACTTTGCTGGTACGTACGATGCCTGGCTGGTGCTGGAACCTAATACTGAGGAAAAACCTCAAAGACTGTTTGCCGACCCGTTTAACCGGATCGCCCTGGCCGCCAAATCCGATGGTGTCGAGTTGCCCGTTTTCTCGCTACCTGAAGGTCGTGATTTTGCCGCCGCTCTCTCCGGCCTGTTGATTGACCTTGATGACCGCCTCTTTGAAGCCAGTACTCAGGAAGTCCCCTGGCTTGAGCAACAGCTTGCCTTAACGGAGCGGGCGCAGTTATCTCTGAAATCCTTCCAGTCTCCAGCCGTGTTGAATTGGATGGCTGGCCTCCAGGAGGCACTGGTAGATAGTGGCCTGATTGGCAAGGTTAATGGGTTACCAGACATTGTCAAAACGGTGAACCGGGAACTGCAAAGTGGTGAGTCTGATGACTTTGTGATACCCGAAACGTCTGCAGGTGTTGCCCAGACATTGTTGCAGTACCAGTCCTCCCATCGTCCTCAGGATCTCTGGCATTTTGTCACCCCTGACTATCGCCGCAGCCTGATGTGGCTTCAGCTGACCAGTGGCGATAATCAACATATGTCGCAGGTTGTAGACTTTGTCCGGCAGTACGTTACCAGTAATCCACTACCAGACGGACTGTCCTATGGCTGGGCAGGCAAGGCCTATCTGAACATTGTCTGGCAGGAAGCCATGGTTAACGGAATGCTGGATAGCCTGTTGTCGTCCTTTGCCGTTGTTTTTGTAATGATGGCAGTGCTCTTCCGATCCCTTAAATACGGCATCCTGGCCATGTTGCCGCTGACGTTCACCATCACCTTTATTTACGGGCTGATTGGCTGGCTGGGTAAAGATTACGATATGCCCATTGCGGTACTGTCTGCGCTGACACTGGGATTATCAGTCGACTTTGCCATTCACTTTCTGGAGCGTTGTCGGGAGATTTATAAAGAGAAAGGCTCTGTTCCGGAAACACTATCCGACCTGTTCCAGGAGCCAGGGCGAGCCATCACCCGTAATGCCATTGTGATTGCTGCCGGCTTCACACCGCTGTTGTTTGCACCACTGGTACCGTACATCACGGTTGGCGTATTCCTGGCCAGCATTATGGCAGCATCGGCACTGGTTACGCTGATGCTATTACCCGCCTTATTAAAAACCGGTCATGCATTTCTGTTTAAACAGTCCGCTCAAGCAACTCTGAGCAGTGCTGTTAAAGAGGAGGCTCGCTCATGAAAAAAATGATCCATAACATCAAGGTCGCACTGATGAGTGCCTCGGTGACAGCAATACTGGTTATCAGTGCATTGCCCGCCATTGTTTCAGCCGATTTAACGGATGCAAATGAAATAGTGCAACAGGCAAACCGGGCTTCTTTTTATGCCGGGAACGATGGACGGGCCGAAGCGCGAATGAAAATTACGGACAATCAGGGCAGACAACAGCTGCGTCAGTTCACCATTTTACGTTTCAATCAGGAGCAAGGCGGGCGACAGGACATGATGGTGTTTTTCAGTCGCCCAAGTGATGTCAGTGGTACGGTATTTCGTGTGGTACGCCAGCCGGGAGCCGACGATGATCGCTGGCTTTACCTGCCAGCCCTTGATCTGGTGAAACGTATTTCAGCCGGTGATCAGCGAACCTCCTTTGTCGGTTCCGATTTTTTCTATGAGGATGTTTCTGGTCGTGACCCTCAGGCAGATATCCATCAGTTACTGGAGACGACGGACAGCCATTACGTTCTGCGCAGTCAGCCAAAAGATGCGGATGCTGTTGAGTTTGCTCATTACACCAGCTGGATTGACCGAAGCACATTGCTGCCTATGAAAGTGGAGTACACCGATCGGCAGGGTAATGTCTATCGTCGTATGGAAGTGAACAAGGTCAAAACCATTCAGGGCTTCCCGACAGTGCTGCAGG
>CBDHDM010000107.1:0-77523 GCA_965261315.1 Endozoicomonas sp. | reverse complement strand
ATGAGCTTAATGTCTCTGGCGGTTGGCACTCCCTCGATGCCTAACAGCTCAGCAAGCCTGACAGGTAGCTCTACTTACTCAATGTCTGCCCAAGGCAATCAGGCGCGACTGGGCGACCCGATCCCCGTTATTTATGGACAAATGCGGGTATTTCCTCCCTTTGCTTCACAACCTTATGTTGAGTACGACAACAATGAACAATACCTGTATCAGCTCTTTGCGCTGACTCAGGGTGAATGCCAGGTATCGGACATCAAGCTTTCTGATACGCCGGTTGAAAACTTTCCGGAAGTAACAAAAGAAATCGTTCGCCCTGGGCAGCCTGTCACTCTGTTTCATACCGCGGTCGTGACCGCTTCTGAGGCTGGCGGGCAGGATATGAACGAACCTGTAACCCACGGGCCTTATGTAATCAATGAGATTGGTACAGAGCTAACCCGTATCGGCGTCGATGTGGTGTTTCCTTCTGGCTTGATGGGTGTTGAGGAAAATGGGGATGAGTACAGCGTAGGCGTTCATCTCAGTATTACTGCAGATCCCATTGATGACGAAGGCAATATTTCCGGAACCCCCGTCTCCATCTTCAATGGCACTATTTCAGACCGAACCCGAACAGCAGTCAGGCGGACGCTGGCCAAGGATGTTCCTGCAGGGCGCTATCAGGTAACAATCACCCGTACCACAGGTGAAGGCGGCAGTCGTGAGGTAATGAACTGTCAGCTTGGCCAGGTGCGCGGCTATATGGCAGATCAAACCAACTACGGCGATATAACCCTGTTGGCTATGCGTATTCGCGCCTCTGCCAGTCTGAGCGATCAGTCTAGCCGAGAGGTGAATATGGTCGTGCAACGGCTGCTGCCAAAGTGGAGCCGGGAAACAGGATGGACAGAACCTGTTGTCAACAACTCTCCCGCTTGGGCATTTGCCGATATCATTCGCAGTCGCTACGGTGCGGATCTTGTCGATAGCTCAATCTCTCTTGATGAGCTGGAGTATCTTGATGGTATCTACCAGAGTCGTGGCGATGAGTTCAACGGCGTGTTTGATACCGCTTCCAACTGCTGGGAAGCATTAACAAAAACAGCTCAGGTTGGCCGAGCTATGCCGGTTCGTCAGGGCAATCTGATCAGAATGGTTCGTGATCAGCTGGAAGCTGCGCATTCTGGCGTGTTCTCCATGGCCAATATCTCTGATCTGTCCATTGATTATGTGATGCCTTCCGAGCGTACCAGTGACTCAGTAAAGGCGACTTAGGAATTGCCCTGAAATAATTCCTACATTTCGCCTATAGTAAAGAGCCCATAAATATCTTCCTTGAGATTCTTTCCCTGTGCGAGCGGTTATGGGTAATTATTCAGAAGTAGTTGAAGCTCAGATGATGGATTTTTTCTGTTCACTCAATGAGCGAGATCGGAGAAGGTACGCTGCTATTGAAGCAGTGAAGTTGGGTCATGGAGGTATCCAGTACATATCTCAATTATTGAGCTGCCATCGGGGAGACTGTCGTTCATGGAATAACTGAACTTAATTCTGAAGAACAGCTCACTACGGAATCGGATTCGTAAGAGGGGGGGAAGAAAGAAGACTAACGGTGGTATGTCCCAAATTTGGTTGATAACGTGCTCCGCATTCTACACGACCATACCGCAGGTGATCCAATGCGACAGGAAGTCCGATGGACAAATCTCTCCCGTCGAAATATTTCCCGGGAACTTGAGAAGACAGACACTCCAGCAAGTAAGAATGTAGTTTCCAAGGTGCTTTATGAACAAGGATTTCGCCGTCGTCAGCTTCAAAAAAAGAAGACGATGGGCCATAACAAAGATCGCGACGCTCAATTTAAGAATATAAACAGATTGATACAGGAGTATTTGGATGCAGGCAAACCAGTACTTAGCATGGACACCAAAAAGAAGGAGATGTTGGGCAATTTCTATCGCGCAGGAGTAACGGATGCTATTGAGCCAACGATTGTCAACGATCACGATTTTCCCAGCCAGGGTAATGGCAAGGTTATACCTCATGGGATATACGACTTAGGTAAAAACAAGGCACTGGTTCATTTAAATACCAGTAAAGATACATCTGAATTTTCATGCGAGTGTCTGGCTCTCTGGTGGCTTGATCATGGACAGCAAGACTATGCAGGTGAAGATGAGGTATTGGTTGTGTGTGATGGTGGCGGTAGTAATGTAAGCGCCAAAATAACCCACGTTCTACCCGGCTAAACGCTGATAAGGAATCATAAGGTCTCTGATTACACGGAGGCTCCGATGGACAATCCAAAAACTACCCGGGAACAATGGCAGCAACGAGTCGAAGCCTGGCATGACTCCGGGTTGAGCCAAAATGCCTGGAGTCGACAGAACGGCGTTAAGCCATCACAACTTGAATACTGGAAAAAGAAGTTGCGGACTGGGAAAGCTCCTGCTTTATCATCAAAAACTGTTTCTGCCTTTGTGCCCGTTTCCCTGACGCAGAACCAGAGTCAAACTTGCGAAGAATCATCCCCTTTAACGGTATCATTGCCCAGTGGGCTCAGTGTTTCCGGGATTAATCATCAAAACCTCGCTCTGGCTGGTGAGTTGATTGGATTGCTGCGATGAATCAACCTGTAATGCGCCCGTCGTCCAGCTTGCCTGAGGTCTACCTTTATCGGGATCCCATCGATTTTCGAAAGTCCTTCAAGGGGCTGGCGGTACTGATCGAGCAGGAACTTGGGCATAACCCTTTTGATGGTCACCTCTATGCCTTCACCAACCGTCATCGCAATAAAATCAAGTGCTTGTTCTGGGAAGATAATGGTTTTGTGCTTTATTACAAGAGCTTGGCAGAGGATAAGTTCCACTGGCCAAAGCCCGATGACGAACTGTTAGCCTTAACAGGCCAACAGCTCAATTGGCTGCTTGATGGCTATAATCTCAGTGCGATGAAACCCCATAAAAAAAGACATTACGAAAGCTGTTTTTAGTCTTAAAACTCAGCCGCTTATGGTAAATATCGGCTATGAAATCACCCATTGACACCCTCATTTATCAGCCAAAATCCGCCCTGAGTTTACTGGCAGGAAGCGCTGAAACAGCTTTGGATCTGGAGGCCTTACTTGAGGCCATCCAGGCCATGGACGGTGTCATTCTCGAAAAAGACAATGTCATTCTTGAGAAAGACGACATTATCCAGAAAAAGTCTTTTGTCATCGAAGAGCAGAAAAAACGCATCGCTATTCTGGAAGAATACCTGCGTTTGGAACGTGCCCGCCTTTACGGTCGAAGCTCTGAAAAGTTCAGTGGTCAGGGTGAAATCTTCAATGAAGCAGAATTAACGGACTGTGCCGTTGATCCGGATGAAGATGCTCAGGAAGAAACAGAGGAAAGTCCAAAGCCCCCAAAGAAACGCAAGGGGCGTCAACCTCTGTCACCGTCACTGCCGAGAGTCCAGGAACGTATTGAACTGACCGAAGAAGAAAAGCAGGGTGCCATTGAGACCTTCTTCACCAAAGTCCGGGAAGAACTGGATATTATTCCTGCCAGGGTTCAGGTCAAGGAGATTATGCAGGAAAAAGCCGTATTCATTGTGAAGGATGAACAGGGCGGAGAATCTCACGAAAAACGCGTCATTAAAGCCGCTGAACTCCCAAAGCACCCCATTCCAAAATCGGCGGTCACCGTCAACATGCTGGCCTGGATCATCGGTGCCAAATATTGCGATGCCCTGCCACTGTATCGGCAGGAAAAGATACTGGCTCGTTATGGTGGCTCCATCACCCGGACGACGATGGCCAACTGGATGATCCGGTTATCCCTGCAGCTGCAGCCACTGATCAACCTGATGGAAGACCATCAGCGCACAGGGCATATCATGAATGCCGATGAGACCCGGGTTCAGGTGCTCAAGGAACTCAGTAAATCACTCCACTCTGATAAATATATGTGGGTGACACGGGGTGGTCCACCGGGGCAACCGGCGGTGCTGTTCCATTACGATCCTTCCAGAGGCAAGGAGGTTCCCCTGCGCCTGTTCGAAGGGTTTAGCGGTTACCTGCAAACTGACGGTTATGCCAGTTACAGCGCCGTGTGCAAAAAAGAAGGCATTATCCAGGTTGGCTGCTTTGATCATGTACGCCGTAAATTCACCGATGCCAAAAAAGGCGAAGCCAAACCGGGCAAGAAGGTGAAGAACAGCAAGGTCAGCAAAGCCGATGTTGCGTTGGGTAAAATCCGCAAGCTGTATGCCATTGAAGAGGCCATCAAAGGCCTGACTGCTCCGGAAAAGAAGACTCGGCGACAACAGGAGAGCAAGCCCCTGCTGGATGACCTGCACCAGTGGTTACAGAAAAACATCACCCGGCTGGTACCTGACAGCCTGACCCATAAAGCAATGAGCTATGCCCTGAACCAATGGCCGAAACTGGTCGTGTACTGTGAAGATGGGGATATCAATATCAGTAATGCAGCGGCGGAAAATGCTATCCGCCCCTTCACTCTTGGTCGCAAGAACTGGCTCTTTGCAGACACACCCAAGGGTGCCAAAGCCAGTGCCATCTATTACAGCCTGATTGAAAGCGCAAAAGGCAATGGGCTGGAGCCTTTCCAATACCTGAGCCACATTTTAAAAGAACTGCCTTACGCTGACACGATTGAGAAACTGGAACAGCTTCTGCCCTGGGCAGTGAAGGCGGCTCAAGAATAAGCAGATCTGTTGGGATTGGCTATAACGCTGGTTATATTGGCGCTTACGTAGTAATAGTTCATCGTCCTACCTGTTTAAAGAAGATTTGGAAGCACTCTCCAACCGGTTGGGGTTAAAGATTCGTATTGCACACTATCCCCCTTATTGCTCAAAGTTCAATCCAATTGAGCACCGGGTATTCCCTCATGTGACAAGAGCCTGTAGTGGTGTACCTCTGGAAAGTATTGAGACTGCGAAGCACTATATTGAGAAAACTGAAACGACGACGGGGCTGAAAGTAGTCGTGAAAATAATCGATAAGGTCTTTGAAAAAGGCCGTAAATATGCCGCCGATTTTAAAGAAAAGATGAGCATTAAATTTGACACGTTTCTGCCAAAATGGAATTACACTGCCGTACCAGACGAAAAATGAAATGTCGGTTTTATTTCGGGACAATTCCTTACTGGAGCAGAGATAAAGGCTACAAAGAGCAAACCGTTCTCTGTGAGCTGCCCGGCGAAACTGCCGAAAATCCGGAAGAGATCAGCCTGTTTGGCTGCACCAATCATGATCAGGCTTGGCGCGAGGGAATGTACCTTGCTGCGTCCAATCGTGAGCGGCGCGTTATGGTCAGCTTTAAGACAGGTTCTGAAGGCTATATTCCTTCTTATGGCTCTATCGTGCTGGTCAATCACGATCTGTTGGGCAATGGTCAGATGTTTTCGGGCTACGTGATGGCGACTGAAGACAATGTTTTGGTACTGGGCAATGAGATCAGTCTGCCCGGTGAAAACTGGTACATCGCCGTTCGTGACAAATACGGCAGAGCCTCAGCCCCTCAGAAGATTGAGCAGGCTGGCATAAATCGTGTGCGGGTATTGGGCGATCTGCCTGCAATCGTTACCGACACTCACAGTACCGAGCCGAGTCATTACATGATTGGCCAGGGCGCGAACTGGTCAAAGCGGGTAAAAGTTACATCAGTACAGCCGGCCAATGATGACACCGTAAAGATCAGCGGCTTTATTGAGTCTGATACCGTTCATAGTGCCGACTCTGGCATTGCGCCCCCTCCTTCTCCTGATCTGGGCTTGCCTAACCCTGCACCGGGCAGAGTGGACGATCTCCGGGCAACTCAGGGAGGGACAACCACACAACCAGTTATTAATCTGAGCTGGCGTCAGGCACCCAACTCTGAGCGGTATCTTATCGAATACAGCCGAGACGGGCGGCAAACGTGGCAACCTGCAGGCACTGGAACCAGTTATGTGACAAGTCACAGTTTTTCATGTGATCCGGGCATGGTCACAGCTCGCGTGGCGGGAATCGGCGCGCTCCGTGGCGAGTGGACAGATATACAGGTCAACGCAGGCGGCGAGTTTGATACTCCTGGGCAAGTAGTGCCAGTGCTGGCAGAGCCATTTACCGGCAACGCTCTAAAGGTGAAGTGGGAACCCGAAGCGGCAGCAGCTCGATACCTGATACAAGTTATTCACGCTGACATAGTGGTGAGGCAGGCTTACCTTGACCATACCTTCACAAGCTACGAATACAGCTATCAGGATGCGGAGCGGGATACTGCTGGCCGTGTACTGACTTTCCGGATTCGTGCCGAGAATGGCAACAATGTTTCTGGCTCATGGGGCGAGCTGACTGCATCTAACCCGGTCCCTGCAGTGCCAAGTAGCGTAAAAGTAACCGGCCTGCTCAATACTCTGATGATTGAGTGCGCAACGCCTTCTGATACGGATATCAGGGAGCTGAGAGTCTACGGCAGTCAGCAATCAGGCTTTGAGCCTTCAGCGGCCAACCTGCTGCACACTTCTGTTAATGCCTTGACCAGCGTCACAGTGCCAACAAATTCTCATTGGTTTGTGCGTTTAGCCTGGGTGGATAACTGGGGTAACGCAGGCCTGAACTACTCCGGGGAGTTTGATGCAAAAACCGAGCAGATTCTTGAAACTGTTATCGGTGATGATTACATCGAATCCCCGATGATCAAGGCTAACGCTGTTACGGCTGGCAAGGTGGCGGCTGACGCAATCACTGGTCGTGAGATTTCATCATCTACAACGGTGACAGCTGGGTCCGGATTTCATACGGCCGGTATGAACGGCGCAGTGTATGAGGATGATCCGGCATTATCGGAAACTGCTTTCTGGGCAGGAGCGGAATCGAATAATGTCAGTGATGCTAATACACGGATTCTGAAAAGCGGGAAGATGATTGCCCGAGATGCTGAGATTTCTGGCACCATGACTGCGTCCCGTTTTGAAGGCGGTGACATTGAAGGTGCCTATATCAAGGGTGCGATTATCGAAAGCGGGCTGTTCATCAAAGAGACAGATGACATTCTGGTTGCCACGGAGGCAGACCAGGGAGCAGGAACCACACGATTCCTTGCGCTGGTTTCTGATGCTGAAAAGCACGCGTCATGGACTGGTGATATTGAATTGCGCCCTTCACAGGGCCTGCATACGCCCAACTTTGATCTGGCAAGTGCAGATTATACGGCGGAAGGCTCTGGCTTTTATGATCCATTAAAGCAGAATGCTTATACCAACTTTAACAGGTATGCGAAATTTACAATCAAGCCTACCGTCAGGATTAAGCTACTGCTGCCTAACCACTCATGGATGAAGCTTGAGTTTCTGAGCATTGGGTATGATGGAAGTGAAACGGTATTAAGAACCCACAGGTTTACTTGGCCTTTCCAGTCAACTTATGGAAGAGAAGAAACATCCTGGGTGAGAACTGTTGATGTTCTGGGCGGATGGGGAACAACAAGCAGTAACAACATTATGGATCATGACGGAAGCGGCCCCCCGTATTTCCACACATTCGACTACGACACGGAGATTACTTTGGATGACATAGAGCCATTTTACTATGGAGGCTCCGAAAAGTCGGGAATCAAGTTACGACTAACTGTGTCAGACAATGGCGGCGGGTACACCTATGACTCCAAGTTTTTGGAGTTAGAAATGACGGACATTACGAGCAACTACGCATGAAAGTAAAATCATTTATCCTTCCAGCAGCGGCAGGAACTATTTTGGTTTGTGGTTCCTCTCGATCTGCCCGAGTACTGTTTGGGCGGATTAAAGCAGCGGCAAATGATAATACCGCATGGACTATACGTTTCTCGCTGGTTCCCGTTAAAGGTTATGATTATATCTATTCAACAGATGTCATTCCTTTAGAGATAGCCAGATCATGCCGTGAAACCATAGTTGTTCCCGATGCCTTTGCGGAGGGTAAAACCCACAGTCAGGAATGTCTGAGGGATACAGACTGGAAGGCTATACGGGACATTGAACAGCAACTACTGGCAATGGATAAGGCTGGCATCTGGAATCTCCCTAACGATGTAAAAGAGCGAATGTGCAACAGGGAGAAAATGAGAGTGCTGGTTGATAGCGAGATTATTTAGTTTTTCCATCCAAGCAGCTCATTCGGCGATGCATCAAGGATGATGCAGAGCTGATAAAACTTATCCAGCCTTGGCAACGCCTTCCCATACACCCACTTTGAAACCGCAGGCTGAGAAACCCCGATAGATAATGCAATCCTCCTTTCACTGACTCGCTTCCTTGCCATTGCTGACAGTAACCGCTCTGGGAACTGATGGCACACAACGAATACCTATTATTGTTCGATTATCACTCTATAACCTGAGGTTATACATTTTTCAAAAATTGATCTGTATCAATAGCCTGTTTTAAGGCTGTCATTATGATTCGCGCACTTTTTATTCAGCTGAGTTTTTGCGATGACCAATCCAGTCACCATAATGAAAAAGCTTCAGGCTCTGGCCTGTTCTGCCAGAAAAGACCATTCCGCTCGTTACGAATGCTTTGAGAATGCCGACGATCTGGCAGCATTAACAAAGCTTGATCTTGCTATCGGGATGATTAATCAGGTCATCAGTCAATTGGAGGAAAAGTTATCTGACTGAAGCTTATTATTAGAATTAGAGTGGTGCCGGGCGCTGGTAAGAGCTTAAGGCACTCTCCTGATTTTTCCCCGAAGGTTTTTTATGGATCAGGACGCCCGGCTCTAAAACCGCGCATATCTGATCGGGAACTTGCCCCGCCTCAAAGTGCTACCAACACCGTCAGACGCGACAGGGCAAGTATTGCCGCTATTGAGCAGCAGGTCAAATGATAGGCCGGCTTTTTTATGAATTCAAAATTAAAGCCTGGTACTTGCCGTTATAACTCCGGCAAGTTTTCGGCAAGTTTTGAGGCGGGCTATGACCGCTTATGGCAGGCAAGCAGAAATTGCACCTTAATATCATAAGCATCGTAACTTATTGATTTTAGGCTGCAAGGCAGGAATAGCAGGCAAAAAGAAACCCGCACTTCTGGGGGAAGAAGGTACGGGCTAAGACCATTAGGAGTGAAACATAGGTACACAATCCAAGTACCAAGGTCATTTCTGACCTAGGCTGATTCAATCGTAGGGGGAAGTCGATCAAATCAGCATGGTAAGTATGATTCAGAATCAGAATACGTCCATTGAATTTTAAGACCTTTTCATAATAATAAGATGCATTAAAAGAATTAGAGCTCAGCGATATTTTCCTTCCATTTAATCATCCAGAAACCGGAGCACAAGGGCTGAATTACTCTCCTTGGCAGAGGCAGAGTACGGTTTTTCGACGTGTGGAATAACCAGGAATTGAATACTATTAATAGATGAATGTTCAATTTAGTACAGCAATTCAATGCTGTTCAAATCGAGTGCAACCCGAGGAAGATCTGTGTCAGGGTTGCATGAACGAGATATCAGGAGAGAGGGAGATTAAGCTGCTCATACAATACATCGCAACGCTGAGCCAGGGCTTGATCAATAGCAAGTACTCCACTGCCCTCATCTGACTGGTGGGTTCCCCAAGCCACAGAAACTCTTCCCCATTCAATCACAATTCGAGGGTGATGGATGTGCGCCTCGGCAAGGCATGCAATGGCATTACAAAATGCCAGGGCACGAGAGTATTTTTTAAATACGAAGGTTTTTTCAATATGATCAATATCGTCATATTGACAGGAAATCCACTCACTCATACTTGCACTCCTGCTATTGAATAAAGACAGAAAAACAGTCTAATTCAAATATACGGGGTTAGCATCAGAAATGCAGGTATGTGGAATGTATGGCCATGCTGTTGTGAGGTTATCTGAATTATGTCATTGCCAGCAACTCAAAGATGCCTTGCAGTTCTGCCTACCGGTAACAGCCCAATGCACGGGATTGAGTAGTTACCGGATGCCTACTGAACTGCTAATTCAGCTTAATAGAATTATGCCTTCTCAGTTTCAGCTTCAGCTTCTTCAGACTTCAGTTGCTCAAGCTCTTGAGTCGCTGTATTCAGCTGCTGAGTAAGCTGCTTTTGTTTGCTCTTCAGGCCGCTGTTTTCGCCGGTGAGCGTACGATTCTGTTCCTGAAGACGCTTGATTTGCTTCTTCATTCGATCAGGATTGCTAGCTCTCAGTTCTTTCAGCTCATTTTCCATGTTTTTCAGCTGGGCAGCGGATTTTTCAGCTTTCTTCTCAGCAGTTTCCAGGCGAGATTTGAGCTGACTTACTTCCCGATTGTGCTGCTCTGTAATTTCAATAAGAGCTGCCAGGCGTTGCTGTTCAATGATATCCATTTCATTGCTTGTATCAATACTTCCGCCCATGCTCAGGGTACCCATAGATTCGATTACCTCCGGGGAGTTTTATTGGATAGGAAAAAATAAAAAGCTTCTACCAGCGCGGTGTTTACGCACTGAAGCGAGAGAAAAATTAAGAAGATATGAGTTATTCTTCATTAAGCGGCTGGTAAATAGCAGAATATCAGTAGACTAGGTCGCGGATTCTAATACATAAAACAGGATATGAAAAGCTCTGACTGGAAAATTCCGAAAATTATTGCAGGTATAATCGCCCAATTCCAAATTCCATGTTGCCAGATAACAATATGATGGCCAGCTCGAAAAGCCATATGATCAGCCAGTATTATAGGATAACCTCATTGTAGGTATGAGTTAATGATGTATTGTACTTTATGAAAATAATGCTCTAAACAAGTGCTTGGAATGATGCGAGACACAATTACCTTCTTGCCTGAAAATGTTACTGGATTCCCTCCTTTCGATTATGCGCTTGAGCAGCCAGAGGGTTTATTGGCTGTTGGGGGGAACCTGCAAGTGAGTACATTGGTCATGGCCTATCAGCGGGGCATTTTCCCCTGGTTTAACGATGGTGATCCGATCCTATGGTGGTCTCCATCACCAAGAATGGTTTTCACTCCAGGAGAGCTGCATGTATCTCGATCCCTGAGAAAGCTGCTTCGAAAGAACATTTATCAGGTTACCTTTGATTATGATTTCCCTGCAGTGATACATGGCTGTGCAGGTATTCGCCGAGACTCAGAAGGTACCTGGATTACCAGCGATATGATTAATGCCTATTTAGCATTACATAATGCAGGCTATGCCCATTCTGTTGAGATCTGGCGCACAGGCAAATTGGTTGGAGGTCTCTACGGCGTGGCTCTGGGTAAGGTCTTTTATGCTGAATCCATGTTCAGCATCGAAAACAACACCTCAAAGATTGCCATGGCCGCACTGTCAGACCAGCTTTCCAGGTGGCAGTTTGAGTTGGTAGATTGTCAGGTTCATTCGGCTCACCTTGAATCAATGGGAGCCTGGCTGATGCCTAGAGATCAATTTTCTGATTGTCTTAAACGGTATTGCCCAGAGGTGTCTTCCTGTGCAAACTGGAAACAGGAATGGCAATGGAATGACCATCAATAATGAGCCAATACAAAGATCTGAAATTTTATGCCACACAACCCCATGAGTGCAGTTATCTGCCAGAAGAGCAGGCAACCACATTATTCATGGATCCAGAGATTTTGCTTGATCAACAGTTATGCAGTGATCTTTCTGAGTTAGGATTTCGAAGAAGTGGGCAACACATATACCGGCCACACTGCAGTCATTGCAAAGCCTGTATACCGGCAAGAATACAGGTTGAGCTCTTTATGATGCGTAGAACTCAGCGAAAGACCTGGAATAGAAATTCGAGCCTGAATGTGGGCCGGGTGCCAGCAAGTTATCAGGATGAGCATTATCAGCTTTATGAACGCTACATCAACCAGTGTCATCAGGATGGTGACATGTATCCTGCATCTGTTGAGCAATACTCACCGTTTTTGGTGGAGAGCACCCCGTTTACTTCATTCTATGAATTCCGGCTGAAAGGGCAGCTACTGGCAGTATCTGTCGTAGACCGCCTGAAAGCCAGCCTTTCGGCTATCTATACCTTTTATGACCCTGATTTCTCGCAGCGCAGCCTTGGAAAATATTGTATTTTATGGCTCATCCATGAAACGAAAAAGCTGGGATTACCTTATCTCCAGCTTGGCTATTGGATCCGGAACTGTCAGAAAATGAATTACAAAATTGAGTACCGTCCTATTGAACTCTACATCAGTCAGGAGTGGAGACAGTTGAAATAATTCTCTTGCAGATCAAGGGTGCTTTGCTTTACAAATTATTTTCAGGCAGAATGCCCAGCAAATTTAATCAAGCCGTACCAACCCCTCTGAGGTAGTTATTTAATGGCAAAAGAAGAGAGTCTGGAAATGGAGGGTGTTGTTATCGACACCCTTCCAAATACTATGTTTCGTGTAGAACTGGAAAATGGTCATGTTGTTACTGCACACATCTCCGGCAAAATGCGCAAAAATTATATCCGAATTCTGACTGGCGACCGGGTAAAAGTAGAACTCACACCATATGATCTGACCAAAGGTCGCATCACTTACCGTTCTCGCTAAAACAGGGGCACTCAGCCCCTGAGTTTTCTACTTCTACCCTGCCCCACCATCGATAGCCTCAAGATCTGAAGCCCTGCTTTTGGTTGCCTCAAACTTAAGGTAAAGATCCCCTTTTCGAACCGTAACTTTAACGTTACCACCATTCTCGGCAAGTTTACCGAAGAGAATCTGTTCAGCCATTGGCTTCTTCAAATGCTCTTGAATAATTCGTCCCATGGGTCTTGCACCCATTTGACGATCAAAGCCTTTCTCAGCTAACCAGACCCTGGCCTTGTCATCAACATCTAACTGAACCCGCTTTTCATCCAACTGTGCTTGTAGCTCAGTCAGAAACTTATCGACAACATGTTTGATGATATCGTCATTCAGTGAGGCAAAAGGAATAATCGCATCCAGGCGATTTCTGAATTCAGGCGTAAATGTCTTCTTGATAGCTTCATTGCCATCAGTCGTATGATCCTGCTCCAGGAAACCAATTGAGCTTCGGGTCATATTTTCAGCACCAGCATTGGTGGTCATGATAAGAATGACGTTCCTGAAGTCTGCTTTACGACCGTTGTTATCTGTCAGAGTGCCGTGATCCATAACTTGCAATAGCAGGTTAAAGACATCGGAATGACCCTTTTCAATCTCGTCCAGTAATAACACACAGTGTGGTGTTTTATTAATAGCTTCAGTGAGCAGGCCACCCTGATCAAAACCAACATATCCTGGAGGTGCGCCAATGAGCCTTGATACGGTGTGTGCCTCCATATACTCAGACATATCAAAGCGCACGAGCTCAATACCCAGGGCTTTAGCCAATTGACGACAAACCTCTGTTTTACCAACCCCGGTCGGGCCAGAGAATAAGAAAGAGCCAACGGGTTTCTCAGGTGCTTTGAGCCCTGCCCTGGATAATTTAATGGCAGTTGATAGGGAAGCAATTGCCTCATCCTGACCAAAGACCACCATTTTCAGGTTGCGTTCAAGCTTACCGAGCAACTCCTTATCAGAAGAAGAGACTGACTTAGGCGGAATTCTTGCCATCTTTGCCACGATGCTTTCTACGTCATCAACATCAATTACTTTCTTTCTGTTTTCTTCGGGCTGGAGACGCTGATAAGCCCCTGCTTCATCAATAACGTCAATAGCCTTATCCGGCATATGGCGGTCATTGATATAACGACCTGCTAACTCGGCAGCCGCTTTTAACGCCTCATCAAGGTATTGGATTTCATGATGTTCTTCGAATTTCTTCTTAAGTCCCAAGAGAATCTGGATAGTATCTTCTACACTGGGCTCAGTAATATCAACTTTCTGAAACCTTCGGGCAAGCGCTCGATCTTTTTCAAAAATGCCACGAAATTCCTGAAACGTTGTAGAGCCGATACAGCGTAGCTCTCCGGATGTGAGCATTGGCTTAAGAAGGTTTGATGCATCCATCACACCGCCTGATGCTGCACCAGCACCAATGATGGTATGAATCTCATCAATGAACAGAATTGCATGATCGTGTTTCTTAAGCTCACTCAGTAACTGTTTGAATCTCTTTTCAAAATCACCGCGATACTTGGTGCCAGCCAGAAGCGAGCCCAGGTCCAGAGAATACACAACAGCCTTAGACAGGACTTCTGGCACATCCCCATCAACAATGCGCCGGGCAAGTCCTTCAGCAATGGCTGTCTTTCCCACGCCTGCCTCACCAACCAGTAATGGGTTGTTTTTACGGCGACGAGTTAGAATCTGGCAAACACGCTCAACTTCTTCAGCCCGACCAACCAGTGGATCAATTCTACCAAGGCGTGCTTGATCGTTCAGATCAGTAGCATATAGTTTGAGAGGATTCTTGCTGCTACCGCTTGGTGATTCTGGCTCCATATCATCAGTCAGATCATGACCAAGCTCTTCAAGCTCCTGACCCGGGGTTTTGGAAATGCCATGAGCGATAAAATTAACAACATCTATTCGAGCCACATCCTGCTGCTTCAGAAAGTAAACAGCCTGACTTTCCTGTTCACTGAATATGGCGACAAGTACATTAGCTCCGGTAACCTCTTTCTTACCTGAACTTTGAACATGAAAAACAGCCCGCTGAAGCACTCTTTGAAAACCAAGTGTTGGCTGAGTTTCACGTTCATTGTCATCATCAGAGATTAATGGTGTTGTTGAGCTGACAAACTCTGTGAGGTCCTGGCGAAGTTTATTGAGATCAATGCCACAAGAAACCAGGACTCTTGCTGCGGACTCATTATCAAGCAAAGCAAGTAACAGATGCTCCACAGTCATAAATTCATGACGGTTATCACGGGCATCTTTAAATGCATTATTCAGTGTTGCTTCGAGGTCTTTGTTGAGCATATGGTGTAACCTTGAAAACGCTAATTGGCCTTTTCTGTCTTGCACAGTAGGGGATGGTCGTTTTCTCTGGAATATTCATTAACCTGCTGAGCCTTGGTTTCCGCGACATCCTTGCTGTATACACCACAAACTGCTTTTCCCTGAGTGTGTACCATCAGCATAATTTGAGTCGCCTTCTCCTCCGGCATACTGAAAAACTTCCCCAGTACCTCAACAACAAAATCCATTGGTGTAAAATCATCGTTCAGGAGCAAGACCTGATACATGGGAGGGGGAGCCAGTCTGGTTTTTTCCGGAACGACTGCAACGTCCAGATCACCTTCCTGTTCCTCTCCCTCTTTTTCCAAGCTTAGACGAAACAGTTCGAGATTACTCATGGTTTTATGACTGCCAACCTTCAATATCCAACTTTACTGTCTGGTAACTCGCACCACAATAAGGATGCCGAAAGCTACTACTGCCAATCATAATAAAAACAACGAGTACAAATAACTGATCGGCACTGTTCACAGACATTTGATAACAGAAGATAAATTAGTGCACATATATTAAGAAATTGACAATATAGCCAAGACTTCCCTTCTCATTCTAAAGATACTTGAGCAAATCACAATGATGAGCTAACAGAAATTGATCAGATAACTCATTGTCAGAAGTAAGAAAAATGAGAAAAACTTTTTGCGGGTGGGTTAAATACAAAAAAGCCGGAAAATGGAATTCCGGCTTTAACTTGTTAAAAATTAACTGAAAAAATTACATGTGATTCATTATTTCATCAGCAAACTCAGAGCACTTGACCAGTTTTGCACCGTCCATCAGTCGCTCAAAATCGTAAGTAACGGTCTTGGCTGCAATAGCTCCATCCATACCCTTGATAATGAGATCTGCAGCCTCATTCCACCCCATGTGGCGAAGCATCATTTCAGCTGAAAGGATAACAGAGCCAGGGTTAACCTTGTCCTGACCTGCGTACTTTGGTGCAGTGCCGTGAGTGGCTTCAAACACTGCAGTTGGCGCACCAATATTGGCACCAGGCGCGATACCGATACCACCTACCTGAGCTGCCAGCGCATCGGAGATGTAGTCGCCATTGAGGTTCAACGTAGCAATAACATCATATTCTTCAGGGCGAAGGAGAATCTGCTGCAGGAAAGCGTCAGCAATGACATCCTTAATGACAATGTCTTCACCGGTGTTCGGGTTTTTGACAGTGTGCCATGGGCCACCATCCAAAGGCAGACCAGCAAAATATTCTACGGCAGTCTCATAGCCCCAGTCTTTGAAAGAGCCTTCGGTAAACTTCATGATGTTACCCTTGTGAACCAGGGTAACAGACTTACGATTATTATCGATGGCAAACTGAATGGCTTTTTTTACCAGTCGCTCAGTACCTTCTTTGGAAACAGGCTTAACTCCAATACCGCAATTTTTTTCAAAGCGGATTTTGGTAACACCCATTTCATCACGGAGGAAATTAATAAGTTTATCGGCTTCTGCGCTACCCGCTTTCCACTCGATACCGGCATAGATGTCTTCCGAGTTTTCACGGAAGATAACCATGTCTGTCTTTCCTGGCTCTTTAACAGGACTTGGTACACCCTGGAACCAACGAACCGGACGGATACAGGCAAACAGGTCCAGTTCCTGACGAAGCGCTACGTTCAGCGAGCGAATGCCTCCACCCACCGGGGTAGTCAGAGGGCCCTTAATACTGACAACATATTCTTTAAGCGCTTCCAGTGTTTCTTCCGGCATCCAGGTGTTTTCATCGTACACCTGAGTCGCTTTTTCACCACAGAAGACTTCCATCCACTCAATTTTACGCTTACCTTCGTAAGCTTTTTCAACAGCTGCATCAACTACTTTAAGCATGGCTGGTGATACATCAACACCAATGCCATCGCCTTCAATGTAAGGAATAACAGGGGTGTCTGGAACATTCAGGGAGAGGTCCTCGTTGACAGTGATTTTGTCACCGCTGGCAGGCACCTTGATCTTTTGGTATCCCATTATCAACTCCGTTCTCTAATCATCGGTTTGGCCAGATGAAAGCCTGGTTCAACGCTACTTTTTTCTTAATATCAAAGCCGTTATATAAACAGGCAATTGAATCCGACAGTCATGCCAGAAAAACTTATAACCGACAACAAAGACTCTGTCTGGACAACGCCGTGGCTCATGAAATAGCGCGTATACCATATACCATCCTTAATCAGGAATAAATGAAGATTTGTTACAAAAGCGAAACTGTCATCTGGATTTACCACTATAAATTTCAAGCGTTCTGGCGCTTATTTTCTGGTAAAGGTAAAATGTGCAGCTATTTTTTGACAGGTGGCAGTATTCCCCAGTGATAAAACAACCTTCCCTTCCCCCACAGCCCTCTTCGCAACGCTCTGCAAAGAAACCCCGGGTCATTGTTGGCATGTCCGGCGGTGTTGATTCATCCGTATCCGCTTTGCTTCTGCAGCAGCAGGGCTACCAGGTGGAAGGTCTCTTCATGAAGAACTGGGAAGAGGATGACGGCTCTGAATATTGTACTGCCATGACTGATCTGGCTGATGCCCAGGCGGTCTGTGACAAACTTGGCATTACGTTGCATAAAGCTAATTTTGCCGCGGAATACTGGGATAATGTTTTTGAGCATTTCCTTCATGAGTATCGCAATGGTAGAACGCCTAACCCTGACATCCTCTGTAACAAGGAAATCAAATTCAAGGCATTCCTGGATTACGCGCTGACGCTGGGCAGTGATTTAATTGCCATGGGGCATTATTGTCGCAGGATTGACCGGGATGGTCACAGCCATCTGGTCAAAGGGGTTGATAATAACAAGGATCAAACCTACTTCCTGCATGCCGTCAATGAGGCACAAATTGCCAGAACCCTGTTTCCCGTAGGAGAGCTTGAAAAGCCGGAAGTACGGCGTATAGCAGAAGAGCATGGGTTGATCACGCATAACAAAAAAGACAGTACCGGTATTTGCTTTATCGGTGAACGCCGGTTTAAGGATTTTCTTCAGCAGTACCTGCCTGCTCAGCCGGGCAATATTGAAACCGTTGAGGGTGCGGTCATTGGTGAACATTCCGGGCTGATGTATCACACCATTGGCCAGCGTCAGGGACTGGGCATCGGCGGGTTGAAAAACGCCAATGAAGAACCCTGGTATGTTCTGGATAAAGACCTCGAAAGAAATGTCCTGATCGTCGGCCAGGGCAAGGATCACCCCCTGCTCTTCTCCCAGAGCCTGACATGTTCACATATTGACTGGGTCTCAGGCGAAGCACCGGTAATGCCCTGTAAGCTCAAGGCAAAAGTACGTTATCGCCAGCAGGATCAGAGCTGTGTCCTGACCAGAGAAGCTGATGGCGATTATCAGGTTACATTTGACCATCCGCAAAGAGCAGTAACTCCAGGTCAGTCAGTGGTTTTCTATGACGACCAGGTCTGTCTTGGCGGTGGTGTTATTGAAACACGGACTTAAAAGGGGTGTGTCGCGCTGACCCGCGACAGGCTTCCGGTATCTATTTGACCCTCAGGGCACATAGAAAACGTTCTCAACCACAACGAAAACTCCCAGAGAAGAAGATTGGTGCGATATTCTACAAAGGATCAGGCGGCTGCATTATCTGGTGTATTCCAGGCCGCAGAGCTGGTAGACAAATTGGCCAGAACCGGGCAATTGAGTGAAGAGGCTCTGACCCCTTCTATCCATAGCATTTTTGTCACTTCACCCGGTGATGTGTCAGAGGTATACGGCGGCTTTGACAAATTGATGATGGGCCGTAAAACGCTGGACTCCGTTCTGAGCAGAGACAGCTCTGCGATTCAGGGAGATGTTATTCGTTATGCTCTGGCTCTGATCCATATTGAGAAAAAACTCAGTAGAAACCCGAAAATGCTTAATACCATTGGTCAACGCCTGGGTAGAACCAAAGAGCAGGTGGAACATTTTGGAATGCTTCATGAAAATGTGATGTCCAGTCTTGCCAGTATCTACCTCGATACCATCAGCACTTTCAGAACACGAGTACAGGTTGCCGGTGATATGCGTTATTTGCAGAATCCGGTTAATGCCAACCGGGTCCGCGCGATCCTTTTAGCCGGTATTCGCTCTGCTACCCTCTGGCGCCAATGCGGTGGCAGTCGCTGGCACTTGTTCATCAGCCGCAAAAAGCTGCAGGATGGCCTGAATAGCCTTTAAACGTATACACGGGTACTTCCCGGTACCCGGTTCATGTACATTTTGAAAAGCTTCAGATGCATGGCATCCGGCAATGATTAGAAACTGTCAGAGGTATCAGTTATGATGCGCCTTTTTCCCCTGAGCTTAAGGCATAAAACATGGAGCTGAATGCACTGACCGCCGTCTCTCCCATTGACGGACGTTATGGTGACAAGACTCAATCCCTCAGAACCATTTTCAGTGAATATGGATTGATTCGATTCCGGGTAGCTGTTGAGGTTCGCTGGCTGCAAACGCTTGCCAACCATCCGGCTATTACGGAGGTTCCGGCGTTTTCAGAAAAAGCGAATAAGCTATTGGATAGTCTGGTGACTGATTTTTCCATGGTTGAAGCTGAACGAGTCAAAGAGATTGAACGGACGACAAACCATGATGTGAAAGCGGTTGAATATCTTATCAAAGAGCATTTTCAGGGTAATGAGGAACTGACGTCTATCAGCGAGTTTGTCCATTTTGCCTGCACTTCGGAAGATATTAATAACCTTTCCCATGGATTAATGCTGAAAACCGGTATGGACGAAGCAGTCCTGCCTGTAATGCGCACGATTATCGAATCCATTGAAAATCTGGCCAAAACCCATGCCAGCCAGTCAATGCTATCAAGAACCCATGGCCAGACAGCGTCTCCGACAACGCTGGGCAAGGAAATGGCCAATGTTGCCTATCGCCTTAAGCGACAGCTTAAACAGATCGAAAGCATAGTACCGATGGGGAAAATCAACGGTGCGGTTGGCAACTACAATGCTCACTTCTCGGCTTACCCGGAAGTTAACTGGGCAGAACATGCTGAACAGTTCGTTATCCGCCTAGGCCTTGATTGGAATCCCTATACAACTCAGATTGAGCCCCATGATTACATTGCAGAATTGTATGATGCCATTTGCCGTTTCAATACCATTCTGATCGATTTCGATCGGGATGTCTGGGGTTACATCTCTCTGGGATATTTTAAGCAGAAGACTGTGGCCGGTGAGGTTGGTTCCTCCACCATGCCACATAAAGTGAACCCGATTGATTTTGAAAACTCTGAAGGCAATCTGGGTATCGCCAATGCCATCATGCAACATCTGGCGGCAAAGCTTCCCGTTTCCCGCTGGCAACGCGACCTGACGGATTCAACAGTATTACGTAACATGGGCGTTGGTCTGGGACAGAGCCTGATTGCTTATGCGGCCACACTGAAAGGTATTGACAAACTGGAAGCTTCCCCTGCCCGTATTGAGCAAGACCTTGATAATGCCTGGGAAGTGCTGGCGGAGCCGATTCAAACCGTGATGCGTCGTTATGGTATTGAGCAGCCTTACGAGAAACTCAAGGCACTGACCCGTGGCCAGGACGGTATTACCAAGGCCTCTCTGGCCACCTTTATTGACGGCCTTGAACTGCCTGCCAACGTTAAAGAGGAACTCAAAGCACTGACCCCTGCTACCTACATCGGCAATGCTGTTGAGCAGGCTCTGGCAATCTGAACCTAAGACGTGATGGCTGGTTTTTTTTTCCTGAAAATGGGCAACAACAGGATAAGAAACAGATAGATAAAAACCATCAAGGTAAAACAATAAACAAACGCCAGCATGGACGATTGCTGCTTGAGTAAAGCAGCAATCTGTTCAAGAAAATCGGTGTTTGTAATATCCTGACCTGCAACTTCAGCATAATTCTGTAAGAGCCTGTTATCTGGCGATAAACTCCCCCCAAGACTTTGCCACTCCAGTTGTTTCACATAACTGAAGTAGGTGTTAATAACCGCAATTCCAATCGATGACCCAATAGTGCGGCAAAGATTAAACATGGCGGTTCCACCCGTGATGAACGTTGGATCAAGTGTAGAGAAAGCAATTTTCGATAATGGAGCAAAGACAAGACCCAACCCTGCACCCTGAATAATCGATGGAAGAACAATCCAGAACGGATCTATTTCCAGAGAGTACAAACTCATCTGCCAAACACCCACAGCATTGAGTACAAGCCCGACAAAAATCAGAATCCGGCTGTCCAGCTTATCCATCAAGGGTGCAGCCATAATCAGTACAGCCGCAGAAGCCAGCCCCCTTGGCGCCATGATAAAGCCCGACGTTTCAACGGGATAATTAAGTAATTCCTGAAGCAACATTGGCTGCAATTGAAGTACACCAAAAGTGCCAACCGCAAAGCAGCTGACAATGAGACAGGACATCCCGAGATTACGATCTTTCAGCAGCCATACCGGCGCTATCTCACCTTTAGTCCAGAATGAACGCACAATGAACGCGATGATCAGAAGAACACTGGTAATGGTTGAAAACAGGATCAAATTAGAGCTAAACCAGTTCTTCTCATTCCCCTGGGAAAGCACCATTTGGAGTAATCCAATCCCCAGGGCCATGGTGATGATCAGCAACCAGTCCACGGATGATTTACCTAGATTACTGATCTGTATATTCTTGAAAATCAGTAACAGACACAGACCACCTACGGGTAAATTAATATAAAACACCCAACGCCAGTTAAGATGCTCCGTGAGAATGCCCCCAATAACCGGTCCAAGAACAGGGCCGACCATAACACCGATAGAGAACAGCGCCATGGCTCTCCCCTGCTCTTCTTTTGGGTACACCTGCATTAGAACTGACTGACTCAGCGGGATAACCGCGGCACCAAATACCCCTTGAAATATCCTGAAAAAAATCATTTCCATCAATGAGTCAGCCTGACCACACATGGCTGACATTACGATAAATCCGGCGATGGAATAAAGCAGCAACTGACGCTCACCAAAACGCAAGGTCAGAAAGCCCGCTAAAGGAATACAAATGGCCTCCGCCATACTGAAACTGGTTAATACCCAGGTAATCTGCTCAGATGTGGCTCCCAGTGTTCCCATCATGTCCGGCAACGCAACATTGGCTACCGTCATGTCAATCAACACCATCAACGAGGATAAAATAATGGTAATGGTAATTGCCTGACGGCTGATATTATTGCTCATGATCAGCGGCTATCGTATCTATTGTTACAGTGGCGCTGGCACCGACTCTCAAAGGCTCTTTTCCGCGCTGGTTGTCGGCATCTGCCAACCGCACGCTTACCGGAAAACGCTGAGTAATCTTTACCCAGTTGCCCGTCGCATTTTCCGGGGGCAACAGTGAAAAGGCGGAACCGCTGGCAGGAGAAATTGATTCCACTTTCCCGGAAAAGCTCGAATCTGGATACATATCCAACTGAACACTGGCAGACATGCCGGGTTGAATCCGACCAAGATCATCTTCCTTAAAATTTGCCTGAATCCAGAAGCTTTCTGCAACGACCAGTGGCATCAATGCCTGCCCCACAGAAACAACACTCCCTGGATGGACATTAACTTTCCCCAGTTCACCGTCTGCTGGTGCTGCAATATTGGTGTAAGAGAGGTTCAGCGTGGCCAGCATCAAAGCAGCTGCAGCTTCCTGTACTGCAGGAGCCTCTTCGCCTTCAGCCCCCTGCTCTGCGATTAGTTGCGCCATATGAGCCCTTGCACTGGTCAGGCTATCCTGCGCTGTTGCCAATGCTGCCCGGGCTGTATCTGCTTCCTGCTGCGGAAGAACACCTTCTGAAACCAGTGTCATGGTTCGTCTGAAGTTGAGTTGGACTTTTCGAAGATTGGCCGCTGTCGTTGAGATATTGGTGCTCGCAGCCAGTATTCCTTCGCTGGCCGCTTCATTTTCTTCAGTAGCTACTTGATAGGATGCCTTCGCTTTATTCAGTTGCGCCTCATAGGAGGAAGGGTCAATCTGAAGCAGCATCTCTCCCGCATGGACATGCTCATAATTGTCGACATTAACGACACTGATTCGTCCCCCTATCTGGGGGGCTATATAAATAATATTGCCATGGACGTAGGCATCATTCGTGCTGGGGTAGTTTTTCTGGTGTTCAAAATAGAAATAGCCTGCAATGAATACCAGCAGTAGAACAGCAACTGTAAGTAACCAGCGTCGCACTGGATGAGGGGCTGTATTATCCATTCTCGAAACCGGAATAAAGGAAGAAACCGAACTCTCTTTGCTAAAAAAGAATTTTCAATAAAGAGATTTGAAATGGTGATGCAGAAAAAGGGTAGTATAGAGAGGAGAGATGGTCTAATTTAGAAAGCGCCCTCAATCAGAGTTGTAATCCTCTGATTAAGAGCGCATTTTAACGGTTTGTTACCCGATGCCAGACAAGATTTATCCCTGTTGCTTTGCCTTGAACTCTTTCCTGCGTCTGTGCAAAACAGGCTCTGTGTAGCCATTAGGCTGCTCACATCCCCTGAATACAAGATCACAGGCTGCCGTAAAGGCTATGCTGCTGCCAAAGTCCTGAGCCATTGCCTGATAAGTGTCATCACCGGCATTCTGCCGATCCACGACACTCGCCATACGCTTAAGAGTCGCTTTCACCTGCTCTTCTGAGCAAATGCCATGGCGCAGCCAGTTAGCAATGTGCTGACTGGAAATTCGCAATGTTGCCCGGTCCTCCATCAAACCAACATCATTGATATCAGGTACTTTGGAGCAGCCGACGCCTTGATCAATCCAGCGTACGACATAGCCCAGTATGCCCTGGGCATTATTGTCCAGCTCTTTTTGAATCACTTCAGCAGGAAGATTGTCTCGATCTGCCATCAACGGAATTTCCAGAATATCATCAACACTGGCTTTTTTACGCTTAGACAGTTCATCCTGTCTGGCCAGAACATTAACTCGATGATAATGAACCGCATGGAGTGTGGCTCCATTTGGAGAAGGAACCCAGGCAGTGTTGGCTCCAGACTGAGGGTGAGCAACCTTCTGTTCCATCATCTTTGCCATTTCGTCAGGCATGGCCCACATACCTTTACCAATCTGGGCTTTACCAGGAAGACCGGCAAGCAGACCAATATCTACATTCTGATCTTCGTAGGCCTGAATCCAGGTTGACTGCTTCATCTCCCCTTTAGGAACCACTGGGCCTGCTTCCATACTGGTATGAATCTCGTCCCCCGTTCGATCAAGAAACCCGGTATTGATAAAAACAATCCGTTCTTTCGCGGCACGTATACACGCCTTCAGGTTAATGGACGTTCTACGCTCCTCATCCATAATGCCAACTTTCAGGGTATTGACCGCAAGACCAAGAGCTTGCTCGATACGACTGAAGAGCTTACAGGTGAAGGCAACCTCTTCAGGGCCGTGCATCTTTGGCTTTACAATATAAATACTGCCCTCACGGGAGTTCCGACGCTGATCTTTGCTTTTCAGGTCATGGATGGCTATCAGAGAAGTGAACATCCCGTCCATGATGCCTTCAGGAATCTCATTGCCCTGGGCATCCAGAATGGCGTCATTGGTCATCAGGTGGCCCACATTCCTGACAAACATCAGGCTTCGGCCGGGTAAAACCAATTCACCACCGTGGGGATCCGTGTAAACGCGGTCAGCATTCAGTGTGCGGGTCAGGGGCTTGCCACCCTTCATGAAAGTATCTTCAAGATTTCCCTTCATTAAGCCAAGCCAGTTGCGATATACCTGAGCTTTGTCGTCCGCATCAACAGCCGCCACTGAATCTTCACAATCCATGATGGTGGTAATTGCCGCTTCAATAACCAGATCCTGAACACCGGCAGCATCTTCTTTGCCAATAACGCCATCAGGATTAACCTGAATATCGATATGTAATCCATTGTTTTTTAATAAAACTGATTGCGGCTTTTCTTCTGATCCGGTGAAGCCGGCAAACTGTCCGGTATCTTTCAATGAAGTTATTGAGCCATCTTTCAGAGAAACGGCGAGATGGCTTTCAAGGACTTGATACTGAATGGCATCTTTATGGCTACCTGCGGCTAAAGGTGCTGCGGTGTCGAGCAACTCCCTGCCAAACTCAATGACTTTTCTGCCACGAACAGGGTTGTAACCTTTGCCTTTTTCAGCACCATCCGTTTCGGGAATAACGTCTGTGCCATACAATGCATCGTAAAGGCTTCCCCAGCGGGCATTGGCAGCGTTCAAGGCAAAGCGGGCATTCATTACTGGCACAACAAGCTGGGGGCCTGCCTGAGAGGCAATCTCACTGTCTACATTTTCAGTGGTAATGGCGAAGTCATCACCTTCTGGCAATAAATAACCAATACTTTCAAGGAAGGATTTATAGTTCGCACGAGTATCCGGTGTATACGCATTCTGCAGATGCCATTGATCAATTTGATGCTGAAACTCATCGCGGCGAGCCAGTAATGCCTTATTCTCAGGGGCAAGGTCATTAACTACATTTTCCAGGTTATGCCAGAACTGGTCGGCATCAATACCCGTTCCAGGAATAATGTCATTTACCAGTAAATCGTAGAGTACCGGTGCTATTTGCAGGCCACCCTTCTGGATACGTTCAGTCATTTAAACCTCATTTCCTGATTGTCATTATTAGGCAACTGTCACAAGCACTATCCTGCTGCTCAGTCGATGGAAAAGTCAACGAGTGGGTAGACAGAAACACAATATGGTCTTGAAACTATCTAGTTCTCGTCCAAAAACGCATCGGGCAATCATAATTTGACTGTACGTACGCTCTAATAACTCCTGAAATTCCAGAGTGCCAAGAGAATCCTCCCCTTTTCTCTCTAATGTGGGACAAATATTTTAGGAAAACTCAAAAATCAGGCAGCAAACACTCTTCCACTATGCTGAGAAGATGCTTTCATTTGGCGCGGAGGTGGCTGTCAGGATGGCGCCGGGTGCCTGGCCAGAATCACCAGGTTGTAACAGACAACCGATAACCAGCAATGAGAATCAAAGCGTTCAGAGCCCTTGCAGTGGCAGCGTGATAGTCCAAAACATCTTTTTAGCCACGAAATTCCTGCTTCAATACCTGCCCGGAAGCGAAAGAGTGTTTTATACACATACTGACTTTTAGTCATCTCTTCGACTTCAAGTCCACGCTTTTTATTAAAAGCCACATCGCTGATTCCCATGGCTTTGGCTTTTTCCAAATTTTCGCGACACGCGTATCCGCCGTCACTGCTTGTCTGGCGGGGTACACGCCCATAAAGTTCTTTTTGTCTTTCCATCATCGGAAGGAATCGGTCAGAATCCGCTGGATTACCTTCCTCGATAACCAGATCCAGGATCAATCGACTTTTTCCCTGAACCAGGTTCAGTTTATGGCCGTACTGCACTTGCCGCCTGTCTTTTACGATGATATCCGTATGGGGTTCATACAGGCTAACCACTTTCTCTTGGGCTGGCACCTTTTCACCCTTCAAGACCCTTCGCTCTGTCTGAGAGACTATTGCATCCACCAAGGGTAACAGGTGATCCACATCAGCCTGCCACTTTTCGGCATCATCTGCCAAGAGACACTGCCCCTGCTGACGGGCGTTCGCAATCTTGAAAGTGGCTTCGATAAGCACCTTCCGGGATTTTCGGGTCAACTGCAGCAGTTTTTTATAATGCTGATCCCGCTCTTCTTTACGAGCGTATATGCATTTTCTGGCCGCATCTTTTACGGCCCGGTTGTGATGGGTATATTCATAAAGCGGTGTCGCTGTCAGTGTTTGTCCCCGTTTAAGCAGCCGACAAATTTCTTTAACAGAACTGGCTAAAAGATCACTGTCGCAAGGTGGTTTGATATCCGATTCGGTGACTGTGCTGTCAATGGCCACAGTGCGCCCCTTCTCAATACCCTGATCTTTAGCGGTCATAAGCTGACAGTTGTTAATCCGTTCCCATGTAGATGCAGTGAGGAGGCTGATGAGC
The DNA here is from genome assembly GCA_965261315.1 of Endozoicomonas sp. GTDB lineage: Bacteria > Pseudomonadota > Gammaproteobacteria > Pseudomonadales > Endozoicomonadaceae > Endozoicomonas. The sequence goes on along the minus strand of CBDHDM010000107.1, from coordinate 50,711 downwards.
CCATGCAGACTGGAGCGACTTGGCCGCTGGTTTGGTTCGAGACGACAGAAGTCTCGAAAGAGCATGGAGTCCATCAAAACAAACGACAAGTAGTCATAATCACAATCCAAATACTTTTTCAGGAGTGCCGCACGAAGAACGGATTCTGCTGATAGTCCGTTTCGGCCAGTGTTCTGTTTATCACCAGAACTTAAGTCCTCATAAATCCAGTCATTGAACTGTGGATGGGTATCAAGCCATTGAGAGATGCCGGAAAGCTGAGAGCAGATTTCATGAGGTACGTAATGAAGTTCCATACTACACTGCGGGTTGCGTTTTTTACGCATTTGGAGCCCTCTCTGTTTGGCTTTCCCTGATGTTTATTGGCCTTGGGAAGTTTAGTCGCCAAATGGCAGTAGGGCTCCACTTAATTTTTCAGGATAAAATCTCCAGTTTTCAATTGGTTGGGTTTTTGGACGAGAACTATCTACTGGCTTTTTAAACGTTTCCCATGGTAGTGAGCATCTCTTTATGAGAGTGACTTGCAAGCATGTGATTGTCCATCATGACAACAGAGTGGACTAAATCTAGCCAGTAAGAGTGTTTTAGCCGGTGAAACACGGGGAAATGACTAAAAAGACAATAGGAGGCGTTATTCTTTGAAGGTCGCGAACACATAAAAAACCCTTTTCCTTAATAAAAGTCACAAAGGAAAAGGGTTTCTGAGGAAAATCAGTACTCTACCGAGTACATCAGTCGTCCAGAACAACACCCTGCTGCTGCTCAGAAATTAACAAGTAGTACGACTCGGCCATAAACCCCTTGCACTCTTCAGCAACATCATACAGTGCATGCTCAGCTTCCAAATCACTCAGCCAATCCATTTTTATCTCCTGTTATCCAACTGATTTTATACTTCTGCTAAGGATGACAACTCAGCACCTCTGATTTCGCACAAATCAGCGAAATCAGTCAGATTAGAACATACAGTAACAACGGATAACAGTTATATATGTTTATGGATGTTAATTAGTGTTTTTGTGCGTGATTTTTAAGCAGCCAGCTCAGTCGATCGCCTCTGATTTAATGATATTTCTCAGCCACTGATGTGCAGAATCATGATGTAATAAAGGACTCCAGGCCATCGACAAATCAAAGGAAGGAATCTCAAAAGGAGGCCTGACAACTGCCAGCGAGCTATTAAAACGTTCTATATCTGCAAGACGGCTTGGCAGCGTCGCGATCAATTCATTCTGTGCAGAAAGGAGCATCGCAACCTGATAATGCCGAGTAAAAACGCTGATTTTACGTTTTTTGCCAACGGCAGCCAATGCTTCATCAACCCATCCTAACCGCTGCACATCTTCGGGATTAACCCCAACGCCAACCCCCATTCCAGTCTTACTCGCCCAGATATGCTGGGCTTCCAGATAGCTATCCAGGGTGAAGCATTTCAGTATCGGGTTTTCTTTACTGACCACACAGGAGAAATCATCCTGCCATACGCGAGATTGATAAAATGACTGTGGCAAACTGTCAAAGCGGTTAATCGCCATATCAATCCAGCCCTGCTCTACATCATGAAAACTGACATCGCTGGGCGTTAATACATCAAGTGTGACGTACGGAGCCAGCGAACGCACTTGCTTCAAAACCAGTGGGATCAGAGTTGACTCAGCGTAGTCCGATGCCATGATACGGAATACCCGCTGACTGTTTTGTGGATCAAACTTTTCCTTGGGCTGGATTGTCTTTTCCATGGCCAGCAACGCTTCCCGGATCAACGGCTGTAGCTCCAGAGCTCGCTCAGTCGGAGTCATACCTTCACTGGTTCTTATTAATAAAGGATCGCCAAACAATTCACGAAGCCGACGAAGTCCGTTACTCATGGCAGGCTGGGTGATACCCAGTTGTTCTGCTGCGCGGGTAACATTCCGCTCCCTCAGCAGGACATCCAGATAAACCATCAGATTCAGATCAACACGTGCAATATTCATTTTATAAATACCCGAGATAACGCTTATAAATTACCAGAATCTTTCTCAGGTGTTTAGGATGGATATCGTAAATCAAACGATTGTTTGAATTATTTCATTTTTTATGAATAAATAGTCGTATAACTACACCTCGCTTCCCGGGGGAGGAAAATAAGATGGCTCGCTACAACCGCTCTGAAGAAATCGCCCGCATCGAAAAAGACTGGGCAGAAAATCCTCGCTGGAAAAATGTAACGAGAACCTATACGGCAGAAGACGTAGTTCGCCTGAGAGGCTCCATTAATATTGAGAACACCATCGCCAGACAGGGTGCAGAGAAACTCTGGGACCTGGTATACGGGAATCAGGCAAAAAAAGGGTATGTAAACTGTCTGGGTGCATTGACTGGTGGGCAGGCGGTTCAGCAGGTAAAGGCAGGTATTGAGGCGATCTATCTTTCCGGCTGGCAGGTTGCAGCAGACAACAACAGCGCCAGTACCATGTACCCTGACCAGTCGCTCTACCCGGTTGATTCTGTGCCTGCCGTGGTTAAGCGCATTAATAACAGTTTCCGTCGTGCAGATCAGGTTCAATGGAAAACGGGTAAAACATCGGATGATGAAAGTTATGTAGACATGTTTGCACCTATTGTTGCCGATGCCGAAGCCGGTTTCGGTGGTGTTCTTAATGCCTATGAGTTGATGAAGGCCATGATCGAGGCTGGTGCGGCGGGTGTTCATTTTGAAGATCAGCTGGCTTCCGTCAAAAAATGCGGTCATATGGGTGGTAAAGTGCTTGTACCTACACAGGAAGCGGTTCAAAAACTGACCGCTGCCCGACTGGCAGCCGACGTGGCAGATGTACCGGCTATTGTATTGGCCAGGACAGATGCCAACGCTGCTGACCTGATCACGTCTGACTGTGATCCATACGATGCGCCTTTCCTGACCGGAGAAAGAACCGCTGAAGGTTTCTTCCGCACCAAGGCTGGAATCGATCAGGCAATCGCCCGTGGTCTGGCTTATGCGCCATACGCTGACCTGCTGTGGTGTGAAACGGCAACACCGGATCTGGATGAAGCACGCAAGTTTGCTGACGCCATCAAAGCTGAATACCCTGATCAATTGCTGGCTTATAACTGCTCCCCTTCCTTTAACTGGAAGAAGAACCTGGACGATGCCACCATCGCCAAATTCCAGCAGGAACTGAGCGATATGGGCTACAAGTACCAGTTCATTACCCTCGCCGGTATCCATAACATGTGGTACAACATGTTTGAACTGGCTCATAACTACGCCCAGGGCGAAGGTATGAAGCATTATGTAGAAATGGTTCAGGAGCCAGAGTTTGCTGCGGCAGAAAAAGGCTACACCTTCGTTGCCCACCAGCAGGAAGTAGGTACAGGCTACTTTGATGATATGACCACGGTAATTCAGGGTGGTCAGTCTTCAGTAACAGCCCTGACCGGTTCTACTGAAGAAGAGCAATTCTGATTGTAAATTTTAGCCCGCTTGAGCAGCGGGCTTTTACATTTTAAATATCTCTGGCGACATATTCTTGCCCGTTATTAATTAGAGCGTCTTTGAATTTTAAAACAACTTCATTCGGATCTCCCCGCTCCTCAGAAGGCCGAGTAATCGTGTTAAAGAGTATCCCTAACTTTTCTGAATGAGTTCCTGCGCTATCTATTTTCTCTTTCTCCTTTTGAGAAATTACATGATTGGCATAAAGGTCGGTAAACAAGAGACCGTGTAAATAAATATTTTCGTCTATTTTACTGAAATTAGATCTCATTTTATTGAATGCTGGGTGTTGATCCCAATCATTGCTCAAATTACTCTGGGCCTGGGAATCTCTATTTATTAATGTATTAATGATGGTATTCCATCTTCTATTATCTTTATTGCCCGCTCTCCAAATCTTTTTAAAAACCCTTCACTCAAGCTTTGATTTGCAACAGTCTGACTGAGCAGGTTTAATACAGTATCTGGCTCCACTTCTGAATATGGCGGAGGCGCAGTGTATTGTCTTGACTGTGCTGTAATACTATTGATATTCATTTTTAAATTCACATTTCTAATGTCTGACTGAAGTCATTATTTGTCCATAAACTCATTAAGAAGTTCAATTAAACTTGATTGGTGGCCCCCTCTCTAACTGGGGTAGATTTCTCTGGCTAAATCAGGGTTTACAATTCTTAATGCTTCTTTAAATTGAGAAGCGACAAGATCAGGTGATGCTCTAAGAGCACTAGATGTTGTTAAGGTATCAAGAAGCGCCATTGCTGGTTGATCTTTTCCTGAGCAGTAGATTTTCAGAAACTCTCCACTCGAAATAATACCTTTGAGCATAAGTCTGGTTGCAATTTTTTTTGTTTGGAAGTCAAACAGGCCTTCTACAATCTTCGCGTAATGCTTTGTTAATTCTATAAAGGCTGATGGAGCGCCCAAATATGGGCGACTCGAGGCATCATGTTTTTTTGGTTGTTTAACAACAGGATCTCTGTTCGTGGATAAGGTGCTCACAAACCTGTCGCGAAGTAAACGGCGAAGAACTACACCATCCCGGAGAGTTGTGTGTTGGGACGTCAAAAAAGAATCTACACCTTTAAGGATTTTAGCCGCCCTCTGCTCTACGTATTTTGTACTGGGTTGCTGAAAAGCAGAACCATCGTATTTACTTGAGGGGCCGACAAGCCTGTCGCGAAGTAAACGACGAAGCGCTACTCCATCCCCCGTATTGGTTTGTGTCGAGTTCAGAAAAGATGTTACATCTTCAAAAACTCGAGCCGCTCTCTGCTTAGCGTATTGGGTGCTGAATTCAGCATAGGGATTTGATACTGGTTTTGAGGCCGTTTCTTTACTGGCTCGCGCATGATCACTTTCAAAGCCCGACGTATAGTAAGTAGACATCTTCGAGATCGCCGGGAACATATGCTTAAACCTCTGCTCACTTAAAAAACTGTGCTCAGTTTCGACTGGATATTCAAGGAAAAGTTCAATTTTCATCTATGGCATTATAATTCTTGCCAGAATTGAACTTACCACCTCTCTGGCTTCCTGCTTTGCCATTTGAATATCATCTGCTTCAGCAATCATCAATGCTGCTTCTGCCATTGCGGCAATAGCCATTCTACTCAGCAGCTTTTGCCGATAATGACCCATCCCCCCTTCTTCCTGCTGATTCATCAGCAGGCTTTCTGCCCGGGCTGTCACGGGGCTTTTCTTCCAGCGCTCGCGTCCCAAAATTGTCGGACTGTCGATAAGAACCACCTGCCTGAACCCCGGATCATCACAGAGATCCAGAAATGCCTGCCAGATTGCCATGAATCTAGCGGCCTTGTCGCCAGATCGTGGTTCACGCTGGATGGCAAGAATCCTTGATGCCATCACGTCATTGACCGCCTGAAAGAGCGCCAGTTTGTTACCAAAGTAGTGGTATACAGGACGGGTAGTCAGGCCGCAGTCACTGGCGATCTCTTCCAGAGAAGTATTGTTATAGCCATTTTTGCCGAATAACCGACAGGCGCTATCCAGAACCTGTTGTCGTGTTTCAGCCCTTCTCTCTGCCTGAGTTTTTCTTTTGTCCACCACAGCTCTACAGCAACCCTTCTCATAAATTCATAAAAAAGTTGATTTATGCAACCCTATTGCATAACTTATGCATCATCATTACATAAATTAGAACAATAAGAAAATGAGTCCACTACTCCAGAAAGCATTCAGCCCCGCAAAGCTGGGAACTCTTGAACTTCGTAACCGTATCATCAAGGCTGCCACCTTTGAAGGTAAGACACCGGATGGCATTCCCGGTGAGGCTTTGCATAAGTTTCATCGACAGTTTTGTGATGGCGGTGTTGGCATGACTACCATCGGTTATTGCACGACAGACCCTGATGGTCGGGTCAATGACCAGATGATGTATATGGGCGACTACGTCCGTAAGCCTCTGGGCGATATGCTTGCCGACCTGAAATCCACAGGGGCTAAAGTCTCCGGACAGATGGCACACTGTGGTCACTTCTCCAAAAATCGTAAGCTCCAACGATTGAAACGCCCACAAGGACCAACTGCCATGGTGAACCCTCTGGGTTTAACGGTTGGCAAGCCCTGGTCCGATGCCATGACCGAGAAAGACATCGACTACATGGTCAGCACTTATTATGAGGCTGGCTTAATAATGAAGGATATTGGTTTTGATGCCATCGAGGTGCATTTTGGTCATGGCTATGGCCTGAGCCAGTTTATTAGCCCCAAGACCAACAAACGGACTGACCGTTACGGTGGCAGCCTTGAAAACCGCATGCGCCTTCCCCTTCGAGCCCTTGAAGCAGTCCGTAAAGCGGTTGGTGATGATTTTCCAATTCTGGGAAAAATGGGGCTGACTGATGCGGTTCGTGGCGGCTTATCTCGGGATGAAGCCATTGAAGTGGCGGCCCATCTTGATAAAGGCGGTATCGATGCCCTGATTACCAGTGGCGGCACCAGTAGCTACAACGTGATGCACATGTTCCGGGGCGATTCCATTGCTGAGGGGATGGCAGAGTCTCAAACAAATCCTATTATGAAGGCCGCCTTCAAATTTATGGGGCCAAAGATGTTCAAGGAATACCCCTACGAAGAACTCTATTTTCTGGAAGGCTGTAAGCGGGTTCGCGACCGGGTAAAAAATGCCCAGTTGGTTTATATCGGTGGCTGCCACACCATGGAAAGCCTGGAAACGGTCATGGCTGAAGGCATCGATTTTGTTCAGATTGGTCGTGCGCTAATTAAAGACCCTGATTACGTCAAAAATGCCATGGTTCAGCAAGGTCACTATGTAAATGGCTGCACCCATTGCAACCGTTGCGTGACGACAATCGAAGTGCCTGGTGGCGTTCACTGTCCGTTGAACATCAAGCAGGAACAGGTTGCATGAAGTTTACTGATCCGACGATTCAGAAGCGGTTGGAAGCAGCGGCGGTTCTGGCCTGTAGCCTCTACCTGTACCACTATTTTGGCTTTTCATGGCTGTTTTTCGCCCTGACCTTTGCCTTGCCCGATCTCTCCATATTGGGCTATCTCAGAAGCAAGTCATTTGGCGCATTTACCTATAACCTGGTGCATTGCTTTATCTGGCCAACCCTTTTGCTGGTTGCAGGGCTTACCATTGAGATCCCGATGGCGCAGCAAATAGGCCTAGTTTGGCTAGCTCACTGTGCATTCGACCGTACCATTGGTTGGGGCTTGAAATATGAAGATAGCTTCTGCCACACCGATCTGGGGACGAATCAGCTACCAGTTGATACTCCCCTGCTGAAATAACTTGACTGAGTTAACCTGACAATGAAAATAAAAAAAGGACATGTTGCCGTTATTACCGGTGCTGGTGGCGGTTTGGGCCGTTCTCTTGCTGAACAGCTGGCCAGTCGCGGTTGCCATCTTGCTCTTATTGATATCAACCCTCAGGCTCTGGAAGAAACCAGGAAAAAAGTTCAGCGCCCCGGTATTGATGTACTGCTGTTTACCACAGACATTGGTAACCGTGAGCAGATGGAACAGATGGCGACTGCTGTTATTACAAAGTTTGGAACCATCAATTTATTGATTAACAATGCCGGCATCACCATCCAGAAAAGCGTAGCAACCCACTCGCTGGTTGACTGGGAGCGGATGATCAATATTAATCTATGGGGCACGATATACGGCTGTCATTTTTTCCTGGATGCCTTAAAACAGTCCAAAGATGCTCATATTGTTAACCATATCCAGTATGGCTGCCTATACTGGGCTGCCTAACCAGGGTTCTTACTGTGCTACCAAAGCAGGCGTTCGAGGATTAAGTGAAACACTCTGGTCTGAGTTGAAAGACGATGGTGTCGGAGTCACTTCAGTCCATCCGGGATGCATTAAAACCGAAATGATCCAGGCAACACTCGAAGAGTCTGACAGTATTGCCGTTGCGAAACGAAACTACAAAATGGCTCAAAAGATGGGGGGGGGGGGGGGGGGGGGGGGGGGGGGGGGGGGGGGGGGGGGGTTACTCCGGAATTTGAATTTGCCGCCAATGAGATTATTGAAGCCATTGAAAAGAACAAAGTCCGCCTGAGAATTGGTAAAGATGCCATCATTATGGACATTATTAAACGACTACTACCGACTGCCATTCTGAAACCCATGGTGAAAATTGCCAGACAATCCAGGGCGGCCTGAGTCTATTAAAAAGAGCGCTACGAATGAAAATAATAATAAAAACTGCTCTCGCAGCTGCTGTTGCTGTCACCCTCCCAGCACTTGCCGAAAATAACCCACCGGTTCCGGATAAACCGAATATCATCATTATGGTGGCGGATGATATCGGCTATGCAGACCCCGGTTTCAGGGGATCAGGTATAGAAACCCCATCGCTGGAAGGTCTTGCAGAAGAAGGCATGACCCTTGATCGGTTCTATACTGCGCCGACCTGTTCCCCTACCCGTGCGGCACTGATGACAGGACGGGATCCCATGCGCCTTGGTGTTGGCTACAGTGTTCTGCTGCCCTGGGATAGTGGTGGCGTTCGTACGGACGAACACTTTATGCCGGAAAGCTTCCAGGCTGCGGGTTATCAAACCGCTATTGTTGGAAAATGGCACCTTGGCCACTCACAACAGGTCTTTCACCCTAACGAGCGTGGGTTTGATCATTTTTATGGTCATCTACACACCGATGTCGGTTATTACCCTCCCTTCAATGCATTGGGTGGGGCAGACTTTCAGGAGAATGGTAAGTCTCTGGCTAACTCTGTTAAGGGTGATAATGGCGGTATGGAAGGTTATGAGACCTTTATGCTGGCAGATCACTCTTCAGAGTGGATTAAGAACCGGGATAAAAACCGGCCCTTCTTTCTCTATCTTCCCTTTCTGGCTCCCCACGAACCTTTGGCAGCTCCGGATGATCTGGTGGCCAAATACGCCGACATGAAAGATGAACGGCCTCCAGCCCGAAGCCCTTCCGATAAAATATCCAAACTGGCTAAACTCTCCGGGGTTTGAAGTGTATGAGGGTGGAATCCGGGTTGTTTCACTGATCCGCTGGCCTGAGAAAGTTCCGGAAGGTTCTAACCTGGAACAGACCATGACGGTTATGGATGTCTTTCCATCTCTGGCAGCTGCCGCGGGCATTAAGCCTCAAAATGAACTGGAGTTCGATGGCATAAATATGATGCCTGCCCTGCTGGAGAATAAGGAGGTATCCAGGGATGAGAGCATTTTCTTTGCATCCGAAATCCCTATCTATAACTCATTTGGCTTTACTGCCATTGATGGTGACTGGAAACTGGTACAGTGGGTGACGATGGAACCCTTGGCCACGACGGTAACCCATGAGCTCTACAATGTTGCGGACGATCCTGGTGAATACAATAATCTGGCCAGCGAACATCCCCGAAGGGTTGGGAAAATGGCCCAGGCCATTCTGGATCGTCGGGCTCTATATCCAATCAATGGCACAAGAGCCAGAATCGCCTCACCGCCAGGCTGGCATCCACCCAAAGACTGGGCCAGTTACCCACGACCACTCTCTGAACTTCAGAATGAGGCGGCGACCAGTATGGCTCCATCCGCTCGTTCGGCAATTTCACTTGATTATCTCCATGGTGACCGGGGAAGGCTGATTTATAACTGCGACCCTCTGGATATTCCGGTAATTGGAAAAACTTGCCTTAACTAAACCCTTCCTTTGCACTCATCGCACAGAGCGGTGAGTGTTCCTGTACTTTCTTATCCTGCTCAAGTATTTGATGAACTTTATATGAGAGCAGCTACAAAGTGTGTCACAAGCTTCAATCGATACGGTTACTAACTTTCTGGATAGCCTTAATGCCAGTAATGAGCGCGATAAACAAAATTTAACGGTAGATGATATCATTTTGATCGCTATCAAACGCTGGTTCCGTCATGCGGCATCAAGCACTGCTCTTGCCGATTCACTGAACTATCGTAATCATCCATATTATGCTGGCGCTTCTATCTTAATCATGTCATTCGTTGGATTGACCGATGGTGCTTATAAGTGTGGAGCAATAACGGCGATTATTACTGAGATGATCAATCGAATGGTAAAACCGGCTGCCACCCAGGCACATTTTTTGATGAGAGACGTCCCAATTAGAATCGTCTGAGCGAACAACTCGTAACCCTGAACTCGAATCATCGACTATCTTGTATGTTGGCTGGGAGCTCTGTCGTAGAGACATTGGAGCTGCCTTGCATACTTTCAATCATCATCAACTTATTGATTATCAGGGTTATGTCAGCAGTCCCGGTTATTAGCACACTTCCGAATTACCAGGCACTCTGCAGTGCTTTTGAACAGATCAGGAAATTCGTTCGCACCACACCACTCATAAGATCAGACTTTTTGAGTAATCTAATTCAAGGCGAAGTATTGCTTAAAGCTGAGTCACTGCAAATTACTGGTGCATTCAAATTCCGCGGCGCACTCTATAGACTCTTAAATCTCGACAAAGCGCAAAAGGAACAAGGTGTTACCGCATACTCCTCAGGGAATTTTGCTGCAGGTCTCGCTGCAGCAGGTCAAATACTTAATATTCCTGTTCGCCTTGTAATGCCCCATGATGCTCCAGAGTCCAAAATTCAAAATGCGAGATATTATGGTGCTCATATTACCCTTTGTGACTCAAACACCCCATCCAGAGAGGAGGCCGCAAGTAACATGGCCCAGGAGTTGGCTAAAACCCATGGCGCAACCCTCTTACATCCATTTGATGACTACCAGATTATTGTAGGACAGGCCTCTGTCGCACTAGAGCTTCAGGAGCAGCTTCATGACATGCAAAAAAACTGTAATCACCTGCTTTGTCCAGTGGGTGGTGGTAGTCTCGTTGCCGGATCAAGCTTGGCATTCGATAAAGATGTCCAGGTATGGGCCGTAGAAGTTGATGGTTATCAGGGGATGAATCTATCACTCAAAAATGGCAAGTGCTGCCGGGCTCAAGGCAATACCCCTTCAGATTGTGATGCTTTAATGGCACTTGAGCCTGGAGTTGCCAATCTGGACATCACCCTGCAAACCGGTGTCAAAGGTATTACGGTCAACACCAATAAAGTTCATGAGGCGGTCAGACTTGGCTTTCAGGAGATGAATCTGGTATTGGAACCCAGTGGAGCGGTTGCTATTGCTGCGATTATGGAATACCCGGAATTTTTTGAAAATACAACTGTGGTAGCAATTGGGAGTGGAGGTAACGTTGATTTTGAGAAGTATGCCTCTATATTACACACAAACCAAAGTAAAAAAGCCCAAATTAGGCAGTAATCCAGCTTCGAATGTGGTCCATGAGCACCCTTATTTCCACAGGCTTCTGCAAATAGTCATCTGCACCTGTAGCACGACAGCGTATTTCATCCTCTTTCAACATACTGGCAGTCAGAATTATCACGGGCATTAGCCGAAATTCCACTTTACTTCTCAGCTGTTTAAGGACTTCACGGCCATCCATAACTGGCATCATCATATCCAGCAGGAGTAACTCTATCTGGTTATTTTCTTCAAGAAACTCCAATGCCTGCTGGCCACTCTCTGCCAGGTGCACTCTGAGTCCATGACTCTCCAATAATCGCGATAATGCAAAGCTGTTTCTCAGGTCATCATCCACCAGTAGCACCTGTTGCCCTGCAAAAGGCTCAGTTATGTCTTCTTCGCTGACAATAATAAAGTCACTGTTTACATTTCGGATGGATTCTTCAGTGGTGACCAACGTCAATGGCGGTAGGAGCAGAGAGAACGTTGCCCCCTTGTTTTCTTTGCTCTCCAGTGTCAGGTCACCCTCAAGTAAGCGCGCCAGTTTCCGTGAAATTGAGAGACCAAGGCCTGTACCACCATATTTCCGACTGGTTGTTCCATCGGCCTGCTTGAACATCTGAAAAACTGTCTCCTGTTTCTCGACTGGAATCCCTACACCATCGTCAATGACTTGAAAAACCAGCCCTTCTGACGAGTATTCCTTCCCCAGGCGCCAGGCTTCTTTGTGAATCAGAAGTTTTACAGAACCATTTTTTGGCGTAAATTTGAAAGCATTGGATAATAGATTTTTCAGAACTTGCTTAAGCCGCTTACGATCCGTATGTATCCATTCGGGGAGATTGGGAGCGCAGATTACGTCAAAGATAACCCCTTTCTCCTTACTGATGGGCATAAACTGGTCAGTAAGGCTTCGCCATATATCACCCAGCAAAATATCTTCCTGGTGAATACTGAGCTCACCGGCCTCTGCTTTGGACATATCGAGTATATCTTCAATAATCTCCAGTAACTCATTGGCACTATTGAAGATTATCTGAACAGATTGAACCTGATCGGATGTAAGATTGCCCTCCTGGTTATCAGCAAGAATGCTGGCCAGAATCATCAAACTATTCAGTGGTGTTCTTAGCTCATGGGAAACATTGGCCAGGAACTGTGATTTATGATGGCTGGCTTTTTCCAGCTCTACAGCCTTATCCTGAAGACACTGATTTATTTCCCGCAACGCTTTCTGCTGATTCCGTAGCGCATTTCTGGAATCCATCAAACGATGATTGTTGGCTTCCAGTTCTATGGTGCGATCTTTAACCTGCTGCTCCAGATTTTCAGCCAGATTCTTTAACTCAAGGTTCCGGTAGAAAATCTCTCTGGTTTTTTCTTCTGCAATTCTTTCTGCCTGAAGCCGGGCTGCTTTCTCTCGCTCATAGCGCTTTTCCCATGCCTTTTCGTCCATGAACAATCATCCTTCAAGGGTCAGGTGAAAACGAGCCTCGGTTCCATCGCCAGTGCCTGGAAGCGGTTCATAATGAATCGTCAGATTTTCTCCAAAATGGATAGCACAGCCTTTAATCAAGCCTAATGCCAGTGGTGCAAACGGACGATGAGACTGATAGTGCAGCTCCATATGGTGATCATCTACTCGTTTGCAAACCAGTTTCGGTGGGTTGGCCTCTTGATAGAGCTTCTGTACTTCCATATGAATGTAACCCTGTACTTTACTCAGAAACTCAAAGACCCCTTCCACACCCTCAAAAAACTCAGGATGGATCTCGTTAAACCGGGCAAACAAGTATTCCCCGAAGACCACCTGAAGGTCTGCTGGATTAGCACCGCTGATAGAAGAAAGCTTAATAACCAGCTTCAGAATTTCATGATGCGAATAGGTTCCCAGTGATGTGTAACTAGCACCTGATGAGAGGTTGGCTGCTTCAATAACCTGTTCTGCAACCTCAATGGAAAATCGCGATTCCACCATTTCTATAAACTCGGTGAAAATTATGCCTTTCATCTGCCATAGCCCAAAAACTAAGTGTTGCTTCTTGTTGTCGGCAGAAATGGCAGAAGTATTTACGATCTTTCCAGTTAACCGTTAGAAATTAAGTCTGAAGTAAGAAAATAGAGGAGAGATTAGAAGGGTAATGATGAAAAACCCGGGTTAGCTGATGATCAGTAACCCGGGAGATAGAGAAAGGTAATCTTCGGATTTAAAAGATTAATCGATCACATGAACAGAAGAAGTATTTGTTGTTCCAGATGCAACCAAAGCACCAGAAACCATTACAACAACATCACCAGACTTAACAAAGCCGTGCTCCACAGCCAGCTCTTTACCCAGCTTGTAGAAAGCATCGGTATTTTCCTGCTGAGGTACCAGGCTGGTAGTAATGCCTTTGCTCAGGCTCAGCTGGTTAGCGGTCTTCTCAGAAGACGTCAGCGCCAGGATCTGAGCTTTAGGGAAGAACTTGCGCAGTGAGCGCGCAGATTTACCCTGTTCAGTGGCAACAATGATCAGCTTTGCTGCCAGAATATCAGCAGTCTTTACAGCACCACGGCAAACTGCCTGAGTGATACTGCGGTAGTTGTCGATCTCAGCATCAAACTCTTCAACACGCAGTTCCATGCTGCCATCGGTGCTGTTACAGATGGTAGCCATTACCGCGACAGATTCCTGCAGGATACTTACCCTTGGCACTCTCACCGGAAAGCATAACTGCATCGGTGCCATCCAGAATCGCGTTCGCCACGTCCCCAGCTTCTGCGCGGGTTGGACGGGGATTCTTGATCATGGAATCCAACATCTGAGTAGCGGTGATAACCGGCTTGCGGGCATGGTTACACTTATTGATCATCATCTTCTGGGCAAAGATCACCTGATCAACCGGAATTTCTACACCCAGATCACCACGGGCAACCATGATAGCGTCGGAGACGGCCAGAATTTCGTCAAAATTATCAACGCCTTCCTGGTTTTCGATTTTGGAAATAATCTGAATTTCCTTACCGCCGTTGGCATCCAGCAGTTCACGAATCTCCTTAACATCGCTCGCTTTACGGATGAAGGAAGCCGCTACAAAATCAACGCCCTGCTCACAACCAAATACCAGGTCAGCCTTATCTTTTTCAGACAGCGCTGGCAGGTTAACCTTAACACCAGGCAGGTTTACACCTTTGTTTTCACCCAGCTCGCCATTGTTTTTAACTTCGCAGACGATTTCCTGAGCCTTGACTTCTTTCACGGTCAGTTCAATCAGACCGTCATCCAGCAGAACGGTGTTGCCTGGCTTCAGGTCATCTGTCAGGCCAGCATAGGTAACGGAAACACGAGTATTGTCACCAATGACAGAGGTGTCAGTAATCAGCGTAAATTCCTGTCCAGCAGTCAGCATGACATCATCGCCATTCTGCAGCTTAACGGTACGGATCTCCGGGCCTTTGGTGTCCAGAAGAATGGCAACACGCTTACCGGTTTCAACCATTACTTTACGCAGGCTGGCAATACGGGCACCATGCTCGTCAAAATTACCATGGGAGAAGTTCAGTCGCATCACATTCATGCCATTGTCGACCAGTTTGGTCAGCATTTCATGGGATTCAGACTTAGGGCCGATGGTACAGACGATCTTGGTCTTTCTCACTGGAACTTTCTCCGTCAGAGGGGGGTTCTGGGATGGTTGGCAGTCAGGTAAAAATAGTTCCCGACGCTTCAATGGGGGCGGATATTACCGCAAAAACGAAAGAAAACCTTCGCCTTTTTACAAGAAATTCGTCGTTTTAGATCAGTAATTACCGAAGAATTGTTTAATTAATCATCAACGATAATAACTTATGAAAAGGCTTGTGAAACAATGGCTTATTATAGAAAGAATCGTTATTTATGACAGGTCAGAAATCACCCCGTTTCGTGTTCCTATAGATATAACTTGAAACAGGGTAAGTGAGAATTAAACGAGACGCTCAGAAGAAACAACAATGCCATTTAAGTCAGCATAAAGGAAATGACCGGGAACAAAGTCCGTACCATGGAAGCGAACCCGGAAGATTCACTTCACCAAGTCCCTTTTTATCGGTTTTCATAGGATGAGTCGCTAACGCCTGAACACCCAGTGGCAATTGAGAGATAACTTCCACATCTCTAATACAGCCATAAACGATGATGCCCTGCCAGCCATTACTGGCTGCCTGCTCTGCCAGCATATCACCCAGCAGCGCCTTTCTCAGGGAGCCCCCTCCATCAACAACCAATACCTTACCGTAACCATCACTGAAAACCTGCTCCCGCACCATGGAATTATCTTCATGGCACTTTATGGTGACGATTTCACCACTGAAAACAGAAGTGCCACCCAGGCTTTTAAAACCAGGCTCAACCACTTGTATACGGTCGGAAAAATCATCGCAGAGATCAGGGGTGGTAAAAGTCATTATTATTCTCCCAGGGCAATTCAGACTGAAATAATAAGCTCAACTACTTAACCACAAAGATCACAAAAAACACAAAGAAAAGCGAGTAACTCGTTGATATAAGTGATCTTTGTGGCTCAGAACTCATTCAGCCAGATAGAGCCAGGTTTCCAGTACTGAGTCCGGATTTAAAGAGACTGTATCAATCCCCTCTTCCATTAACCAGCGGGCAAGGTCGGGATGGTCACTGGGCCCCTGACCACAGATACCAATGTATTTACCCTGCCGGCGACAAGCCTGAATGGCCATAGACAGCAACTGTTTAACGGCAGGGTTACGCTCATCAAACAGATGGGCGATTAGTCCAGAATCACGATCCAATCCCAGCGTCAGCTGCGTCATGTCATTAGAGCCAATGGAAAAACCATCAAAATAGTTAAGAAACTCATCAGCCAGAAGCGCATTGGACGGCAGCTCACACATCATGATGATCCTGAGATCATTTTCACCTCGGCGAAGCCCAAAATCGGACATGATTTTGATCACCTGGTGGGCTTCATCCGGTGTTCGAACAAATGGCACCATCAATTCAACATTAGTCAGGCCAAACTCTTCCCGAACCCGCTTCATGGCACGACACTCAAGCTCAAAGCAATCTCTAAAGGACTCTGAGATATAGCGGGAAGCACCACGGAAGCCAAGCATTGGATTTTCTTCATGGGGCTCGTATATCTTGCCACCGATGAGGTTGGCATATTCATTAGACTTAAAGTCTGAGAGACGAACAATGACTTTTTCCGGGGCAAAAGCAGCAGCAATAGAAGCCACCCCTTCCACCAGCTTCTCAACATAAAAATCAACCGGGTCTCCGTAGCCCGCCATGCGTTCATCTATCTGCTGTTTTACGGCATCTGGCATATTGTTGTAATTGAGCAGTGCCTTGGGATGAACGCCAATCATCTTATTGATGATGAATTCAAGTCGAGCCAGACCTACACCAGAGTTAGGCAAACGAGAAAAACTAAAAGCACGATCCGGGTTACCCACATTCATCATGATTTTAAAGGGCAACTCAGGCATTTGATCCAGGTCTTTCTTTTGATGTTCGAATGGGAGTTCACCTTCATAAATAAATCCAGTGTCACCCTCTGCACAGGAGACCGTCACAGCCTGACCATCTTTAAGCAAATCGGTTGCGTTACCACAGCCCACAACGGCTGGAATACCCAGCTCCCTCGCAATGATTGCCGCATGGCAGGTACGCCCTCCCCGGTTGGTAACAATCGCGGATGCCCGTTTCATGACTGGCTCCCAGTCCGGATCGGTCATGTCCGTGACCAATACATCACCCACTTTGACACGATCCATATCCGCCAGCTCGTCAACCATACAGACTCTGCCCTGACCAATACGCTGACCTATACTCCTACCTTCCGCCAAAACATGACCCTGTTCAAGCAAGCGATAACGTTCAAGCGTTCTCGACTCGGTTCGACTCTGTACGGTTTCCGGCCTGGCCTGAACAACATAAAGCTGCTGATCATCACCGTCTTTGGCCCATTCAATATCCATAGGGCAGCCATAGTGCGCCTCAATGGCCATTGCCTGTCGGGCAAGTTCAAGGACATCCTGATCATTAATGGAGAACTTATTCCGTTCAGCCAGATCCACATCAACCGTCTGAACGGATCTACCGGTCTCCCCCGCATCGCCGTAGACCATTTGAATCGCCTTACTGCCCATATTCCGCCTTAAAATGGCAGAGCGACCCGCTTCCAGGGCAGGCTTGTAGACATAAAACTCATCCGGGTTTACGGCCCCCTGAACCACCGTTTCACCCAAACCGTAGGATGACGTGATAAACACCGCATCACGAAAACCTGATTCAGTATCCAGAGTGAACATAACCCCGGCAGAGCCCGTTTCACTGCGCACCATCCGCTGAATACCGGCAGACAGTGCAACATCACGATGGTCAAAGCCCTGATGCTCACGGTATGAAATAGCGCGATCGTTAAACAGTGAAGCAAAGACCTCCCGAACCGCCCTGAGCACATTTTGCTCACCGCGAATATTGAGAAAGGTTTCCTGCTGACCGGCAAAAGAGGCATCGGGCAAGTCTTCAGCCGTTGCTGAAGAGCGTACTGCAACGGCAAGTTCTTTCTGATCACCACAAAGCTCTCGATAGCTGTTAACAATAGCTTCCTCAAACTCTGGCCGGAATGGTTCTTCCATAATCCACTGACGAATATTGGCCCCGGCCTGAGTCAACTGCTGCAGGTCATCAATATTTAATTCATCCAAAAGGCTATGGATTCGCTCATAAAGTCCTGAGCTTTCCAGAAAATCCCGATAGGCTGCAGCCGTTGTAGCAAAACCACCAGGCACGCTAACGCCTGCCTTGCCCAGATGGCTTAGCATCTCTCCCAGAGAGGCATTTTTACCGCCAACCCTATCGACATCGCCATTGCCCAAAGCATCCAGACTGACCACAAACTCTGGTAAAGATGAACTGTTCAAGCCATTCTCCCAACGCTTATCTAATAAAAGATCAGATTAATCACTGCCAATTCCAGTTTATGCATATGCCATTGAATCATTGGGGGTTGCACAGCAAAAGCAGACGACAATAGTTCTATCACTGGAAATATTCCGGTATAGTTTGTTAGATAATGTTATTAATTGGAAGTGTTTTTTAACATCCGTTTTCATCAGGAAGTCATTTTGTGGAAAGATCGGTATTTTTCATCTCAGATGGAACCGGCATAACAGCTGAGTCCTTTGGCCAGAGCCTGCTCGCCCAATTTTCTGGCCCGACGTTTTGTCATCACACGCTGCCCTATATAGATACACGGGAAAAGGCAGTAAAAGCACTCATGCAGATCACTGAAGCCCACCAGACTGAGAAGGTTCAGCCCATTATTTTCATGACGGTGTTAAATGAAGAAGTCAGCCAGTTAATGCATACCAGTGGTGCCTATATTATCGACCTTTTTTCGACTTTTTTGCCTGGTTTGGAGATTGAGCTGGGCTCCCACCCTCTTTACACCGTTGGTAAGAAGCGCTCTACCACCAGCAGTGACAGTTACCACCGGCGTATTGAGGCGGTTCAGTTTGCTTTGGATAACGATGATGGCGCACGATACAGACACTATGAAAAGGCAGATATCATTCTGCTGGGGGCTTCACGTTCTGGAAAAACACCAACCTGCATTTATCTTGGCTTGCAGTTTGGCATTTTTGCGGCAAATTACCCCATTACAGAGGATGACCTGGATAAAGGGATAAAGCTTCCGGATGTGCTCAAACCCTATAAAGAGCGATTGTTTGGCCTGACGATTAACCCGGTTCGACTGCTGGGAATCCGAAATGAACGCCGTCCTAACAGCCGTTATTCATCAGCAAAACAGTGCCAGTATGAGGTACATGCCGTAGAACAGATTTATAGGCAGGAGCAGATCAGTTATATCGATACAACGGAGTTTTCTGTCGAAGAGATTGCGACACGGATAATGGATCAGGCCAACTTGGTCAGAAGGCTGAAATAAGCGGGAAGTAAAACAAAGCATAGCCATTTACAAGGCTATGCTTTGTTCCACATACCTTATCCGCTTAGAAAGTATCACCCGGCACTCGCACCCAGCCTTCCATTAAAACTCTGGCACTGCGACTCATAATGGCTTTGGTCACAGACCACTGACCATCTTGCAATGCTGCTTCAGCACCCACCTTTAATGTACCGGAAGGATGACCAAAGCGAATGGCACGCCTTTCACCACCACCAGCGGCAAGATTAACCAGGGTTCCGGGAATCGCTGCAGCAGTCCCAATGGCCACTGCCGCTGTACCCATCATGGCATGGTGCAGTTTACCCATAGAGAGTGCCCGAACCAGCAGATCCACATCACCTTCAGAGACTTCTTTACCGCTGGAAGAAAGGTAACTTTTTGGCTTGGAGACAAAGGCGACTTTTGGCGTATGCTGTCGGGTAGCCGCTTCTTCGATATTACTGATCAATCCCATCTGAATAGCGCCGTGAGCTCGAATACTCTCAAACATGGCCAGTGCTTTTGCATCACCATTAATGGCTTCCTGCAGTTCGGTTCCCTGGTAACCAATGGCTTCTGCATTGACGAAAATAGTGGGAATACCGGCATTGATCATGGTGGCTTTCAGTGTTCCGACGCCCGGCACTTCAAGATCATCCACCAGATGACCGGTTGGGAACATAGCACCCTCACCATCCGCCGGGTTCAGAAACTCAACCTGAACTTCAGCCGCCGGAAAGGTCACACCATCAAGAACAAAGTCACCGGTTTCCTGAACCGCACCATCCGTCATGGGCACATTGGCAATAATGGTTTTCTTGATATTGGCCTGCCAGATTCTTACCGTTGCAATGCCATTGTCAGGAATCCGTTCGGCATCAACCAGGCCACTACTGATGGCAAAAGCACCAACAGCCGCGGTGAGGTTACCGCAGTTCCCGCTCCAATCAACAAAGGGTTTATCAATAGACACCTGTCCAAACAGGTAGTCCACATCGTGATCCGGCTGACTGGTTTTTGAAAGAATCACGGTTTTGCTGGTACTGGACGTTGCCCCGCCCATACCATCGATTTGCTTATCGTAGGGATCAGGGC
This sequence comes from Endozoicomonas sp., assembly GCA_965261315.1. Classification (GTDB taxonomy): domain Bacteria; phylum Pseudomonadota; class Gammaproteobacteria; order Pseudomonadales; family Endozoicomonadaceae; genus Endozoicomonas. Next base: position 30,428 of record CBDHDM010000107.1, on the reverse strand, counting down.
TGCCAATCACCCGAAGTAACAATGCATCACGAGCTTCACCCGGTATCTGCGCAGCTTCGGGCAAATCGGTGAGATTGAAAAAGACACCTTTACTGGTGCCCCCACGCATGTAAGTAGCAGGAACTTTTATCTGGGGGGAATAAGTCATATCCGTATTCTCTCTCGTTCCACGCGTTGCGAGGTTGTCGCAAAAGGTCTGCACTCGTACCTTTTGCGACAAACTCGTTGCATGAGAATGCATACCAAAGCTCCCACGCATGGCAAGGGAGCAAGGAGAAGGGTTTGCTCAGGCTACCGCCTCTGACTCCAGGAAGTCCTTGGCAAATCGCTGGAGAACCCCCCCTGCCGCATAGACAGAGACTTCTTCTGCAGTATCAAGTCTGCAGGTCACAGGCACTTCCAATGTTTTTCCATTGTTACGGTGGATCAGCAGAGCCAGCGTTGCACCCGGTGTAGGCTCACCCAGAACATCGTAAATTTCCGTGCCATCCAGACCCAGTGTTTTACGGGTTGTACCTGCTTTAAACTCAAGAGGCAGCACCCCCATACCCACCAGGTTGGTCCGGTGAATACGTTCAAAACCTTCGGCTGCAATCGCTTCTACGCCTGCCAGACGAACCCCTTTGGCCGCCCAGTCACGGGATGAACCCTGACCATAATCAGCACCAGCCACAATGATCAATGGCTGCTTGCGCTCCATATAGGTTTCGATGGCTTCCCACATCCGGGTTTCTCTGCCTTCAGGCTCAACCCGTGCCAGAGAACCCTGTTTAACCTCGCCATTGGCGTCAAGACACATCTCATTGAGGAGTTTAGGGTTGGCAAATGTCGCTCTCTGAGCAGTAAGGTGATCACCCCGGTGGGTTGCATAGGAGTTAAAGTCTTCTTCAGGCAAGCCCATTTTCGCCAGATACTCTCCAGCTGCACTGCTGGCCATAATTGCATTGGAAGGTGAAAGATGGTCTGTGGTGATGTTGTCACCCAATACCGCCAGAGGACGCATACCTTTCAACGTGCGTTCCCCCGCCAAAGCACCTTCCCAGTAAGGGGGGCGGCGGATATAGGTACTCATTGGCTGCCAGTCGTACAGTGGGCTCTCTGCCTCTTCGGCTTTACCCAGGTCAAACATCGGAATGTAAACCTGCTTGAACTGCTCAGGCTTTACGGATTCTGCAACAATCGCATCAATCTCTTCATCACTGGGCCAGATGTCTTTCAGGGTAATGGGGTTACCCTTGTTATCAGTACCCAATACGTCCTTTTCGATATCAAAACGCACTGTTCCGGCGATGGCATACGCAACCACCAGAGGAGGCGATGCCAGAAACGCCTGTTTCGCATAAGGATGAATACGGCCATCAAAGTTACGGTTACCGGACAGGACAGCGGTTGCATAGAGATCACGATCAATCACTTCCTGCTGAATCTCGGGATCAAGGGCACCACTCATACCATTACAAGTAGTACAGGCGTAGGCAACAATACCAAAGCCCAACTTTTCCATCTCCGAGAGAAGACCGGCTTCCTCAAGATAAAGCTTGGCAACTTTGGAGCCAGGAGCAAAAGAGGATTTCACCCATGGCTTACGAATAAGGCCCAGCTCATTGGCTTTGCGTGCGACCAGACCGGCGGCCACAACATTACGGGGATTACTGGTATTGGTACAGCTGGTAATCGCTGCGATGATGATGGCACCATCAGGCATTTCACCACTCTTTTCTTCCCACCCTTTTTTCCAATCGCCAGCAACACCACGACTCTGCAGCTCTGAGGTTGGCAGACGGCGATGTGGATTGGAGGGGCCAGCCATATTTCGGCATACGGAAGAAAGGTCAAACGTCAGTACCCGCTCATATTCAGCAGCGTCCAGATCATCCGCCCAGAGCCCGGTGGTCTTCGCATAATTTTCGACCAGAGCCACTTGCTCTGGCTCACGACCGGTCAGCTTGAGGTAGTCAATGGTCTGCTCATCGATATAGAACATGCCAGCAGAAGCGCCAAACTCTGGCGTCATGTTGGAGATGGTCGCACGGTCACCAATGGTCAGATTGGCAGCACCTTCACCAAAAAACTCAAGATAAGCAGAGACTACGCGCTCTTTTCTCAGAAATTCGGTTAACGCCAGAACGATATCAGTGGCAGTAATACCGGGTTGGCGCTTGCCCACCAATTCAACACCCACGATATTCGGTAGACGCATCATGGAAGGGCGACCCAACATCACGGTTTCAGCTTCAAGGCCACCGACACCAATGGCGATAACGCCCAGGGCATCAACGTGGGGCGTATGGCTGTCGGTGCCGACACAGGTATCCGGATAGGCAATACCATCACGAGCCTGAATAACCGGAGACATTTTCTCCAGATTGATCTGGTGCATAATGCCATTGCCGGCAGGAATCACATCCACATTTTCAAAGGCGGTTTTGGCCCACTCAATGAAGTGAAAACGATCCTCGTTTCGACGATCTTCTATCGCCCGGTTCTTTTCAAAAGCATCCGGATCAAAACCACCGTGTTCAACGGACAGGGAGTGGTCAACAATCAATTGGGTAGGAACAACAGGGTTAACTTTAGAAGGGTCCCCACCCTGCTCCGCAATGGCATCTCTCAGGCCGGCAAGGTCAACAAGAGCGGTCTGTCCAAGAATGTCATGACACACAACACGAGCAGGATACCAGGGGAAATCCAGATCCCGCCTGCGTTCAATAATCTGTTTCATAGAATCGGTTAAGGTTGCCGGATCGCAACGGCGAACCAACTGCTCAGCCAACACTCTGGAGGTATAAGGTAACGTTTTATAAGCGCCCGGCTGAATCGCTTCCACGGCTTCACGGGTGTCAAAATAGTCCAGTTGAGTACCGGGTAATGTTTTACGAAAGGCCGTATTTTCAGAAACAGTATTCATACGTCTAATGTCACCGGGCAAGTAATTTATTGTTTTGGTTGAACCACAAAACACACAAAGAAGAAATAATTAACTTTGTGCGCTTTGTGATCTTCATGGCTTAGTCACGGTCTTCAATAGCTACCCATTCTGCACTCTCTGGACCGGTATAGTCTGCAGATGGACGGATAATCCGGTTATTGGCACGCTGCTCCATTACGTGAGCAGTCCAACCGGCAACACGGGAGCAAACGAAGATCGGGGTAAACAGCTTGGTGGGAATACCCATAAAGTTGTAAGCCGATGCATGGAAGAAATCGGCATTACAGAACAGCTTCTTCTCACGCCACATAACGGCTTCAACACGCTCAGAAACGGCATACAGGCACTGATCACCGACCTGTTCAGACAGTTTTTGTGACCATTCTTTGATGATGGCATTCCGTGGGTCTGACTCACGATAAATGGCATGACCAAAGCCCATGATTTTATCTTTACGGGCCAGCATGCCCATGATTTTGTCTTCGGCTTCTTCTGGAGAACGCCAGTTCTCGATCATTTCCATGGCCGCTTCGTTGGCACCACCATGCAATGGGCCACGCAGAGAGCCGATAGCACCGGTTACACAACTGTGAATATCGGACAGGGTAGAAGCACAAACACGACCCGTAAACGTTGAAGCATTGAATTCATGCTCAGCGTACAGTACGAGAGAAGCGTGCATTACCTGAACATGCAGAGGCTCAGGCTTCTTATTATGCAACGTCCAGAGAAACTGCTCGGCAATGGAGTCAGCATCGGTATCGACATCCACACGGACACCGTTGTGGCTGAAGTTGTACCAGTAGTTGATCATGCCAGGGAAAATGGCCAGCAGGCGATCAATGTGATCATTCTGTTCTGAAAAATCCTGCTCGGTTTCCAGGTTGCCCAGCATTGAGCAGCCGGTGCGCATAACATCCATTGGATGAGCATTGGCAGGAATCTGTTCCAGAACGGTTTTCAACGCAGCGGGCAGAGAGCGGAGGCCTTTCAGCTTGGCTTTGTAACCGTCCAGTTCGGTTTGATTGGGCAGTTTTCCGTAAAGCAGGAGATAAGCAACTTCTTCGAACTGAGCTTTATCCGCCAGTTCTTTGATATCGTATCCACGGTAAGTCAGGCCTGATCCGGTTTGGCCAACAGTACACAGCGCGGTTTCACCCGCTGACTGGCCACGCAGACCAGCACCACTTAATTTCTTCTCTGCCATGGAACTTCTCCGTTTTTTTATTTCGTTCACTTGCTGAGTGTCAGGCACCAGAAGAGTAGCCAAGCTACTCATCTCATCAGCCGGTACCCGGGAATTATTGTGATTCCCTGTAAAAAAGACTTCCCTCAAACTGACTATAAAGCTGCTGATCACTGAATGATGAAGTACCAGCAGTGGTCAATTTATGGGTTCAGGAACTCTTTGGTTTTAACCAGTTGCTCACGTTCCTGGAAGGTCATCATGCCGTCAGCAATGGCACCACTGTTGCCATCACGCTTGATAACGTTCAGCACTTCTCGCATGGCCGTGACAGCGGCTCTTTGCAGATCCGATGGAATGATGATCAGCTGATAGCCCATGGCTTTAAGATCTTCTGTAGGCACCAGTGGCGTTTTACCACTGTAAAACATGTTAATCAGCTTGGGACCAGGAGCCTGTCGGGCTATCTCTTCGATCTGTTCAATGGTTTGTGGCGCTTCAACAAACAACATGTCGGCACCGGCATCGACGTAAGCTCTGGCGCGGTCAATAGCATCTTCAAAGCCGTTGACGGCAATCGCATCAGTACGGGCGATCACGGTGACATCACCCGCGTATTTTTTGGCAACAGAGACTTTTTTACACATCTCTTCAAGAGAAACCAGAGACTTGCCATCGAGATGACCGCAACGCTTGGGGAATTCCTGATCTTCCAGGTGGAAAGCACTGACGCCGGCATTACGGAACAGTTCTACTGTCCGCTTAACATTCACCTCATTACCAAAACCGGTATCCGCGTCGGCAATAACGGGCAATGTTGTGGCTTCAACAATCTGACGAACACGATCAACCACTTCTGTCAGCGTCAGCAGACCTATATCAGGAACACCGGTACTGCGCGCGATCGCACCACCACTGGCGTATAATGCAGAGAAACCGGCTTCTTCACCCAGGCGGGCAGAAATACCATCGTAGACACCGGGGGCGGTAACAATGCCCTGCTCGGCGATCAGTCGATCTAATGCATTATTCTTTTGATTCATTGTGTTACCTCTGGTTCTTGCTTCTTGTTATAAAGAATTTTATCGACAGCATTACCCGCTCTGTTGCTGTTCGATGGCGGCTTCAATCTCTCTACGCGCCCGGGCGATATGCCGGCGCATCAGAATTTCAGCCAACTCTCCATCTCGATCCTTGAGTGCTTTATAAATCATCTGGTGTTCTGTCAGCGCCTGCTCTGGTCTTGCGGCAGAATTGGATGATCGCCGGTAAATGCGAACCAGATGGTACAGCTCATCACACAGTGCTCTGATCAGGCGTTTGTTACTGGATGCTTTGATGATGCGATAGTGAAAGTCATAGTCACCTTCCTGATCCATGTAGGCTTCACCATTATGTTCATCAACATAACGGGCATGACTTTCAATGAGTTGACCCAGATCAATAAGGTCTTCATTGGTCATGTTTCTTGCCGCTTCCCGGGCAGCAATGCCTTCCAGGGCTTCTCGAATGGCAAAGATTTCTGAAAGTTCCTGTCTTGTCAGTGTGACAACTCTGGCACCCACATGCGGTGCTCGAACCACGAGCCCCATGCCCTCAAGCCTTAGAATGGCTTCACGCAGTGGCCCACGGCCGATACCATAACGCCGTGAAAGTTCTGGCTCAGAAATCCGACTTCCCTCTGGCAACTGGCCACTGATAATGTCCTGAACCAGAACCTCAGTAACTTCGCTGGCCTGAGTAAGGCGTATTGTTGGCTCTGTTGAGGTCATAGGCATCATCGAATATTGTTGACAATATTTTAATTCGAGGCATTTATACCGAACTTTTATTGGTATTTCTACCTATATTGTAAACAATCTTCCAGAGGCCTGAAGTTTTTCTGAACATTTTTCTGAACTATAGAGCAAGAAAAAAGTCTCATATGACAGGCATCCCCATACCACTTGGCATCGTCGCTTTAAGCGTGACGAGTACTGTTAAAGAACATCAAAAACATGCTTTCCGGCAGATAGAAACAATTGATAACTATCTGATTTATCTAACTTTATATTAAAAAAGAATTTAATATCATGGATGTACAGAACACTCGGCAAAATAAAGACAGCCCTACTGGGTTGTTCAGTGAAATATTGAAACACCAGAAAGAAAACAACCTTCAGATCAAGGCAGTGCCTGAAGTAGTACAAAGATACATAGAATATGAATGGGCTTGCTTTTCCAGCAACAAGCTGTTCATGACAGCCCTCACCAACCGTAGATTTACTGTTCTGGTTCATGCCGATAATGAACTGAATAAAATGCACAGCGCCAGGAATACTTACTGTGCACTGTCTAAAGAGCATAAAAGAGTCATAGATTTAAACCTTGAGCTTGTTATTGAAAACAAAGTCCTAAGGAACCAGCTTTCAAAAGAGAGAGAAGAAAAACATCACGATAATCAAGGAAACATCCAAAAAAGTAACAGTGATTTTACAGAATCAAGCTTTATCACTGATATCGAGTTATTGAAAGAAAAGCTTGAAGCCTTAAGAGCTGAAGTTCACAAAACTCAGGAATTAAATGAAGCTGCGCTGAGAGATTTAGATCTGAAATTAGCCAGTATTAGAGGCATGAGATTACACTTCACTGCTAAAGCCTATGCAAATACGCAAATTATGGTAAATGCTCAACTTGATCAGGAAAATACAAGCATTGGTACTATTAATAGAGCGCTCATTCAAGAAAGAAAAGCACTTAAGGCTCAGCTTTTTTTACTACACCAGCATGAATACTTCTAAGAGGATCAATATGGGAACCGACAGGATATCCTGATCAATCACTACCAGATCGGCCTCCTTACCAGTCTGGATACTTCCTGTCCGGGTAAAGTCACCGGCAACCTGCATATCAGCAATAGCAATGAGTCGTTCAGGGTCAAAACGGTACTGTTTTTTCAGGAACTCAATCTGGCTTTCATCCTCTTCGTTCGGATACGCCCAAAGACCCAGATCGATGACTTCACTGTGCTCTCCAGCCAACTCCATTACCTTTTGGCTGGTACCTACATAAACAACTTTTCCACCTTTTACTGCAATGGCTTCTGCACGAGGCAAAGCATCATCCATGGTGATGATATTACCGTGGGTAAAAATCAAATCAGCTGCATTCGAACTGTTTGGATATACCACCCTGACACCTGTCATTAGAAAAATAACTGATAGGAAAACAATAACTTTCATAATTATTCTGATATATCAGTGGAAGAATGGCAGAAACTCTATATGCTCATGGCTGATCAATAAAAATAGTCACTATGTCATTTCTTGATGGTGGAGCCATAGTCTGTAAGAAAGCACCACAAGAAATGACATTGCACTCCGGCTCCAGTTAAAATGCCGGCTGTTTTGTTCGGACACCTGTATGAAAACTCTGACGATTCTGGAACTGGAATATAAAGACGACACCAGCCTCTATTTTGAGCATTTTGTTAATCTACCTTATCCATGTTTTCTTGACAGCTCTGCATTTGATGGCAGCAAAGCCGTGTATAAAGACCACTTCAGTCGTTATGACATAATGACGGCTGCTCCGGCTATGCATTTCACCCTGATGCCGGAGGGGGATCTGATTATTGAAGACTGTATTCAACATAAAGTTGAGCGGTTTCCAGAAAACACGCCTTTTTCTCAATTATCCACTCATTTTCATAGAATGAGCAAAGTGGATAACGAGGGACTGCCTTTTACTGGTGGTATGGTTGGTTTCTGGGGCTATGAACTTTGTGAGCAACTGGAACCGGATCGAATTGCCCATCGGGCAATCAACACTCCCCATATGTCCATCGGTCTATACCAATGGGCATTGATTGCAGACCACAAGGAGCGACAGACATCACTGGTATTCCACCCGGACATTGATCATGCCCTGAAAGAGAAAATCCTGAAGGCCATTGATCAGTTTATTGATCGAACGAGCAGTGACGATTTCAGGCTTCTTGAGTGCTTCAAACCAACACAGACCAGAGAAGAGTATCAGTCTTCTTTCCAGAAAATTCAGGACTATATCTCTGCTGGTGACTGCTATGAAGTCAATCTGACACAACGTTTTACCGCGCCCTTCAGTGGTGACAGTTGGGAAGCGTTCAAACACCTGAGAACGATCAGTAAAGCCCCATACTCTGCTTATATCTCACGTCCTGATCTGGCGATACTCAGTCACTCCCCGGAGCAGTTCATCCGTCTTGAAAATGGCCATATTGCCACCAACCCAATCAAGGGAACCCGGCCACGGGGCCGTTCACCAGAAGAAGATATCGCCATTGCAAAAGAGTTACAGAGGAGCCAGAAAGACCAGTCTGAAAACCTGATGATTGTGGACTTGTTGAGAAACGATTTGGGTAAAGTCTGTAAAACTGGAACGGTTTCTGTCCCACGCCTGTTCGCTCTTGAAAGCTATGCCAACGTTCATCATCTGGTCAGTACGGTAACCGGTGAGCTGGCAGACAATCAGGATGCGTTTGATCTGCTGAACAGCACATTCCCCGGAGGCTCCATTACCGGTGCCCCGAAAATCCGATCCATGGAAATTATCCGTGAACTGGAGCCGGTCGCAAGAACGGTGTATTGCGGCTCCATCGGTTATATCAGTTGCGATGGGAATATGGATACCAGCATTACCATCCGGACCATTCTGGCAAAAGATGGGGAACTGCACTGCTGGGGTGGTGGAGCTATTGTTTCGGATTCGGACTGTGAAGACGAATATCAGGAATCCATTACTAAAGTGAAAAACCTTATGAATGCACTGGAAAAAGAGTTTCTCAACCAAGCTCATTGACCCGGCACTATTTTTTGCATTCAGGCTGGATAAATAACAGTCGGGACCATTCGCTGACCCAACCCTGCTGATGGCCTGCTTCAATGGATCTAATCGTGACACAGGATGTGTCTTTAATAGTATTTACGTAATGACGACTCACTTCCTCAGATATTACTGAATCATTAGCCCCCACAAAATGAACCTGAGGCACATCAACCAGCTTTTTCTTATAATCGGCAGGATTCAAAGCCAGAGGCATCGCTGAAACCGCATGTAGCCGATTGGTAAAGTGGGGATCCAGGTTACCCGCGACGGTTCGAACGGAGATAACGTCATCTCTTGTCGCTGCCAATAACAATGCGATGGCACCGCCTCCCGAATAACCCACCAGCTCCAGCGTTTCATAACCACCTTTCTTTTTTATTTCAGACACCACACGGTTCATTGTTTCAATGACTTTTTGACTGTAGCGCTCAAACGTCCAGACATTTTTATTGCAGGCAGAATTTATTATGTACTGGCAAGGCTGGGACAGATAAGCGATATCCGGGAATGGATCTGTCATCATCAGGTGATGAACAAGACGATTCACCGGGGTCGGATCAAAAGAGGCTCGGCCCGACCGTAGCCATGCCCTGCCATCCCCTTCAATGTAAATCCTGAGCTGACTGCCAGAAGGGCTTTCAGGTGCCCAGGTATAAACAGGGAAAAAACCGGTATCAAAAACAGCAGGCTGCATTGCCTGATCGAAATCCGTATAACTGACTTCAGGGATTGATGGCTGGCTTTGACAACCAGACAGAAGAATTGAAGCCAGTATTCCGAATGCGATGAATCTCAGCACTTTCTGTTTATCCTTTATACAAAAGCCATACTCTTGAAAGGGTATTTACACAAAGTTATATCAATGTAAATACTTGTTATACATTTTTATTGTAAATGTGAACCCGTTATAGTTTACTGGTTTCAGGATCAAATGCCTCTTATCTATTCGCCTGCATGACGTAGACGACAATAAAACAATAAAGCCAAGACGGGACACTATGGACAGTATTCGTAAGGATAGCTTTACGCGGACCCTGTTAAGCTCCGCCATCCTCATTTCCATTCAAAGTTTCACTTCCACAGCATCAGCAGGTACCTGCCCTCCTCCTAACCCGGGTGGCAATATTCATGTCAGTCAGGGTGAGTTTTGTGATGGAGGAATCACCACCGCAAGTGGCACTATCAATGATATAGGCATTGAAGGTCATGTTGTCGGCAATGTCATCAATAATGATGGCATGAGTGACTTCTGGATGAGCGGTGGAACACTGGAAGGTTCCTTCATCAACAGTAATATGACCCAAGACCTCAACATTCGTAATGGCGCCAGCGTTACTGCAAACATCCATAATTTGGGCAGCATGCGTTACCTGGAAGTCTCTGGCATACAGGGCAGTTCTACCCAGGTTGATGGTTCCATCGTTAACGATGGCAACTTGACGAGAGTTAACCTGATGGGGTCTGGCAGTCGTGTTGAACAGGATATCATCAATACAGAAACGGGTGATATTCATCAAGGTATTTATCTGGAGGATGGCGCATCGGTCGGTGGCCAGATTATTAATAATGGTGAAATCGGCTTTGTGGTCGTCAATAACGCAACCGTTGAGCAATCCATCACCAATAACGGAAAAGCTGATTTCATACTTGTACATAATGGCGGCGTCGTTAACAGTGAAGAAGGTAATATAGGTGCAGATGGCGTTGGTGTTTTCATCAACAACGCCACCATTGGCCAAGACTTTGAAAATGCAGGCGTTATCAGCGGTAACTCAGGGATCGAAATAAAAGAAACCCTGGTTGAGAAGGATGTAATTAATACCGGTGAAATTGACGGACTGAGCAACCATGGAATTATCCTCTCTGGAAAAAGTGAAATAAAAGGGGCACTGACAAACCAGAATAATATTACCGCCAAGAAAAAGGGCATCTTCCTTAAAAACAAAGCCAATATTCAGGTGCTTGAAAACACTGCGGGTGGGACAATCAGCGCTGGCCGCACCGGTATTCAACTAAAAGACAAAAGCTCCACTAACGAACTTATTAATAACGGTAACATTATCGTTGACCAGGTCGGTAATAAACATACCCGGTCAGGTATCTCACTGGAGAATAAAAGCACCGTCGGCAGCATTGTCAATTCTGGCCTCATTCAGGTCCAGCCCGGCTTTGAGCACGATGGCGATGCCTTTAACAATGGTTACACCGCCAATGGCATTCAGGTCATTGATAATGCCGTTTCCAGACGCATTGAAAACCACGGCGACATTATTGCAGACACCTATGGCATCCATGTAGATGGCGCGACCATTGATGGCAGCATTGTCAATTCCGAGAGCGGGGTTATTCAGACCGGGGATAATGGCATCTTCCTGGAAAATGATGCTCATGTTAAAGGCAGCGTTATCAGCTCAGGTCATATTATTTCCACCCATGACAACGCCATCGACCTTGAAGATAGCACTGTGGATAGCAGCATTGTGGTCAGCTTTCTCTCTGCCCACCCGGATTACGATGCCCTGAGTGTTGATGATAGTGATATCGGGGGCAGCATCATCACTCAGGCGGCAATGGGCCCTCTGGACCCGGCAACGGTGACCATCACTGGTGAGGATGGTGTGGATATTGACGACACCACCATCGGTGGGTCGGTGATCTTGTCCGGTAATATGGATGTGGCGGATGAAGGGGTTGACTTCGACCGGACTATCGTCACCGACGTTTTTGTAAATAACGGCAGTATTATCGCAGGTAGAACCGGTATTTCCATTGAAGGTCGTTATGAAGAACCCGAGGGCGAAGACCCCTTTTATAACTCATCCATTGGTGGTGTATTTAGTAACTCTGGTACCATCAATGCGGGCACCGATGGTATTGATATCAATCGCACACAATTTGGCGGTGCCATTCAAAACCACGGTGATATACAGTCAGAAGCGGGCAGTGCCATAAAACTCTCTGCCATCGATTCCAATGGCAGTTTTTATAATGAAGGGAATCTGACCGCAAGCACCGAACTCCGCTATGGAGAGGGTGAATACTACCTTGAGCCATACGCCTTCCCAACGTCCGAAACCGGCGAGGTTCGTCTCACCTCCATGGGCGTTGATGACCATAACGACACCTGGTTTCAGGTTAGCAATGAAGGCCCCATGGTTCAGTACGTCCAGCTTCACAATGATGATGAAGGGTTCTCATCAGAAGTACTCAAAGTGCATCCCGGAGAGGTCATCCTGATCAATACCGGCGCCCATAACAGCGGCGCAGAAACCCATAAGCTGGTGTATGCCGACAGTCAGGAGCAAATTTCTGTCATGGCATCCGGCAATCAACAGTTTGAGCCTATGGAGATTGAGGCCCTGCAAAGGGGGATTTCCATCAGTGGGCACTACTACTACTACGATTACTACGATGGAGAGCTGGAACTCGCTAGCCATTCCGATATTGGCGGCATCTTTGAGAATGTCGGAACCATCAATGCTTATGATGAAGCGATCCACCTTGACAACACCACGGTTCGGGGAGACTTCATTAACCGTGGCAACCTGACATCCATCGACACCCATGGCATTTCACTTCAGGACAACGTTTTTATCCGTGGTGATTTTATCAATGAAGGCGATATTACCGCTGGTGAAGAAGGCTCTGCAATCCATATCAGTGATAGTGTTATTGAAGGTGACCTGAAGAATTTTGGTACCCTGACCCAACTGTCAGAAGCGAATGATGATTACGACGACGAAGTTGAACACGGTCTTTACGTCCGCGATTCTGATGTCCATGGGAGTATCCTGAATTACGGCAACATCACCGTTCAGGGTACAGAAGGAATTTATATTGAGAATTCGATGGTTGAGGGTACCGTCTACAACGATACCAGTGCGACCATTGATGTTTATTCTGATGCCATCATTATCCATGACAGCGATATTGTTCACCAACTGAACGATGATGAGTCCATTGCTGTTCGGGGAGACTTGATCAACCACGGCGATCTGATCGCTCGAAATCATGATGGTATTGATCTGAGTGAAACCAATATTGATGGCAATGTAGAAAACTATGGCTCCATTACCAGTGGTGATAATGCCTTTGAGCTCGATGGCGATTCAGATGAGGATGAAAGGGCCCCTGTCTACATGGTTATAAAGGGTAGCCTCATCAATGAAGGCGCCTTAACAACCCGGGAACCGGAATCGGGTGAAGATAGCGACCGTGACGGTAACGGGTTTGATATGGATTATGTGGACATCCGCACGAATCTGGCGAACAGCGGTAGTATTGACTCCATCCATCACGGTTTCCTGCTTCAGAAGAGCCGCATCGGTGGGAATTTCTCGAATTCCGGAAATCTCACAGTGGCCGAAAGTGGCATTATCCTGGAGGGCCTCAAGACCGAGCTACCACAGGAAAATGTCAACAATGAAGAAGAGGAACAACAAGATGATCACCGCTTTAAAATTGGCGGTTACTTCTATAACGAAGGTTCAATAACCGCTGGACAGAATGGCATCGTCGTTGAGCGAACCGATATCGGCACCAGTGGCGAGACGGAAGATGGCGCTGCCAACTTTGAAAACCACGGTAATATCAACGTCTCTCTTGGAACGGCCATTGATATCAGCAACAGCGCTATCGGCGGTCACGTTATCAATAGCGGTGATCTCACTGCGAGTGACAAAGGCATCACGATAATCAACAGTAAACTCAATGGCAACGTCGTCAATAGTGAAGCTGCCAGTATCACAGTCACGGATGGCAGTATAGTTGGTATAGAGCTGCGGGAAGTGATTGGCGTTCAGGATTTTATCAACCAGGGTACAATCCAGTTTATCGACCCATCCCAGGGTACCGGGATGTCTGCTGATAAAGTCATCATGAGCTGTGTGATGGAAAATGCCGGAACAATTACTGCCCGTTACGGTATGTTGTTGACCGATAGCAGTGCTACTGGCTTTATCAATAACGGCACTATCAACAGCGACTATGAGGGCATGACGGCACAACATACCACTAGCAGTGATGAGACACCTCCCTATATCTCAATTAATGGCGATATCGGTATGGGCAGTGAAGGCGTCATCAACACTGTCAGAGGCAGTGGGATTTCCCTTTCTTCTGTATACGATGCACACAGCATCACTAATACCGGTACAATTTCAGCAGGCAGACATGGTATTAAACTCAGCGATGTCAGTGCCCAGAGCATATACAACAATAACTCTATCATTGCGGGTTACATAGAACCCTTTGAAGAAGAAGGCCCAGCGCAACTCATTGAGCCAGAAGTACCAACGGGTTATGGAAGCGGCATTTTCCTTACCGGCTCAAACCTTCAGGGCAGCATCACCAATGATGTTGATGGCAACATTCAGGCAGCGACTCATGGTATTTTCCTTGAAAATACCGATGGTGCTACGAATATTTTCAATGAAGGTACTATTACGGTAGATACCGACGGGATCAAAGTTTCCGGTAGCGCTATTGATCGAATTGAAGAAGATGGTGACATTGGTAACAGCGGCACCATAACGGCCGATGAAAACGCCATCGATATTGATGACAGTACCGTTAGCGGCATGATTTCCAACTCCGGACTCATTGCAGCCATTGATGTCGCTATTGATATTGGCGGAGAAGATTCCGATAGCGCCTCCAGTGTTGGAAGCCTGATCAACTCTGGCTCCATTACCTCTACCACGGGTGCAGTCATCAGAGTTTCAGACTCAACCATGGGGCAGATCGCCAATTCCGGTACACTGAGCGGTGGTCAGGTAACGGGTGATGAAATGGAAGCCTTAAGGGTGATTGCCGATGGCAGTACGGTTGCCATGGATTTTCGAGCCGCTAATAGCCGCCTTGACCTGATTAATGGCGCTGATGAAGCTGGCAATTCAGGTGTCATCAATGGTGATATTTATGGCAGCAGCCAGATTAATGACCAGATTGAACTGGCCGCCGGTGAACTCAATGGTGATATCTATGATGTAGAAACCATTGATATCACGGGTACCATTACCCTCAACAACAACATCTTCAGCTTTAACGACAGCAGCACGCTGAATGTTCAGGAGTCCGGAACACTGGCTTTTGGCGCAACCGATGCCGTATCCATCGAAGGTGATTACGTTCAGGACGGTACCCTGAGTGTTGTGCTGAATGAAAACACCCGCAATATTGCTGAACCGGTTGTTGATGCCACCGACACTGCGATCCTGAATGAAGACAGTGCCATTACTCTGAGTGTTGAAGATCGTAATATTGCCAACTTCAACCCAGGCACCGCTGGTGGAAACGTTCATCTGGTTCATGCCGATTCTGTTGTCGCAGATGACAATATCACCGTGTCCTCGGACTCCATTCTGTTTAATTACAGCACCTTTAATGAAAATGAAGGTACGGAGTTTGGTGTTACCGGAACCGTCACTGACCTTGGCACACTGGCCACCAGTGGTGGCGCAACGGCCAATGCAATTAATGCCATCAGCACCTTCCAGGGAGAGAACTCAGAGGGGCTGATTGACCTCTATACCAGTAATCCTGACTTGTATAACGCCATTTATGATGGCAATGAAGCCAGCCTGACCCAGCTGGCTGAATTACTGATTGCCGGTGATCCTGGCAGCAGCATCGCTGCCAGCCAGAATGCCCAGAACGAAGCAATCAATACCATACTCAGCCGGATCTCTGATCTTCGGACTGGTGCTTCTGGTATTTCAGCGGGTGACAATGAAGAAGCATCGGGTAACTACCTGCGTCCTGATTCCCTGTGGATTCGGGCTATTTACTCCGATGGTGACCAGGAAGACAAAGGTGACTTTGGTGGCTACAGCCTGCGCAGTAAAGGCTTTACTCTCGGGGCAGACCGCGATGTAAATGACTACCTGACGCTGGGACTGGGGATGACCATGGTCACCAGTACTGCAAATCAGACCAGTAATGGTACCAGTGGCAATAATAGTGAAACCGATACTTACCTCGGTTCTCTGTATGCAGGCTGGAGAAATCAGGACTATTTTGTCGATGCCAACCTGAATGTGGGCACCAGCAAAACAGACCTCAGTGGTACTGGCTGGAATTCCCGGTTTGACTCCAATCAGGTAGCGATCAGTGTTCTGGCAGGCAAGAGCTTCCTGTTTAATAACAATGACTCTCTGGTTGAGCCCAGTGTGGGGATGAACTTCACCAGACTGAAAACCGACAGCTATAGCTATAATGCCACGAATGTAGGCGCTACCAGCCTCCAGGCTCTGGAACTGGGCGCGGGCGTACGTTACATGACCAGCTTTGACGTGGGTTCCGGCCAGCTCCTGCCCGAGGTCAGCCTGATGGCATGGCATGATTTCAAAGCTGAAGCCGTAGAAACAGAGATTGGCTTTGAGAACTCCGGTGGTACCTTCACCTACTTTGGTCCTGAAGCGGTGAAAAATCGTTATCAGGCCAGTGCCGGCGTGGAGTACTGGATGGACAATAACTTCACCCTGTCACTGAACTATGACCATAACTGGCAGAGTGGTTTTAAAGCCGACACGGTAAAAGCCAGGCTGCGGTATGACTTCTAATCAGCTGATAGCTAACTAACCTCCACAAACCGGCCTTATGGCCGGTTTTCAGTGTCTGAAACTTGACACTTTCCCTTGTAAAACGCCCTCCGAAGCTGAATATCCATGATTGAGGCTATTTGGCACCTCAACAGCGCTGACTGTTTGCCCCAGCCCGCACCATGAGCTAAACCGATTAGTAGGACTATTAAATCAATAACGAGTAAATGCTGTTAAGGAGTAATACTCATGTCTTCTCTAAAAAGTCTTGGTGCCGCAATTCTGCTTTCTACTCTGGCTGCTTCAGCCCATGCTGGAGAGTCCAACCGTCTGAATATCAATCAAGCCAGTGCAACTGAAATTGACAAAACCCTAGTATTTGTCAGTGAAGATACTGCTCGAAGCATTGTCGAATACCGTGATCAACATGGTGAGTTCAGCAGCATCCATGAACTGGCTAAAGTAAAAGGTGTCAGCAAGCGCCTGGCTCGTTACAACCGTAGCCGAATCAGCTTTGAATAAAATCTTATAAAAATAATGTTTATGATCATTTAGCACAGATTTCTTCTGTGCTTTTTATTATCTGAAAGATAGTGCAATTACCCTCCCTCTAAGGCATCCTTCGATAACACAGAAATTCTTTTCTGTTTCAGAATAAGAACAAACAGGGATTGAATTGATTCTCTGGATAATATTGAGCAGCAGCTCTACCCTTTTGCCCTGGATGGGCGGCCCTATTACTTAATTGAGTTCAGAAACTTCGCATCCGGGGACGGTCTTTATAGAAAGTTTCGTATCGTTGTTATTGAAGGCGTGCCTTATCTAAGACACATGCTGATTAATGATCACTGGATGGTACACAGAACCGCGAGAAAATTTATGTCGTCCAGAAAAGGGCTTATTGAAGAAGAAAAAAAATGGATCGACACTTTTTATAAGAAGCCACCGGCTGAGCTCGCTAACAAAATCAGGGTGATCGCGGATCGACTAAAATTGGACTACTTCGGGATCGACTGCAACCTTGATGAGGATGGAAATATGCTGATTTTTGAAGCCAATGCCAATATGAACATCCTGATCAACACCCAGCCTTCGCCCAATTTATGGGATGCCCCCATCACAGCTATTCATGAACATTTGAAGGCTGTTATTCTGGCCAGAGTAAAAGCCTGATTGGATCAGAGCGCACAGCCCCGGTGCGCTCTTATACCCGTCGCCTTTCAAGTCGCTACTTTGTAGGCTGCATAGTAACTTGAAATCCTTTGGGTATATTAGTTTATCACCCTCTTGCTGCAAGCAATGCGGTACGCAGATCATCATAGTTAGTGATAGAGGGATACTGAGGAAACTCGGCAATCACATTATCAGGCGCCATAAACAGGAACCCGGCATCAGCTTCAGACAACATGGTAGTATCGTTATATGAGTCACCTGCCGCCAGTATACGATAGTTAAGACTTTTCAGCGCTTTTACCGAAGCTCTTTTGGGGTCTTTCTGTCTCAGTTTATACCCGGTCACTTTGCCTGACTCTGCAACCTCAAGGCGATGACAGAAAAGCGTTGGACGACCCAACTGAACCATGAAAGGATCGGCAAATTCGTAAAATGTATCCGAAAGAATAATCAGCTGGAATTCACTGCGCAGCCAGTTCACAAAATCTACCGCACCTTCCAGTGGCTTCATCCCGGCAATCACTTTCTGAATTTCGTTCAACCCGAGATTGTGCTTATCAAGGATGGATAACCTCATGGTCATCAGTTCATCATAATCCGGAATATCACGGGTCGTAGCCTTGAGCTCATCAATACCTGTATGTGCAGCAAACTCAATCCAGATTTCAGGAATCAACACACCTTCAAGGTCAAGACAGACGACATCCATTGGTTATTCTCACTATGATAATTAGACGTATTGCAGCCTGAGCGGCTGTTCGAGAATATAGCATAAAAACCTATAAATATAGGTATTGATTCTATTATTGAATATATTGCCATTGCTACAATGACATTCAACGATACCTGGAAACAATCATCAAGGGGAAGTGCATCATGAAAATAACCATGGTCAAAAAAATAATGGCCGATGGAAATCTCTGCAAGAAATGTCAGGAAGTACAGGAGAGGCTGGAGAGTTCAGGGCACATCAACAGGATCGATCAGTTCATCACTGCGGATGAAGGCGATGCTGGTAGTACCGGAACTCTGCTCGCGGAGTTTTATCAGGTGGACAAAGCCCCCTTCTTTATCGTTGAGGAAGAAGGCAGGGAGCCGGTTATTTACACCATTTATTTCAAACTGGTTAAGGAAATACTTGAAAAAGCGGCTTGAATCAGGCCGCTTTTATATCATTACCGGTTAGGCAGCTGAACGTGGGAAAACAACTCATCAACTTCGGCCTTGTTATGGCGAAGGATCGCTTCCTGAACCACATCTTTGGTCAGGTGAGGAGCAAACTCTTCAATGAAGTCGTACATGAAGCCGCGGAGGAAGGTACCCCGTCTGAATCCAATTTTGGTAATGCTTGGCTCAAACAGGTGGTCAGCATTCAGAGGAACGAGATCAGAATCCAACTCAGGGTCGTAAGCCATTTTGGCAATGATGCCGACGCCAAGACCCAGACGTACATAAGTTTTGATTACATCAGCATCGGTAGCAGTAAAGACGACTCTTGGAGACAACCCTTCATTCATAAAGGCTTCATCTAACTTCGAGCGTCCAGTAAAGCCAAAGACGTAGGTAACCAGGGCAAAACGGGCAATGTCTTTTAACGTCAGTTCAGAAATCTGGGTCAGTGGATGATCTTTAGGTACCAGAACACAGCGGTTCCACCGATAACATGGCATCATAACCAGATCATTGAACAGCTCAAGCGCTTCAGTAGCAATTGCAAAGTCAACAGAACCATCTGCAGCCATTTCGGCAATCTGAATGGGAGTGCCCTGATGCATATGCAACGCAACATCGGGATATTGGCCAATAAATTGCCGAATAATTCCTGGTAGGGCGTAGCGGGCCTGAGTGTGTGTGGTAGCAATGGAAAGACTACCCTTACGCTCATCACTGAACTCTTGAGCAACCTGCTTGATCGACTCTACTTTGCACAGAATTTCACCCGCTGTATCAATGATTTTTTCTCCGGCAGGCGTAATACGAGTCAGATGCTTTCCGCTTCGGGCAAAAACTTCAACACCCAGCTCATCTTCCAGAAGCCGGATTTGTTTACTTATACCAGGCTGAGAAGTATATAGACTCTGCGCAGTAGCTGATACGTTGAGATCATGGTGGGCGACCTCCCAGATATAGCGCAGTTGTTGCAGCTTCATTGATAGCCTCCGGTCAGGCAGGTGGTGCTGACAAAAATGAACAGAGTGAAACAGGATCCGTTAGTTCTATAAAGCATAAAAGAATGACATTAAATTCTTTTCCAGAATACAAGCCAGTCAATATAGTTACCAGCGAATCATCGATTTTTAGTCAATATTTTCAAACATCGTCTTGGCTACTTATAACTTTAGACTATAAATTTCAGGATGTTTATGGATTTTCTAACATACATTGCCACCGGTGCCGGCGTTGGCTTTGCGGTTGGCCTGACAGGTATCGGCGGTGGTTCACTGATGACACCACTGCTGTTAATGTTTGGCTTTCCGGCCCATATCGCCATCGGAACGGATCTGATGTATGCAGCCATTACCAAGTCAACCGGAGTCATCATCCACCACCGTCAGAGGAGTATTGACTGGACTCTGGTCAAAACACTCTGTGCTGGCAGTCTTCCTGCTACAGCCCTGACGATTGTTCTACTCAAGGTTTTTTTTGACAGAAGCGCTGATTATAGCCCGATCCTTACACTATGCCTCGGGATAATGCTGACACTGACCGCTTTATCCTTGTTTATGAGTCCTTTGTTAAAGAAAAGGCAGGTTACCGGTGTCTCAATGATTCCAGGTAAATTCCAGACGACGCTGACATTTATTGCAGGTATTTTCCTGGGTGTTCTGGTAACACTTTCATCGGTCGGTGCAGGCGCTCTTGGAACAGCGGCTATTGTTCTGCTCTACCCGCTTCTTAAACCCGTTAAAGTCGTGGGCAGCGATCTGGCACATGCCGTGCCCCTGACTCTGTTGGCTGGTCTTGGCCATATCTGGCTTGGTAATGTTGATTTTGTTCTTTTAGGCAGTCTGTTAATCGGCTCCATCCCTGCCATATATGCCGGAACTAAAGTAGGCATGAAGCTACCTGATACGTTTATGCGGATCATTTTAGCCATGATATTGCTCGGACTTGGCTTGAAATACCTGTTTTAGCGCTTTTCAGGGTTGCAGCCTCGGGTCAGTTTGAATAAAGTGGAAAACCCTCATTCAGCCAATGGAAAACCCATAACCAAGCGGGTTTTATACAAAGAGTGAGGTCACATTCTGTCAGTATGGGTGCCATTTTCATCAGGCATTACAGTGAGCGGCAACAGGATTAAAGTAGAAAGCGTCACAATAAATATCAGTTCAATCGGACCCTGTTGTTTCATCGCACCTGTTTCGATAAAGGTTCTACATCAACGAACCCATGATCTGAATTCACATTTTACTTTGTCTGCAAGCACTCAATCCGCTGACTGGGAGATTATAGAAAAACCTTTTTAAATAACGGAACCGTATAGATGGCTGTTTTACCCATTGAAGACCTTAATATTGAATCTCAGGAAGTACTGTTAAGCCCAGAGCGGCTCAAAGCTGAGATCCCAATGACTGAAGTAGCAGCAAAAACGGTTTCTGAAAGCCGTGAAGTCATCAGGGATATTCTTGACGGGAAAGACCATCGGCTGTTCGTCGTCATTGGCCCCTGCTCCATCCATGATGTTGCTGCCGCAAAAGATTACGCCCGTCGCCTGAAGCAACTCAGTGAAGAACTGAGCGACACTCTATACCTGGTTATGCGCGTCTATTTTGAAAAGCCAAGGACAACCGTGGGCTGGAAAGGTCTCATCAATGACCCTCATTTGAATGACTCTTTTAAAATTGAAGAAGGCCTGCACATTGGCCGACGCCTGCTGATGGATGTCGCCGAGATGGGAATACCCGCGTCTACCGAAGCCCTTGACCCGATATCACCTCAGTATCTTCAAGACCTGGTGGCCTGGTCTGCCATTGGCGCCAGAACTACCGAGTCCCAGACTCACCGTGAGATGGCCAGTGGCCTCTCTTCTGCCGTTGGCTTTAAAAATGGTACCGATGGTGGCCTGGAAGTGGCCATCAATGCCCTCCAGTCTGTTTCCAGCCCTCACCGTTTTCTGGGTCTTAATGGCCTGGGGCAGGTTGCGGTTACGCATACCAAAGGTAATCCTTATGGCCATGTCGTATTGCGAGGTGGTAACGGTAAGCCCAACTATGACTCAGTCAGTGTCGCACTCTGTGAAAAGGAGCTGGAAAAAGCAGGCATCAAGTCCAATATCATGGTGGACTGCTCTCATGCCAACTCGAATAAAGATCCTGCCCTGCAACCACTGGTTATGGAAAATGTCGCTAACCAGATTGTTGAAGGCAATCAGTCTATCGTTGGCCTGATGGTGGAAAGTAACATTGGCTGGGGCAGTCAGAAGATGACCGATGATCTGGCAGACCTTCAGTATGGTGTTTCCATTACTGATGCCTGTATCGACTGGGACACCACAGAGAAAACACTTCGTAGCATCAGGGATAAATTGAAGGATGTACTGCCAGACCGACGCAAGTAAGGCCTTCTAAGCCCTTTTCTCGATTAGATAAACAGCTCGATTTGTTCGGGCTGTTCTTCCATTGAAAGGATGACTTTATTGTCATCAGCTTGAACAGGTTCAACAATACCCAGCAGACATAACTGGCTATCGGGTGGCGTATAAACTTCCAATGTCTGCTTTTTGCCATAGCTCATTTTACGCTCAACCGGCATATTGCTGATTCTGCGATCGAGTATGGCTGAGCAGATCATACAAACACTGGATAGATGGTTGTTGACCAGCACCTCATAACGACACTCATTATTAAGCACCTCGGTACACAGCGTACGGTCACTTCTCGACTCAATATCCAGGTTTGCCTCAACCAGATGACGAGCAGCACTGCCATCTTCGGTGACAAAAAAATTGGATAAAATGGTCTGTTTATAGCGCTTCACAGTTCCGTCGGACTACAGGGTGATTAAATGAGATGAAGAATTCAAAAAGGCGGGAGAAGATACACCATTATTTCAGAGAGTTATACCTGTATCTTTACCACTAAGTAAAAATACCATCACCCAAGGTTGGATTACCACAAAAACAGAGAAAAATCGGCGATCTCAGGCTGTGAATGGCTGATACTGTATTTTGTTAATAAACCAGATTTTTGGACCACCCGGAGTATGCACTGTGATTTCATCATCCACCTGACGTCCAACCATCGCCCTGGCCATAGGAGAGTCTATGGTGATGTGATTATGTTTAACATCAATTTCATCTGCCCCAACAATGCGGCACCGCAAAATTTCACCCTCTTCACTTTCCAACTCAACCCAGGCTCCAAAAAAGGCCTTACCCTCTTGCTCCTCTGAATAATCAATCACTTTCAGAATTTCGAGTCGCTTAGTGAGATACCGTATTCGACGGTCAATTTCTCTCAGTAGCCGCTTCCCTTCTTTATATTCAGCATTCTCACTGCGGTCACCCAGTGCTGCAGCTTCAGAAACCGCCTGAGTCACTTCAGGACGCTTGACCCGCCAGATATAGCGCAACTCCTGCTCAAGCTTTTCTTTACCTGCACGGGTGATAAGGGGGGACTTCATACAGTGAAACCGGGATTCAACGGTGAGTAAGAAACAGAAAAAGGGAAGTAGCAACAACTCCCCTTTCCTGAAGGGCCTATATTATTTATAGAAAGCATTCTCAGTATTACTGTGGTCTGTCACATCTCGGACCCCTTTCAATTCAGGGATTCGTTCCATAAGAGTCTTTTCAACACCATCCTTAAGCGTCATGTCAACCGCAGCACACCCCTGACAGCCACCACCAAACTGCAACACAGCAACACCATCATCCAGCTCAACCAGAGAAACCACACCACCATGGGAAGCAAGGCCAGGGTTCACCTCAGTCTGAAGGAAATAACTCACCTTCATATCCAGTGGGCTATCTTCATTAACCATCGGCATTTTGGCGTTAGGTGCCTTGATGGTGAGCTGGCCACCCAGCTTATCTTCGGCAAAATCAACCACCGCTTCTTCAAGGAAAGGCTCACTGGGACCTTCCACATGGCAATTAAAATACTCAAGCTCCAGTGTAATATCTTCCTCTTTCTCTTCACCAGGCTTGCAGTAGGCCAGGCATGTCTCGGCATGAGGCGTGCCGGGATTGCTGACAAACAGGCGCACCCCAATCCCTTCAACACCCTGTTTTTCTAGTAACTTTGCAAGATATTTCTGTGCGGCTTCAGTGAATGTAATGTTCAACGCAACACTTCCTCTATTAACTTCAAGGCTATTCTATGACATTGGGACGCATCAGAGAATCCCTACCGCTTAACTCGGTTATTCAACCACTATTCCTTTTGTTTTAATAATCAGCGAGAATAGTTCGCATTTGCAATTCATCGACCGCTATTCATCGACAAGAAAGAGATCAATAATGAAAGAAACCATCAGCATTCTGGGTTGTGGCTGGTTGGGCATGCCTCTGGGCGAACGACTGGTGAACGATGGCTATCCAGTCAATGGTTCTACCACCCGGGAAGAAAAACGGAAAGCGATTTCTTCGGCTGGCATGGACCCTTATATTATCGGCCTTTCACCGGAACCACAGGGTGATATTCAATCGTTTCTTGATACTGATATTCTCTTCATTAATATTCCCCCCTCAAAAGGTGATGGGCAACCCAACTTCTACCTGCGCCAAATGCAGGAACTACTCAAAAATATTGAGCAATCCAGAGTAAAAAAAGTCATTCTGATCAGTGCAACCTCCGTGTACCCTCAAAATAACGATGAAGTGACGGAAGAAGATGCCGTTCGAATTGAATCTCCATTCTCTGACACCGCATGGCTGGATATTGAAGAACTGTTCACCCAGCACGAAGACCTGAAAACTACAGTTCTTCGGTTTTCAGGGCTTATTGGCGGTGAATATCAACCTGGCCGTTACTTCTCAGGCAAAGAGCTGGGTGGTGCTGATGATCCAGTAAATATGATCCACCGGGAAGACTGTCTCCAGATTATCGAGCAGATTATTGCCAAAAACCTGTTTGGAGAAATCTTCAATGCATCTGCAGATGAGCACCCTACCCGGCGTCAGCTTTATACCCGTTCCTGTGAAATCATGGGTATTGAGCCTCCCATCTTTATCGATAAACCCATGCCCTACCGGCTGGTGAATTGCGATAAATTGAAAAAAGCCCTTAATTACCAGTTTGTTTATCCGGATCCACTGGAAGCACTGGACGTCTAGCCTAACGCTAAAGCTCCTGGAACCTACTGTTTCAGGAGCTTGTCATTATTATACCAGTTTAATGTCTCATGAAGGGTTACCACACTGCCCACGATGATCAAGGTGGGAGCCTTTACCTTCTCAGACTCGATAATTTTAGTAATTGTTGCCAGGGTGCCGGTAAACACTTTTTGATTCCGGGTTGTGCCCTGTTGGATCAAGGCAATCGGAGTCTGCGCTTCCCGTCCATGGTTAATTAACTCCTGACAGATACGTGGCAACCCCAGCAGCCCCATGTAAAACACCAGCGTTTGTCCAGGATTCAGCATCTCATTCCAGTTTAAGGCATAGCTGCCATCCTTCAGGTGCCCTGTAACAAAGCGAACAGACTGGGCATGATCACGATGAGTCAAAGGAATACCAGCATAGCTGGCACAGCCAGAAGCAGCAGTAATACCCGGAACCACCTGAAAAGGGATTCCTTCACTGGCCAGTGTTTCAATCTCTTCCCCACCCCGGCCAAATATAAATGGATCACCACCTTTCAGCCGCAGAACCCGCTTACCCTCTTCGGCAAGCTGAACCAGCAATGCATTGATCTCTTCCTGGGGGCGAGCATGACGATCCCGTTTTTTACCGACATAAATGTAATCAGCATCACGGCGACAAAGAGCCAGAACATCTTCAGACACCAGGCGATCATGAAGAACCACGTCTGACTGTTGCATCAACCGTAGTGCTTTAAATGTAAGAAGATCCGGATCACCCGGGCCGCCGCCAACCAGGTAAACTTCTCCGGTTTTCTGCTCAGATGAGCTTTGCAGCGTCTGCTCAATCAACTCACGGGCTCCTTTCAGGTCCCCTGTCAGTGCTTTTTCTGCAGCAGGACCGATCAGGATTTTCTCCCAGAAATAGCGACGATCATTAATATGGCTGAACTTTGCTTTAACCATATCACGACACTCACCCGCCAACGCTGCGAGCCGACCATATCCCTGGGGTAAAAGCGTTTCCAGCTTCTGGCGCAACAATCGGGCAAGTACAGGTGCCTTACCGCCAGTAGAAAAAGCCACAACTACCGGGGATCGATCAACAATAGCAGGCATTACCGCATTTCCGGCATCCGCATCATCAACAACATTCACAAAGAGATGACGACGTTGGGCAGAAAGAGCCACCTGCTGGTTCACAACACTATCATCCGTTGCGGCAATAACGAGGCAGACGTCGTCAAGATCCTGCTCTTCGAACGATTTATCCAGTAGCTGATCATCCCCATCAGCTAGAAACTCTCGAATATCTGTACAAATTTCTCTGGCAACAACCCTGACGATGGCACCGGAAGCCTTAAGAAGTCGAATTTTCCGCAGGGCGATATCTCCACCACCCACGACCAGACAGCGCTGGTTACGTAACTGTAGAAATAATGGCAGATAGTCCATGTTGTTCTCGTTATTACTTATGATTCACTCAAGGCCATCAGGCTGTATTGACAACCTGACGGCCTGCGGCACAGTCAATCCGGACCATGGATCGCAAAAGTTTACCAGCATACGACAGAATAAAGATAATAATGTTTCCTTACTATTTATTCTTAAAAGTTATATATGTTAGATAGGGAAAAATCCGACTTATATCTGATGCGACTATGAGAGTACAGTTGATATCAAATATGACGATATAACGTTTACATCCGAATGAGACTCTCCCCCTCCTTCATGGATTGAAACACGCTTCTGGCACCAATAATTGTTAGTCACTCTATGACCACTCAAACCTGTGAAAACAGCTCCCCCAACAGGGAGTTCCTGCGCAACCTGTGGCAACTGGCTCTGCCGATCTCTATTCAGTCGATGATGTTTTCATTATTGGGTCTGATCGATATTTTCATGGTATCGCAGCTAGGAGAAACGGAAGTCGCAGCTGTTGGCATGGGTAACCGAATATTCTTCTTTAACCTGATACTGATTGCTGCGCTGGGCAGTGGGATGAGTATTCTGACTGCACAGTATATTGGCGCCCGGAATATGGATGGCGTGCGCCGCACACTGGTACAGACCATTATTGCTGCATTGGCAATCACCACCCCATTTGCCATTATTTATTTGCTTTTTCCAGCACAGATCATGGGACTGGTCAGTGATGATGTAACGCTTAAGACGCTGGGCAGTAGCTACCTGGTGATCACGGCACCTTCTTTTCTTTTTGTAGCAATCACCATTCCCCTGGAAGCACTGCTGAGAACCAATAACGACGCAAAAACACCGACGCGTATTGGCTTTATCACCATTCTCATGAATGTGTTCTTTAACTACCTGCTGATCTATGGCCACTTTGGCCTGCCTGCCCTCGGTGTTGCAGGCTCTGCATGGGGAACCACAATTTCCCGGTTGATCCAGGTTGGACTGCTCATCTATTACATTCTTGAAGTCCGTCCAGGCCTTAAGCCAGTTAGAGCAGACTTGCTGCAATGCAAAAATCGTAAACACTGGATTAAATACATTGGCATCTGTGTACCTATGTTGATTCAGGATGGCCTGTGGTCATTTGGTCTCGTACTGTACAACCTGATGTTTGCCCAAATGGGTGTTGTCGAACTGGCGGTAATGAGTGCCATCTCTTCCGTTGAAGGAGTTCTAATATCCATGTTTATCGGGTTCGCCATCGCCACCTCGATTATTCTTGGCAAAGAACTTGGCGCCGGTGAATTTGAGCTGGCCTGGAAACAGAGCCGCTATTTCATGCTGGCTGCACCCGCCATTGCCCTGTTGATTGGTATTATTACCCTTATTTTCAATGAGCAGATCGTCAGAATGTTTGGCCAGTTTCAAGGTGATACCTTGAGAATGGCCAGTGAGGTATTGATCATTGCTGGTTTTGCTCTGTGCATTCGAGTAATCAATCTGACTGGAATCGTTGGTGTGCTGCGAAGTGGCGGTGATGTAAAGGCTACTGCAGCAATCAATATCATTGGTATGTGGTTTGTGGGTGTACCACTGACCTGGGCAGCCGTTAATATCTGGAACTGGCCACTGTATCTGGTGTTTATCTGCGCACTGATGGAAGAAGTAACTAAAGCCATTCTGGTACTTTATCGCGTACTGGCTAAGTACTGGCTGAAAAACCTGACGGTAGAGGCTGAAGCCTGAGAGAGTTATCGGTCAGATCAAAAAAGGCTTCCATCCAGGAAGCCTTTTTTGATTTTAAAGATTATTCAATAATCTTTAATCCACCCATATAGGGTTGAAGTGCTTCAGGCACATGAATACGACCTTCCGCATCCTGATAGTTCTCCAGTACCGCAACCAGAGTACGACCTACTGCCAGACCTGAACCATTAAGGGTGTGAACCAGTTCTGGTTTGCCAGACTCATTGCGGAAGCGGGCCATCATACGGCGAGCCTGGAAATCGACACAGTTACTGACTGAAGAAATCTCACGATACTGATCCTGAGCTGGCAACCAGACCTCAAGGTCGTAGGTCTTGGCTGCACCAAAACCCATATCACCGCCACAGAGTGCTACAACACGATATGGCAGCCCAAGCTTCTGCAGAATGGCTTCTGCATGCCCGGTCATCTCTTCCAGTGCTTCAAACGATTTTTCCGGATGTACAATCTGCACCATCTCGACTTTTTCAAACTGGTGCTGACGAATCAAGCCGCGGGTATCACGACCATAACTGCCAGCCTCACTTCTGAAGCAGGAAGTATGTGCAGTCAGGCGAATCGGCAACTGGCTTGCATCAACAATCTGATCACGTACCAGATTAGTCAACGTCACTTCCGCAGTTGGAATCAGGAAAAACTGTTTTTGTTCCGTACCAGTATCATCGTCACAGGCAGTCTTGAACAGGTCTTCACCAAACTTGGGCAGCTGACCTGTACCATAAAGAGCCTTGTCATGAACCAGCAGAGGTGTAATGACTTCTTCGTAACCGTGCTCAGTGGTCTGAACATCCAGCATGAACTGAGCCAGTGCACGATGCAGTCGGGCAATCTTACCCCGAAGCATGGCAAAGCGCGCACCTGAGATGTTCGCCGCTGATTCAAAATCAAGACCCAGGTTTTCGCCGAGATCAATATGGTCTTTAACCTCAAACTCAAACTTGCGGGGCTCGCCCCAGGTACGAACCAGAACATTATCATTCTCATCCTTTCCTTCAGGAACGGAGCTATCCGGCAGGTTAGGCACTTCCAGCAACAGGTTATTCAACTCATCCTGCAGTTCAGAAAGAGCCTGCTCATTTTCCTTAACAGCAGCATTGACTTGATCCATGCGCTCTTTAAGAGCCGAAACGTCACCACCCTGCGCTTTGATCTTGCCAAATTCTTTGGAACCCGACTTACGTTCGCTTTGCAGCTGCTCAGTTTTAACCTGTAGCGACTTCCGACGCTCTTCCAGAGAAACCAGACGCTCAACATCCAGGTTGTAGTGTTTCTTTAACAGCTGTTCCGCCACAGCTTCAGGGGTGCTGCGAACGATTTTAGGGTCTAGCATATTCCTACCAATTTAACTGATTGGATGATGGTTTTCTTACCCTGAGCAGCGTACAACCTCTGTCCAGAGTAAACTGCTGATCATACACTATGAGCTTGGGACATTCGATAAAGATAGTGGGCTGACATGGTGATATTTATCCGTTCAGGATCACCCGGATTCCCTGATACCCCAACCAGGTTCCTACAAGACACAAAGTAACGCTGGCCAGCATATAGGCAATAGCCTCAGCAAAGCGGTCAGACTGAAAAAGCCGGAAAATATCCAGTGAGAATGTCGAGAAAGTCGTTAATGCACCCAGAAAGCCAACGGTAGCGAAATCTTTCCAGATAGAGGGAAGCAGGCTTTTTTCCACCAGACAATACCAGCCAATACCAATAAGAAAAGAGCCAACGACATTCACGGTTAAGGTGGGCAGCGGGAATAGCTGGTCATTCCCGGATTTCGCATACCATTCATAAAAAAACGATCGTACCAATGCTCCAAGAGCCCCCCCTGCTGCTACGGCGAGGTAGTTCAACATGAACTGCATTAATTTTCCCTTCATCCAAGTTGTTTGAAAACAGAATACAGGTTTTAAAATTCAGAAACTTATGATGATTCTAACAGTCTATGTCAGCAGAGAACGACTTAACCAGTTTGATATTTAATTCACAATTACCGGTTTGTTATGATGTTTGGAACTTACACTCCACCAACTCCACCGTCAATGGTAGCTGTCGAATCTTCCAACTGGAAAGGGAGATTCATCTCACTGATTGTTGGCATAGCAACTTTAGGGCTATCCCTACTGGCGGGCGCTCCAGCGCCATTAGCCGCTGCTCTGGGTTTTGGGGCCTGTGTTCTCTGCGAAATTGGAAGATATATTTTCTCACCCACTCACATTTCAATTAGTAGAAATTCTTCTGCGCGTGCTGTCTCACCTACTGGGCATCAATTTTCCTCAAGATCTAGCACAAGGGCAATATCTGACAGCAATTCCCGATAACTATACGCCTC
>CBDHDM010000106.1:0-84456 GCA_965261315.1 Endozoicomonas sp. | reverse complement strand
TGCTGAAGAAACAGTATCTTTGACTCCGTGGGTCTCAGCATAAGTACCGTATCAATCGCCGGAAGGTCCGTGCCTTCATTGAACAGGTCTACTGAAAACAGCGCATCCAGTTCACCATTTTCCAGTTGCGATAGTGCTTCATGTCTGCGCAGTTCCGAACCACTGTAGACGGCTTCTGCCCGATATCCTGCCCCTTTAAATTGTGATGCCATAAATTCAGCATGCTTTTGTGAAATACAGAAGGCCAGTGTCCGTTGTTGTTTCTTTTCCAGCCAGTGGTTGAGGATGTGGCGTGCCCGTTTTTTCGAGGCAAAGGCATGGGTTAACCGGTCGATAGAAAATCTGCCACTGCGCCAGGGGATTTCATCGTAATTAATGTGTTTGTCTTCGATGCCATAATAGTGAAATGGCGAGAGTAGGCCGCTATTAATCCCGATGATCAGGTTTCGTTCAAAGACAAGGTTGTTGTCGCAAAGGCTGAGAATATCCGCCTGGTCTGTTCGCTCTGGTGTTGCGGTCAGTCCTAACAGAAATCCGGGGGTAAAGTGAGCGAGGATGTTTCTGTAAGTGGCAGCGTCTGCATGGTGAAACTCATCCACCACAATGTAGTCAAAATGGTCGCTGGCAAATTGTTTAAGGTGGGTGTGACGGCCGAGGGTTTGGACGGAGGCAAAGAGCAGGTCGGCATCCGAAGTTCGCTCCTTCCCATTATAAAAGCCGGAATGGGCTTCGGGCAGGATACGGGTAAAGGTTTGTTGTGCCTGCAGCAGTATCTCTTCCCGGTGCGCCACAAACAGAATCTTTTTGGCTTTGCATTGTCGGGCATCGAAGGCGGCCAGCCAGGTCTTGCCCAGTCCCGTCGCCAGAACGACCAGTCCGCGCTGATATCCGGCCAGCCGGCTGGCATGCAGGGCCTGCAAGGCTTCGGTTTGAATATTACTGGGTGTTGGGGGTTCAATTAACGCTTCGGGATCAACGGCGACCAGTTGGAGTTTCCGGCGTCTGCCGATGTAACTGTCAATCCATGGGTGGCTCAGTGGTTTAACCAGCGGATGGTGGAAGATCTCATGGAATTGCTGGCGGATATTGGCAAACTGTTGTACATAGATATCGTCGTTTGTTCCCCGGCAGGTAAGCTGCAGATTCCATTCATGGCCGGTTACCAGGGCTGCTTTGCTGATATTGCTGGAACCAACATAGGCACAACCCTCAAGCCATTGCCCGTTATCCATATGAACGAAGATATAGGACTTCATATGAAAGCTTTGCTGGCCATCGCACTGATAGATCCGTATATCCGCATTGCGTTCCCGGAGTAACATCAGCTCTCGCAGTGCCTGTGGATCAGTGACATCCAGATAGTCCGATGTGAGCACTTTCAGGGTTGCTCCCCGTTCAACGGCATCGGACAGTGCACCGAAAAGCAGCTTTAAACCACTCACCCGGATAAAGGCTACCGTGATGGCTATTTCCCTTGCGCGGTTTATGGCATCAATCAGTTTGGGGAGCAGGGGGTCATTAACGCCGCCTGTGGTTAACAGGGCAGAGCCGTTATCACCGGGCGTTTGTGCATGAGGGTCATGAGGGTATAGAGGCGTTGCTTCCATGCTTACTTAAACCTTGGTTAGCAGGGCGTTAAGCCATTGTTCATCGGCCCTGCCGGGGCGAAGGTCAGGCGTTTGCCAGTGATGGCTGATCTTCAGTGGCGTGGTGGCGAGAATATCTACCAGTCCATAGTAGTTTAAATTAGTGAAATAACGACCATTTATAATTACATGATTATTGTCGTTCAACTTAAACGAACAGTAGAAGATTCCGCCAGTTTTCAGGAATGAGGCCAGCTGGGTGAAGGTATCAGAGAGTTCCGGGTAAGGAACATGCAGGAGCGAGGCACAGGCCCAGATACCATCAAATTGCTGTTCTGACCGAAAATCTTTGAATAATGAGTGCTGAACGGCCAGCCCTGTGACCTGGTTGGCCATGTCGACCATGGCTTTGCTGCCATCAAATGCTGTTACCTGATAACCCATCTCCAGAAAGGCTTTGGCATCTCTGCCTGATCCACAGCCAGCATCCAGTATGTGACCATGTTCTGGTATATGTGGCAGAAAATGCTGGTACAGGGACTGGGTATCGACGTCGACCGTAGTGGTGAAAAATGACTCGGCATTCAGGTCGTAGAAGGGGATGCTGTCTGACATGGGCGGACGTTACTGGCAATACTGTTAGTGTGCGTATGATGCCATGGGCTTTGATAAATGACACGTTGGAAGTCCGGATCTCTGATGTTCACATCATACTGGTTCGGGCAGTTTGTCAGGGCTGGCGTTAACGGCGGAAAACAAACTGTTCCAATAATAGGCTCGTCTTTTGAAACTGGCTCATAAAGATGAAGGTCACGATGACCGCTTTTGAGTCATCAACCCGGTAGAGAATCCTGTAGCCATCTTTATGGTATTCGCGAAACTGCATGCCAAAATAACGCTCGAGATCGTAATTGACGGGGCACGATTTTGGGTTCTCAGTCACTTGCGTTTCAAAAGCAACCTGGATTTCAGCGAGTTTATCAATATGGTCTCGCAGGTTTTCAGGATGTCTGGATGCATTGTGTTCTATAACCAGCTCCATAGAGAGCTGATAGGACTCAAGGTAGATAACCTGCATTATTTATTATCCAGATACTTCGCCCTGATATTGTTTAACACCTGGTCACCAGACAGTGTTTTTCCCTCCGCCTCATCTTTGGCGCCAAAAGACAATAGTTTCAGCAAAGCGGTAGCTTCTTGCCTGCGCTCTCTATCTTCAAAGGATTCAATGACATAGACCGGTTTTCCATTCTGTGTTACGACGATTGGCTCTTCCAGATCCAGGTTAGCTGCATTCTTTTTTACGAAGCTGATCGGTTCAATTCGCATTATTCTGCCTCCTGTTTATGGTCTAAATATAGTCTATATATAGATCTTTTTCTATCGGGGTATTGCAATCCTGCCCTGTCCGATTTTTACAGTCTCGAGAATCGGTATTTTTGATCTGTGCTTTGAATCATGGAGGTACTACGGATCTCTGCGTTTTGAAGAACCGGTAACCTTTAATCGTGAGTTCGTGATTTATACGAAGCAGGGTAGTCAGATTCTCTATTGATGGGCCATGTCCTTCAGCCAGCTCTGGGATTTTCAAGCCGGAGAGGCGTTTATCGAATGACAGTTGCTTTTCATAATCGGGGAAACTGGCGTCGATCAGCCGGGACTTCAATCAGTTGCCGGTAGGTGAAGTGGTTGCTGAAAGGTTGGTCCAATTGACGCATGGTGAAACCTGCTGTTTGTTTTGGTCAGATTAATCAAAGTGCAGCAGGATTCCAATTGTCTCGTACGGTTGAGTGACTTTTCTGTTAAGGTCTAGGGATATATGTGGTCTCCTGATTATTCAGAGAGCAAGACACCCAGTGGCCGATATCTATACCCTCCTGAAAACTGGTTATGCGTCGGCCAGGACTGATAATAAATTGAGTAAAGCTTTCTCATCTATCACAAGTGCCTTGAAGATACATTTTTATCCGAAGTTTTTTTACTGGTAGTTGAACTTTGCATTATTTTGTCTCCCTGTCTGATGGTTTCATTTTGTAAATGGGTAGAGTGCTCATTATCAGCAATCTGGTCAGTTTGATGATGATTGCTGTTATGATTCGAGCTGGTGCGGTTATTGCCTTTTTCTATCGATAGATGGATTGACCATGGTCCAATATGAAACGTTGCCATTTGTGGCGATTCCTTTTTAGTCAGCAGTTGTTTTAGTTTGCAGAACCGCTATCGTCGTCTGAACTGCCAAACACTTCTGATCTTTTTCTATTCTCCCAGCGAACGGCTGTGACAATACCGAATATTCCATTTTGATTGGGACGTCGCCACCGGGCAGGAATATTTTCATTTCTGTTTTTAGTAAGAACCTCCAGGGATTCCATTAAATCAGGATGGTAAACTTCATTGCCTTTAGGTCCGATTTGATACCCTTTCGAGCGATAGCATTGGTAATTAAAAAAACTTCCATCTCTGGCAACAGGAACCAGAATTGTCTCTTCACTGTCTGTTGAGGTGAATTGTTCAACAATTTTTGGCGGTTTAAATGCTGGACATTTATTTAGCCAGTCTATAGCGGTTGTTATTTCCACCAGTGTTCGACCATCTTCTTTAAAGGTTTCCAGTTTTCTTGGATTACCTTTGGGTAAAGATGCTGCATTAGCCACGGAACCAAGGTTAATATGTGCCAGCCAGCTTATTTCTTCCAGGGCCAGTGCATCCATCCTGGGGTGTTTAAAAAATGAACTGGCGGCATAGGTAACCGTTTCACCTTCAGCAAGCTCAGGGGGATCGAATTGTCTCACCAAAGGTGAAAGTTTGATGTGAGCCCAAAAGATGTTCAGCAAATGCTCGCAACTCCATAAAGAGCCGGTTCGACGGGTAAACTCATCTAGCAATCGAACTGCATTCAGGCAAAAGGGAACGACATCGGTTGCTCTGAAAGAAACCTGGTATTCGTTGTCGTCATGGATAAGGTGAAACTCAGGTCTATTACCCAAGCGGCAAAGTGGGGCTAATAACAACCGCAGTCAGAGCCGGGAGCGATTCCTATGATATGTCTGATGATCTATGAGCCTATGGGGTGGGGTAGGCCGATGTTGGATGGTCGGGTGTATCAAAAATAAAAAAAGGCCCCGGTGATCTGTCCGATTTGCCTCCGTAAGAGGCCATGATCAGTAAGAAAAACCAGCAAGAAAAAATACTGATCCCAAAACGCAGTAACTATACGGTGATGATATGGATTGTTATCAGCAACAGTTTGGAGGCGACTATTCGTTGGGTATTCGGATACCGTCGTACTTTCTGGATCATTCTTATCGTCATGATACGGGGCCGGCTTTTGTTTATGCTCAGGGTGATAAAATCCTCAAGATTTGTGTGCTGCCTGAATGCCTGCTGGAAAGGGAAGTGGCTGGTGGTTATCGCTATACGCTGATGGAAATGATCACAGAGGACGGGGATGATTATCAGCAGTTTGTGGCCATTCATTTTGAAACGGATTCACCGGGGGAGTTTGAGAAGGTGATTTGTGATCAGGGGCGTTTGCAGAGCCTGCTGCGTCGAAATGGATAAGCTGGTTTTGTTCTGAACAAAGGGTGAGGCTTGTTGCCCGCGGGCTGGCGCCTTTTTTTAGCATGATTTTAATACGGAAGCACCGCAAAAACCTTACTGCCGGTAACCGATCTTGCCGGAATTTGATCCGAAGGCGTTTATATCTGTACGGTTCGATATTGCTGTTCAATGTCATGGGTTTTCACCGATTGTGGTGGATAAACCGATTTTTATTATTTAATCGCTAAAATCGTCCAACGAAAACCCTTCAAACCGCACATCGTACCCTTTCAGCTGCTGACGAAGCTTTTCCGCTTTTTCATGCAGGCGGGATAACCGGATATTGGCCGGATTGCGTTTTACTTCTGCAATTAATGCAATTTTTTCCAGTTCGTTGATGGCAACAATATCGATTTCGTTCTGGTTTCCCCGCTCCCAGTAGCTGCCGACAATATTGTATTGCCCACTGGCAGCGATGCGTTCACGGTGCATCTGCTCCAGCCAATGCCCGCTCCAGGTGGGGTAATCCCGTTCAATCACCTGATGAATAAAGCTATAGTTGCCTATTTCTATGGCACTGCGATGGCGGTATATAAAGCGAAACCAGAATGCCAGAAATGCATCCACCATTCTGTACTTCACCAGTCGTGTACCCGGTTTGGATAGCACGGGCCGATGTCGTTCAATAATTTCAAACTCTTTTTCCAATCGATCCAGTTGTGGTCCGACGGATATTTCCAACAGTGACTCGATGGCTGGGCGGCTGGTGTGGCCTGCAGCGATGGCCGATAGTATGGAAAAATACGTGCCATGCTCCGGACCGAACTCTTCGGCCAGTCGGTAGTGACCCTCTTCAATCAGTAAACTGTGTTCACTGACCAGTGTTTGCCAGATGTTTTCATGGGCATCGGTATTGACCAGCCACTCCAGATATTTCGGGACACCGCCGCTGAGCATGTACCATTGCAACAGGGTCTCCGGACTGAATCTTTTTTGATCATGGAGGAGTTCAGCAATGAATTGGGTTCTCAAAGGTTGCAGATTAATCCGGTTGTCAGCGCGACCAAACAGTGGTTCTTTACTGTTCTGGAACAAATGCGTCATCAGGCTGTAAAGTGAACCACAGCAAATCAGGTGCATCTGGCTTTTGCCTTTGTACTGATCCCAGAGATGCTGGAGTTCTGAAAAAAAAGCGGGGTTGACGCGCTGAATATCCTGAAACTCATCCAGGATAAGGGATAATGGTTCGGTACAGCTGTATTGCAGCAATATTTCCATCACTTCCCTGAGTGAGGACGGATTGCCGAAAATGGGAACGTTTAATAAAGCGCGTATCTGCTCAACAAACTCCTCACAGAGCAGGCGTTCCTGCTTTCTCGAAACAAACAGATAGAGGGACCGATGCTCACCTCCCCGGGGGAAAGCCTGGTTCAATAAAGCGGTTTTTCCTACTCTCCTGCGGCCTATGACAATCGTCATTAATGCTCCGCCAGTGGCTGCCTTATTGCTCCAGTTTTGCAAGTGGTTGAGTTCTGTTTCCCGATTGTAAAACTTCATCGTTCAAATAGTTACTGTAAGAATCATTACAGTAACTGTAGCTCGAATATTCTTTTCCTTCAACGCGTAATGTAAGGCTTTTCCAATATGTGCCTAAAGGGAGGCCTGATTTCAATGGTGGGGGCTAGTGAGGATAAATGGAATGGAGACCATTCCCCATGATGAAGTGATCAGAAGACTGAAGGAAAGGGGTAGGCTGTCTCGATTGAATGGAGTTCGGCAGTGCTTGAACAGCTGGAGGCATACAGTGAATTTATAGACATATAAGGAATCTGGACCATACGATGCGCATGCTGATCACTGGTGCCTTCCGGTGAGATGATGCAGGAAATCACTTTTGGCGGAGAGGAATCTGTCGATTATATGGCTGTTTTTATGGCAGGTTGGAGGGGTAATCAGAAGGTATTTTTCATTAAAATTTGTCCTAAAAAAAAATTGCAGAAATAACGGGAAATTATACACAAAAGCGCATGTTTTCCTAAAACGATTTTAGTTAAGTTATTGAAATATAAGAATGACACGCTAGCTTCAGGTGCTAGTAACTGTATGGTTGTGGAAGTTCGAGTCTTCTCCTGGGCACCAATTCTCAAAGATGTGTCGTGTAATTAACGGCAAAAAAAACCGGACAACTGCCCGGTGATATCTTCTCTCATTTCTCTTCCTTTTTGATAACTCTTCCTTTCATCCGATCACCTCGTACCCTTTACTTCCTGAGTTTTCCGGATATAGATTTTCTTCGCTTCTAATGTTTTGTGACCGGACACCAGTCCTTCGTGGTCAGATACACCTTTGGCTTTCAGATCGTGAAAGTGCCACTTCTCGGTAATCAGTTTTTCATCTACGGCACTGTTGATCAGTTTTTGCCACTGGCTGTCCAGGGTGTTTTTGTGCATCTTTTGCCCCGGTGACATTTGAATGCCTTTTTTGGCAGGGACGTTGGGCGCTCCAAACACATACTCAAACTTTTCACCGTTGTTGTAATCATCGAGGGTTTTCAGGGCTTTTCTCAGTCTTGGTGACCAGAGTGTGATTTCATCCAGTGAGCCCTTGGCTCTTTTCAGTTGTACGCCTCTTTCCAATAGTTGATTCCGTGTCATCTTGATTAATTCTGATCGCCGTGCCCGACAGATATAGGCAAACTCCATCATCGCTTTCCAATAAGGATTGGCCAGGTAGTAAACGCAGGCATACTCTTCATCGCTGACATAGACATCCTGCCGGTTGGGTCTTGGCAGGGCTTCGCAATCCAGCGACGGGTTGGGTGGTACGCCTTCGAGGTGGCTTCTGCCCCAGCTCCAGGCACTGGAGATTAACTTGCGGGCAACGGCCACGGCTCCAAGCTTGTCTGAAAACTTTTCATAGAACCGGTTCAGTGAAGGCGGCGTGATCAGGGCAAGAGGCACATTGCCGAAAGAGCCATATCCCTCGACGGAAAACTTTTTCACCTTGGGGGCATAGAGCTTTTTATTGTACTGCCAGTCTTTGCTTTGGCCTTTGAACTTTTTGGATTGAAGGTATTCATCCAGCAGCCAGCCCAGGGTCTGGTCAGAACTTTTTTCCAGCAGCTCGATGGCCATGTAGAGTTTGGACATGCTCATAGTGTCCGGACCCAGAACAATTTCAGCGCCGTACACGTTCTTTTGGCCGATACGACCATGGTAGGGTTTAAAAACAAAACGCCCCTTGCAGCGATAAACGCCTTCCGGCAAGTGGGCATTCTCTTTATTGCGTGGTCTTCCCATCAATACTGCTCCTATAGGAATTTGAGTGGTTGTTTTTTGGGTGGTTGTAATTCGCTGCCAATCAGTGGCTGGTTAATGGCGGCGTAGGTGGTGACCACCTCGCCGTTGCGTCCGTAATAAAACGGTATCCGGTTTTGCATCATCCATTTGACCAGTGCCGCTTTCTGTTTAATGCCTGACCACTCCATCAGGACAGGCTGGGAAATGAGCGCATCCATATCGCACTTCCGTTAAAAGAATTTCAGGATGTCGTAACCAAGTACCGGCCGGGCATTACTGGTGCTCAGTCGCTTACTGCCGCGATTGTGAAAAGTGACTTCTGACGGGTCGTACATCAGGCCGAACTGCCAGCCCCGATCAGTGAGCAGGTACTTGCCTTTTTTGCCCTGACCGCTCCATTTGATGATCCGCAGTTTTTCCAGAACCTCGACAACATACTGACGGCTCCGGCCAATAAACTCGCCCAGCTCCACCAAGGAGAAATAATCGTCCAGCTCGTAGCGGTTACGTTTGCGCTTTTGTTTTCTTTGCGCTGGTTCGCTATCCGTTTCAGCTCCGACAATCACCGGTTCGGGTACGGGATCAGCATAGCGGGCATCCTGATCGATCGATTCAGTTTTTGATTCTTCAGTGGGAGCGGGTTGCAGGCGATTCAGTACGGTCTGATACCACTTCACCTGTTTCACTGGCGAACCGCTGTTATGGGCTTTTCCGGTATCGAGGATTTCACAGAGTGGTTGGCCCTGATCGGTGGGCACCCACTGGTTGTCGATTTTGATCTGCAGTCCTGCCGCTTCAAGTAGCTTGTTCACCTCTCGGGGGTTGGTGGGCGGTGTCATCATCTGGCCGAGTTGGGTTGGGGTGAAGGTCATTTCCTGAACAGGGGCTGACATGGCTTTCTGACCCATGGCTTCCAGCGGTGAGAAACCGATCTGGCTTTTCAGCAATCGGTCAGCGGATAGCAATTTT
Organism: Endozoicomonas sp.; assembly: GCA_965261315.1. Classification (GTDB taxonomy): domain Bacteria; phylum Pseudomonadota; class Gammaproteobacteria; order Pseudomonadales; family Endozoicomonadaceae; genus Endozoicomonas. Next base: position 75,062 of record CBDHDM010000106.1, on the reverse strand, counting down.
TGATTTCCGGTGAAACCCAGGGCTTCTGCCAGGGCAACGGCACTTCGGGTGGAGGCTATGTTTTTCTCAAGCTGGATGTGTTGGTCAACTGGCAGTTCTGGTTCTTTAAGCTGAGCAATGGGGATGGCTTTTCCGGATTCCAGATTGTCCCACCGCTGTACCAGGTTGGCGCAGTACTTACCTTCAATCGTCGCCATAACGGTAATGCTGTCCAGCCGTTTTAGCATAAGGTGAGTGTTAGTGCTTGCTGACCCTGTGGCTCCCTGAACGTGTCGCTCCTCAATTTGAGGAGTGGCAATTGCGCCTTCCCTGACCAGTCTTTCGATGGTTCGTTTAACGTTGTCCGATCTTTTGCCTGCGACATTGGCAATCTCGATATGAGACATTTTCAGTTCGGTATTACCAAACAGAAGCTGGCCTTTAGCGTTCTGTGCGATTGGGGTAATGATACTGTCCATAGTTAACGTTCCTTTTTTATACCGGCTTGTGGATAACTTGTCGGGTCAGTTTTTCCACACAGGTTGTGGATAATTTCGAGTCAGTGAGTACTCATGGTCGAATGCACGACAGGGTTCTGGTTGTTATCCCTGATGCGTTGCAGGATCAGGCCGGTGATCAGCATTGACTGGGCCAATGCCTGTTCATTATTGATACCGACGGTAATGGCCACGATCAGGGTGGTCATTTCGATCATCACGGTTTTCACATCCAGTGGTTGGCCATCCATTGCATCGCTGATGCGGTCAGCAATGATCAGTTTTTCCGCCAGTACGGCTTCTTCTTGTTCGGTGCTGTAGCCCTGGGCTTTCTTTTGTTTGATTTCCATGGCAAGCGCCAGATCGTCTGCATTCAGCTGGTTCATGTCTTTTCCTCAGAATGGAATTGATTCGTCGTATTGGTCGTACTGCTGCGCAGGTTGTGGTTGTGGCTGTTGGCCTCCGTTTCGGGCGTTGGCGTATTGATTGTTTTGCTGTGGTGGTCGCTGCTGCTGTGGTGCGCTGGCAGTCTGATTTTCCGGACGATTATCCAGAAACTGGAGGGAGCCATTGAACTGATCCACGATAATGTCCGTGGCATAACGCTTTTGACCGCTTTGCTTATCCTCCCATTCCCGATATACCAGCTCACCTTCCACGTAGAGCTTGCTGCCCTTGTTCAGGAACTGCTGGGCAAATTCCGCCATCTTTCCGTAGACCTTGATGGGAGTGCCACTGGGTTTTCTGCTGGCGTTGGCCCTGTTTGTCTTTGTAGGTGTTGCCGGTGGCCACTGAGAGGGTGGTGAGTTGTGAGCCGTCCGGGAAGAACCGGGTTTCCGGATCTTTTCCTAAACGACCAATGAGCATTACTTTGTTGAGGTCTCTCGCCATGATCAGGCTTCCTTCAGTTGCAGTTGGGTGGCCGGGGTTTTGATGCCGGTGCGGCGGATGATCAGTTCTACGTGGTATTCGTTGCCTGCGTGGTCAAAGCGGTAGCAATCCAGCGAACCTTTGCCGAGCCATTTTTCCATGCTGTGGATGTCGTCGGTGATGATTTCTTCTGTCACCTCGTCATCGGTGTAGAGCAGGTCGGGCTGTTCTTCTTTTTGGCTCCTCGTCCTTTGATGTGGATTTTGTAAGCAAATTTCTGTAAAAGACCCTTCTTTTTTTCACCTCAGAAGAAGTGTCCTGCCCATGGATGGAAATCAGATTTTTATACTCGGCCTCGGTTTACAATTTCCATGGAAACTGGTGAGTCAGCATCTGGATACTTCAACCAAACCCAGTACCCTTACGCTCAAGGTGGCTGCTGATCGTGGCAGCCTCTATCCATGCCCCTGCTGTGGCAAGGCCTGCCCTGCACATGACTTCAAAGAACTCACCTGGCGACACCTGAATTTCTTCCAGCACCACTGCTTCATTACTGCAAATGTCCCTCGGACCAACTGTGAAGAACACGGTATACGTCGTATTCATGTACCCTGGGCCAGAGAAGGCAGCAAGTTCACACTTTTATTTGAACAGGCTCTGTTGATGTTGGCTCGTGAAATGCCCGTCAAGGCCTGTGCAGAGTACATTGGTGTCGCGGATAAACGCATCTGGCGGGTTATCAAGCACTACGTCAGCAGAGCGCTGCTTGAGATGAACTTCGCTGAGCTGAAAGCCATCGGTCTTGATGAAACAGCCTCAAAACGAGGTCATAACTACGTTACCGTATTCATCGACATGGATCGTTCGGATAAGCCGGTGTTGTTCGCGACGCCCGGCAAAGGCAAGCAGACAGTCAGGGATTTCAAGACCTTTCTCGAAGAGCATCAGGGCAAGGCAGAAAATATTCTGGAGGTGGTTTGTGATATGTCCAAAGCTTTCCTGGCCGCAACGAAAGAAGAACTCCCCAATGCCAATGTGACCATTGACTGGTTTCATGTTGTGCAATTGTTTACCACGGCATTAGACGACGTGCGTAAGGCTGAGCGTAAGTTACAACACCTGCCGAAAGAGCTTCGCTGGGCGATTCTGAAGAACGCAGACGGGCCATTGACAGAGAAACAAGTTGAAGCACTTGCAGAACTGGAGACCAGTGACTTACATACAGGCACGGCCTGGAAGATCAAGGAAAAGCTACGCTGGATCCGTAAAGCTGAAACCATCAGGGCAGCCCGCTGGCGACTTAGTCATTTCATCGGTTATGCACGGAAGGAGTTGGGAGACATAGAAATCCTGGAGCAAGAAGTATGGCTGGCACTATAGCTTATCGTCGCAAAAGATGGCAATCATGTGTCGCTTATTGAGGCCATGAATGAGCTTTATGATCAGGGTGAAGTTAAGCACCACACCATCGTTGATAAAGAGAACAATACAACTCACAGATTCCGCTATGCAAATAATGTAACCCTGAATCTGCAGGATGATGCAGAGCAGGTCAATGTCCTGGATTATAGTCTGAAATTGATAAAGCGGGTAATTCGCATGTCTGGTGTTGGATAACCGATATTGAATTGACTAAAAAGACAGTTGAATCCGTCATGAGAGGAGGTCGTTGTAGATGGCATATTGAGAATCAAACGTTTAACACCCTGATAGAACCAAGGCTATCAACTTGAGCACAGCTATGGTCATGGCGAATATCACCTGGCTACGAATTTCGCCTACCTTACATTCCTGGCTTTTCTTTTCGATCAGATTCAGGAGTTGGCTTGTCCACGATTTCAAAAAGCTTTAAATAAACCAGCGAAGCCAACACGAAAACGATTATGGAAAAAAATAACCAGTTTTTTTCTTACCTTGATGATTGATAGTTGGGATGCTTTGTTCAAGGCAATTGCACACGGTTGCAAATCCCAGAAGCTGGCATTTGATACTTCCTAATGCGGTAGATAGCCAGGTATTCAGGGTTAGAGAAGATGAATTTTTCCAGCGCAAAGTCGCTATTGTTTTTCTTTTTTCCTGAGCATTTTGAGTACGCCTACGCATCTGATAAAGATGTTGTCGTGTAATCGTCGGGAGTGGCTGGGAGTTGGGAGACATAGAAATCCTGCCGGTACGCAAAGCTTTGGAAACGGTTGAACGTCATGCTGATAAGATTCTGCAACGCTGGTATTCGACGTATACCAATGCACGAATGGAAGGGCTGAACAGTCTGTTTCAGGCAGCCAGGGCAAGGGCAAAAGGTTACCGTAATACAGGGACTTTTATCACGATGATTTACCTGATAGCCAGCCCTGTGGCGGATATCCTGAAATCCATATGAAACGACGAAGAGCCAAAAAAAGAACGCAGACGGGCCATCACGGCGATGAATTCCAGTGATTTTCTCTGGGGTGCTGAGTGTCATATGGAAGAAATGCTCAATTACGACGAGGCATAGAAAAAGAGAGGTTTTTACACAACTCAATAAAGTTAAGATTGCTGAGGGTGTTTTATAATGCTACGGGGCCAGGTTTGTATTGATATTGGTCAAAAAGTGTCTCTTACTTCTTATGATGTTTTCTTTAGCGCACTTATTATTAACCACTGTACTTTATGCAATGAATTCAGGTTAGGTGAAGGTGGTGAGTAAAAAATAATCAATTTTATTTAAGAGGTGTTCGAAAAGGTTGAAGTTTTTAGGATCTTTCTTCTTTGAGTAAATTCAATAATCAAGCCCCGGTTCCGGTTTCCTTCTTCAGGCGAAAAAGAAACAGCCAGCCCAGCGGTTAATTCTGATTTCAGTTAAACGTCACAAATCATGTCGATGTGTTGCCATGGGCTGCTTTTTCCTGGTGAAGAACCCCAGGACCTTTCGCTTAAAGCGCATTCTGCGACGCCTGCGCTCCTCAATGCTCCATTCTTTTTCCCGTTTTTCTTCTTCCGCTTCGATCAGGGCTTGTCGTTTTTCTGCATACTGACCCGAGACATCCGTTATCTGTTTAATCTTGCCTTTTGAGAGCACAACCTTCTTGATCTCGTTATGCTCAACTGTCCGGGGATTGCCATGATGACCACGACCCAGATTGCCAACCCAGTCATTACCAAGAAGCACTTCGCCTGTATATTCAAGAGGCAGCCACACATCGGTATAACTACGGCCAAACAGCAAAGGAAGTGTCGGATCATCACATTCCGGGAGTGGATCCGGTTTAGCGCCATTGACTAATGGCTCGTCTTTGAAAACACCTAAATTCATCGATCTGGCGAATAGCTGACCATCTTTGCATTCATAACTGACGATATAGCCAGCCCAACAAAAGGTTCCCATGGGAGATACTTTGATTCCCAGCATATCAGGATGAAATACTGGATAAGGCTCAGCATCGGTGACTCTGTACGACACATCATCAAGAGTGAGATTACTGGAGAATTGAGTGGTCATCGTCATTCCTCTCCCTGACCCATAAGCCAGTCGATCATGACATGGTTATGAGTCTTAATGAAAGATGGTAATAACGGTTATCGGCCGGGGGATATTACCTTCGCGTTCAGGATTGGCTGAAACCGGTTGGATAGACTTCAACCGGATATTTGCCCATTTATCAGAAGAACCCAAGCAGGTTATATCGTAACTCACCAGAAGGTTTTTAGTTTGCTGGTAATGTTCCAGCGCTAACCAAAACCGGGGTCTTTCTTCTTGAATAACCATCGCGGCTGATTTACTAACCGAGAGTTTAAACGGCTAATGACTTCCAAAAATAAAGACCCCGGTTTTCGGTTTTGTGTGACGCCGGTTTTGATGAAAAGTGACCAAAAAGCAATCAGCTCAGCCAGAGCCGCCTGATCTACTGCTCTCCCTGATCACCTAACGGCTTATCCACAACATTGTCCACATAAAAACTGGATGATTGATCAGGGGAGCGATCAGGGCAACAATACTCTCGCAATTTATCATCAGGCATCGTATGCAATGGCAGCATCGCTTATAGGCAAACTATCCACACTGGATAAGTACCTCCGTGTTTCTTACCGCATCAATATTACGGTGGCACAGCTGGCTATCTTTCTGGTACTCATCACTTTGGCGCTACTATCTTCTGCTGTCATCGCTGCAGAGCCAAACTGCCAGAGCCCTCGGAACACAATAGAGGTTAACAGGTGCGCAGGGATAAAACTGAAACAGACAGAAACCGAGATGAACCGTTACCTTGACAAAAGTATTGAGCGTTACAGCTATGACCCTGAAGTGGAGGCTGCGATTAAAATTGGTCAGGATGCCTGGTCAGAGTATGCCGACAAACATTGTAATTCTATCCACACCAAATGGCGTGGTGGCACCATCAGAACGGTAATGGCCCTGGACTGTAAAATTCGACTCACTCAAGAGCGAACCCACCAGTTATGGCTGGATTATCTGACCTATATGGACAGTGCGAAACTAATCCTGCCGGAGCCTATTTTGTCAAAACAGTAAAGCTTTTAGTAAATCGTTACGATTGATCAGCACTTCCAGTTCGGCTCCTTCTGTCAACGGTGCCTGGAACTTTTCAATCCTTTCTCGCAACGTTGCGGATAAGCCTGCCCCTACACTTTCCAGACTGGCCGGAAACCGCTCATCTTCGGGCAGAATAGCACTGGCGATTTGTAAGTAATAATCATCCTTGAATGTTGGTTCGCTAATCAACCTTGATAGCCTGAACGCATGGATTTTGACAGGAGGTTATTGATAAAAGAGAGGCATCAGCCCCGGCTGATATACATCGCTAACCTCAGTTCCACCAACTCTTGCACCATCTGGTGCAGGGTCGCTTTATGTTGGGGGCGAACCTGTTCCTTACAGACAAAACGACCACTGTCTATCACAAAAGGATCATGGTCTTTGTTTGAGTAGAAATTAATGGGATTGCCCAGCCAGTATTTATGCCAGGCTTTGCTGTCGGCAGTGAGGGATTTCTTATTGTCTGGCAGGTCTTTGGCGAATAGATCGGGTCGCCGCTTCAGGTGGTGCCAGCTTTTTTCAGCCAGTTGTTCAGTGGTTGGCGGATTGGTAAAACCATCAAGGTCCAGGAACGCACTGAGCAGGATCATTTTAAAGGATCTTGCCATGGCGGTTTTCTCAATGGCGTTTCGGAGAAAATCGCCATGACGACTCAGCACAGCGGCTTCGTTGTCCGTTATGTCCTGTTGATTGGCAATAAGCTGGAACCAGCTATTGTGTTGCTTACTAACGCGGCTAAAGGGCATCTGAATTTCATTCAGGTAATGGTAGAACTCAGTGGCGGTTGGGCGATAGTCGTGCAGGGTTTTTAATGACTGGTATTCATCTTCAATACTGTCTTTTTGTTGCCGGGCTATTCGGTTTAATAAATCGACGACCCCGGGCTCATAATTGACAAAGCAGCCATCCGGCAGCTCTGCGCTTCCTGTGGTAATCTGCTTTGCTACCTGTTGAAAGGAGTGGCCGCTGTGCAGGGCCATGGGCTTGATCAAAAAGGATTTGTGGTTACCGATGAAGTCAATCACTACCAGGTGAGTTTTCTGTTCGTGGAGTCTTAGGAATTGCCCTGAAATAATTCCTACATTTCGCCTATAGTAAAGAGCCATAAATATCTTCCTTGAGATTCTTTCCTGTGCGAGCGGTTATGGGTAATTATTCAGAAGTAGTTGAAGCTCAGATGATGGATTTTTTCTGTTCACTCAATGAGCGAGATCGGAGAAGGTACGCTGCTATTGAAGCAGTGAAGTTGGGTCATGGAGGTATCCAGTACATATCTCAATTATTGGGCTGCCATCGGGAGACTGTCGTTCATGGAATAACTGAACTTAATTCTGAAGAACAGCTCACTACGAATCGGATTCGTAAGAGGGGGGAAGAAGAAGAAGACTAACGGTGGTATGTCCAAATTTGGTTGATAACGTGCTCCGCATTCTACACGACCATACCGCAGGTGATCCAATGCGACAGGAAGTCCGATGGACAAATCTCTCCCGTCGAAATATTTCCCGGGAACTTGAGAAGACAGACACTCCAGCAAGTAAGAATGTAGTTTCCAAGGTGCTTTATGAACAAGGATTTCGCCGTCGTCAGCTTCAAAAAAAGAAGACGATGGGCCATAACAAAGATCGCGACGCTCAATTTAAGAATATAAACAGATTGATACAGGAGTATTTGGATGCAGGCAAACCAGTACTTAGCATGGACACCAAAAAGAAGGAGATGTTGGGCAATTTCTATCGCGCAGGAGTAACGGATGCTATTGAGCCAACGATTGTCAACGATCACGATTTTCCCAGCCAGGGTAATGGCAAGGTTATACCTCATGGGATATACGACTTAGGTAAAAACAAGGCACTGGTTCATTTAAATACCAGTAAAGATACATCTGAATTTTCATGCGAGTGTCTGGCTCTCTGGTGGCTTGATCATGGACAGCAAGACTATGCAGGTGAAGATGAGGTATTGGTTGTGTGTGATGGTGGCGGTAGTAATAGTTCATCGTCCTACCTGTTTAAAGAAGATTTGGAAGCACTCTCCAACCGGTTGGGGTTAAAGATTCGTATTGCACACTATCCCCCTTATTGCTCAAAGTTCAATCCAATTGAGCACCGGGTATTCCCTCATGTGACAAGAGCCTGTAGTGGTGTACCTCTGGAAAGTATTGAGACTGCGAAGCACTATATTGAGAAAACTGAAACGACGACGGGGCTGAAAGTAGTCGTGAAAATAATCGATAAGGTCTTTGAAAAAGGCCGTAAATATGCCGCCGATTTTAAAGAAAAGATGAGCATTAAATTTGACACGTTTCTGCCAAAATGGAATTACACTGCCGTACCAGACGAAAAATGAAATGTCGGTTTTATTTCGGGACAATTCCATAGGTGTTACAGAACCGGGTAGGGGATATCTGTGCCCGGCTTGAAATCCCCCGGAGGTAACTCATTTCATCCCTGGACAATTGCCGGTCAACGGCCACCCATTCATAATACTGGTATTCACTCATCAGAACTTCCTGAGCTCGCAAAAGGACATAAGGTTTTCTACCCTGTCACCCATGAATATACTCTTATACAACGATCTGAACGCAGACCAGATACCCGGCTTTGCCAAAGTCCGCAAAGCCCTTGAGAACAATAACTTCCAGCAGGCGGATGTGCGCAAGATCGGCGATAATCTCTACCGCGCCCGGCTGAACCGCAACGACCGGCTGTTATTCTCCCTGCACCGGTACAATGGCGAACCCTATTGCCTGATTCTGGAGTATATCCGCAATCACGCCTATGAAAAATCCCGTTTCCTGGAACGGGGCGTAACCATCGATGAGGAAAAAATTCCGGTGATTGATGCTCCGGAAACAGAGTCCGCGCCGGAACTGACTTACCTCAATACTGAACACGATCGCTTTAACCTGCTGGACAAGATTATCTCCTTCGACGGCGAACAGCAGTTCGTTTACCAGTTACCACCACCCCTGGTGATTATAGGCAGTGCCGGCAGCGGAAAAACTGCCCTGACCCTGGAGAAAATGAAGCAGGCAACGGGCGATGTGCTCTATGTCAGTCACTCCCCCTTTCTGGTGCAAAGCGCCCGCAATCTTTACTACGCTCATCACTACGATAATGAAGACCAGAATGTTGAATTTCTCTCCTTTCGGGAGTTTCTGGAAAGCATCCGGGTACCCGCCGGACGGGAGGTGACGCTTAAAGACTTCGAAGGCTGGTTCCAGCGCCATAAGGGCAACAGTAAACAGAAGGCCCCTCATAAACTCTTTGAGGAGTTCCGGGGCGTGCTGACCGGCCCTTCCACCGAGTCTCCCTGGCTCTCCCGTGATGAGTACCTGAAGCTTGGGGTTAAACAATCCATCTTCAGCGATGAAGAGCGTTCGGGCGTGTACGACCTGTTCGATAAATACCGGCAGTTCCTGGAACAGGCGCAGCTATACGACACGAACATAATCAGCCACAGTTACCTGGCCAGCGCAGCCCCCCAATACGACTTTATCGTCGTGGATGAAGTGCAGGATATTACCAATATTCAACTCTACCTGATTCTGAAGACCCTCAGGCATCCGGGGCACTTTATTCTCTGCGGTGACTCCAACCAGATTGTCCACCCGAACTTTTTCTCCTGGTCAAAGGTCAAGACCCTGTTCTTCGAGCAGCAGAACCTGACCGGCGAGGGTGAGATGATCCGGATACTCCAGTCCAATTACCGCAATGCGCCGGTGATCACCCATATTGCCAACCGGATTCTGAAACTGAAACACGCCCGGTTTGGCTCTATTGATAAAGAGAGCAACTACCTGGTCAACAGCATTGGCGATCATCATGGCCAGTTGCAGGTGCTGGCGGACAGCCAGAAGGTCAAACAGGATCTGGACAGTAAAACCGCCCGCTCCACCCGCTTTGCCGTGCTGGTCATGCATCCGGATCAGAAAGCCGCCGCCCGCCAGTGGTTTAATACCCCACTGGTCTTCTCCATTCAGGAAGCCAAGGGGCTGGAATACGACAATATCATTCTTTACAACTATATCAGTGATGAAGAGAAGAGCTTCCGGGATATTGCCGCAGGTGTAGACCCGGCGGCGCTGGAAAAAGAGACACTGGAATACGCCAGAGCCAAGAGCAAGCAGGATAAATCTCTTGAGGTCTACAAGTTCTATATTAACGCCCTCTACGTCGCCATTACCCGTGCGGTAAGTAATCTGTACATTATCGAAGCCAACCAGAAGCATCCATTAATGAGGCTACTGGATCTGGAGCGATTTACCGGCGACCTGAAGATGGATAAGCAGGACTCCAGCCTGGATGAGTGGCAGAAAGAGGCCCGCAAGCTGGAACTGCAGGGCAAGCAGGAACAGGCCGATGAGATCCGCAGCCGGATACTGCAGCAGAAGCCGGTGCCCTGGCCGGTACTCGATCGCACCGCCTTTACGCAACTGCAGGAAGAAGCCCTGAGCGGCACTAACAAGAAAAAGCAGCTGCTGGCTCTTGAATACGCCCTGATCCACTGGCATCAGCCCATGCTCAACCGATTGATCACCAGCGGCTTTAAACCCGCCACCCAGACAGAAGAAAAAGCGGTCAAACAGCTGCATCAAAAGCACTACATGACCTACGATCTCAATAATCCCGGCAGTGTGTTGCGCGACACGGAGAAATACGGCATCGACCACCGCACCATCTTTAACCTGACCCCGTTGATGGTTGCTGCCCGTCTTGGCAATGCCGGTCTGGTCAAGGAACTGATGGAGCGCGGTGCCAACCCGGATCTCTGTGGCAGCCACGGCCTCAATGCCCTGCAGATTGCCCTGGAGCAGGCACTGGTGGATGAGCGCTATGCCCGCAACAAACTGGTACCGGTCTACAACAAACTGGAGCCCGACAGTCTTTCCATTCAGGCTGACGGTCGGTTGATCAAGCTGGACAAGCGATTGATGGGGCTGTTTGTCCTGAATCTGGTGTTTGCCAATTTTTATCGTGCGCTTGGTGAGCAAGCCAGTATAAAAAATGGTTTTACGGCACAAGGCATTACTTCATGGGTGCAAACTCTACCTGAAGAGGTGTTACCTGAGCGTCGGAAAAAGCAGAGCTACATCAGCAGCATTCTCTCGGGCAATGAGGTAGACAGGGATGCCCCGTATAACCGCAAACTGTTCAAGCGTATCCGTCGTGGGCACTACATTATCAACCCCGGGATGAAGCTTCGACAGGGAGAGGAATGGAAAGCCGTGTATGAGCTACTAAACCCTGAAGACCTGGGTTTCTGGCCAGGAGGAATACGATTAAACAATAAGCAGCGCCTGACTCTGGACAATGATGCTAATGACTGGTTCGACCAGCATCGCTCTCAAAACCTCAAAGAGTTCTGCCAGGATATTCAGGCCCTGCAGGAAGAAGCGGAGAAGAATCTGGCAGAACGCCGGGTGAAGTCCCGGGTGGAAATCCAAAGTGAGGAGGTGACCACCGGGTAAACGCTCGTCGTCCGCTCTCACACATTGATACCAACATAAGGATCGGTGATCTACCGACTACAGCTAGGCCCTGATACCCATACCGCCGTCATTCCCGCGGAGGAGGGTGTCGCAAAAGGTACATCAGTGTGGAATAAATTCTTAGCCGTCATCTCCGCGAAGTTAGCCGTCATCTCCGCGAAGGCGGAGATCCACTGTTGGTACTGGATTCCCGCCTGCGCGGGAATGACGATGTTGATATTTTCCCCTGTTTCAGACCTTTCGCGGCACCCTCTGAGGCGGGAATCTACCTGGCAGTGGACTCCCGCCTTCGCGGGGGTGCCGAGGGTGATTTTGATACCGGTTTTAACGCTTCTCTGCATTACAAAGCCACCAGCGCCTTCAACTCGGCATCAGACAGCTCAGTCAACCATTGCTCACCACTGGCCACCGTCAAATCGGCCAGTTCCTTCTTGCTCTGAATCATGGCATCAATCTTTTCTTCAAAGGTGTTTTCGGTAATTAACCGGTGCACCTGAACATTGCGCTTCTGGCCAATCCGGTAAGCGCGGTCGGTAGCCTGGGCTTCGACAGCCGGGTTCCACCAGAGATCGTAATGAATCACCTGACTGGCGGCAGTCAGGTTAAGACCCGTGCCTCCGGCTTTTAATGAAAGAATCATGCCCCTTGTACGGAAATCGTTCTGGAATTTATCCACCAGCTCATCCCGCTTTTTGCGGGAAAGCCCACCGTGCAGGAATGGAATGCTCAGCCCGAGTTCCCGCTGCAGGGCGTCCATCAACAGATTACCCATGGTCGTATACTGGGTAAAAATCAGCACCTTCTCTTCGGCCGCCATGGCTTCACGCATGATCTCGATAAAGGTGGCGAGCTTGCCCGACTCACTGGTCTCAGCCTGTGGATGGTTTAAAAACTGTGCCGGTGAATTGCAGATCTGCTTAAGCGCATTGAGCAGCTTGAATATAATCCCTTTCCGTTCAATGCCCTCGTCTGCGGAGTTCAGGTCTTCCATAATCGAGTCAACGGTACTCTGGTAAAGCGAAGCCTGTTCCTTACTCAAGGCGCTGTAACGGTTGCTTTCTACCTTATCTGGCAGATCACTGATAATGGTTTTGTCGGTTTTCAAACGACGAAGGATAAATGGTCCGGTGAGTTTCCGAAATCTATCAAGAGCCGCCTGATCCCGATCTTTTTCGATGGGTGAAGCAAACTCTTCGGTGAATTTCTTTTGAGTCCCCAGGTAGCTTTTGTTGGTAAAGTCAAACAGGCTCCAGTACTCCCGCAACCGGTTTTCTACCGGTGTACCACTCATGCCAATACGGATATCCGCTTTCAGTTTTTTAATCGCTTTCGTCTGCTGGCTGGTTGGGTTCTTGATATTCTGCGCTTCATCAATCACCAGCGTTCGCCAGTGAATCTTGCCGAGGCGGGTAGCGTCGGAACGGGCCAGACCATAACTGGTCAGGATAATATCGTGATCATTGTCGTTCAGTTCCCGTTGGCTGCCATGATAAATCTGGGCTTTGAGAGAAGGTGCAAACCGTTCAATTTCCTTCCGCCAGTTAGTCAACAGCGATGTGGGAACAACCACAAGGGCTTTGCGTTTATCCAGCTGCCCCATGGTTTGCTGGTGCAACAGAAATGCGATCACCTGCAGGGTTTTACCCAGCCCCATATCGTCGGCAATCAGCGAGCCAAAACCGATGCGGGCATTTTGAGCCAGCCATTCAAAGCCTCGCTGCTGATAGGGTCGAAGATCAGCATTCAACCCTTCCGGCAACGGGGTTGGCTCACTGCTCAGCAGCTGGTCAAACAGTGCTTTGGCGCTGTCACCCAGATCAATTTTTGCACCATCCAGCTCGCCAGTTAGCCCTGCCCGTAATAGCTCAATACGCGACAGAGATTCAGGCAGACTGGACAGTTTTTTAAGCAACCCCTGCAGCTTGCTGTTATCCAGCATGACGTACTGATCCAGCATTTTGACCAGACCCGATGCGTTTTTCACCAGCTCAGCAAAGGCATCGGCAGAGATCCGCTTATCGCCCACGGCAACCTGCCAGTTAAAGTTGAGCAGCTGATCCAGGTTCAGGTAACTGACGGGTTTGCCACTGTCGTCTCCGGAAAGGGAAAGGCTTAACTGTGGATAAGCCAACTTGCGCAGTCCTTTGGGCAGTACCAGCTGGATTCCCAGCATTTTTAATGCGGGAAGCGTCTGTAGTAACACCGGCGTAAAATCAGCCAGGGAATAGACCAGCGACCGGTCGCCTTCCTCCTGATACAAGCGCTCAATATCCGGCAGATAATCCGCCAGCAGCGCCAGATCGGTGAGTGCGCTCATCCGGACATCAGAAAGACGATCATTGCCTAATAGTTCTGAGAACGGCACCAGCTTGCCTTTCTGCTCAACCTGAACATCAACAGACAGCATGCCTTCCCCTTCATGATCCTCTCCATCAAACCGCTCACTGACCAGAAGGTGCAGACGATGCTCCCGTTCACCCAGGTAGAGACGATGCAACCAGTCCCGCATCACCCTGGGATACTGCCGGTTTTCAAACCGGTTAAAACGGCAGGGTTTACTGGAAAAAAACAAGCTGACTATGTCGTCCGCCATCAGGCTCCCCGGTGATTGCAACAGAGCGACCGAGGTAAAATAGCTGATCAGGCAATGCAGAGCAGTATCCACCTGAGTCTGCCCGTCGGCATACCATTCAACAGGTTTCTTTTTGCGGGCAGGGGTATGGGAGAGTTTCACCAGATCCGGTGGGCAGAGATCATATAATGGCAACAGCAAGGACTTGACCGGCTCACTGAGTAACGCGGGTTGGTAACGAATCAGGGTAGCATCGCCAGAGTCCTGATAAACGCCGGGTACATAAGCCTGCTCCGCCACCAGCCGCAACGCCAGCCGGTAAAGCTGGAGCCACATCAGGGCATGGTGATAATGGCGACTGGCTTCTGCGCTCTGGCTACTATGCAACTGCCCCAGCAGTGCTTGCCACTGTGTTGGATTTTGAGGGCTGGCAATGGAACACTCTCGGCCTTCTCCACAATCGACGGAAACAAAGCCCCCGGATTCATCCACCACCAGGCAGAGGCGGTCGAACGCCAACACATCAATGCCTTTTCCTGGTTCATCAGCAGGTTTTTCTTTTGCCTTTGCTCCACGCCGGAGTGGTTCAACCTGAGCGGATGCGGAATTCAGCAGTTTATCCACATTCCCGGTTAATTTGGCCGCGCGCTTATAGATACCGGCCATGACCTGCCGGAAGTCCTTGTCATGAAACAGAGGCTGCGGGCTCAGAATGCTGAAAATACGGTTACCCAACGGCTCGATGGTCGTCAGGTCGAACTGTTCAAACGCAGGCGTTTCAGGAATGGCCCAGTGTTCAATCACCGGTTCGGGCTGCCAGTTCTCCAACACCTGAGGCAGATTGTCCAGACTGGCCAGGTTCAGTCCGGAGGCTTTCTCAATGACTCTGGGAAGGTCCATGGCCCGCAAACGGAACACCAGAAACGGGTCTTTATCAATCTCATTGGCGATCAGATAGATCACAGCGGCAATATGCTTGCAGGGCATGGCCCAGTCCGGACAGGAACATCGGGCATTCATATCCTTCCAGTTGGCCGGAAACACATGAATCTTTTGTTCTTTCAACAGTGTCAGCGTCTGCTCAGGCAGTTGTCGGCTTAACAGACGGGCCAGCACCGCCGGATTCTGGCTGATGGTGGCAATAATCTTCTTCTGGGCACTGGCGGAAAAGGCCGGTAACCGAACCTCTACCTTATACGGTGTTCTCCTGCGCCCCTGCACATCCGCCTCGGCCCCGGTGCCGGACACATCAATTTTACGCACAGAACCATTACCGGCATAACTACGCCCACGGGGAAGCCGGTTGCTGTAATCAATCCCGTTGAACGCCTCGAGCCACTGCTCGCCCCACCAGGTTTTTCCATATTTCGCTGCCATGAGTCTGGTTGCCTGAAAACGGTAATAAAACAGAAATCATCGTCTACGGCGTTACTGCTGTCCAGCTTCTCACGCATTGAAGGGAACGTTATTCGATAAAATCAAGCACCAAGGCTTCTTTCTTCTTCCTGGTGGAAGCCTTCACCGGTTGTATACCTGCTTCACAGGCTTCCTTATAGACCGCCTCGGCATAAAGCTCCCGATTCCCGGAGTTATTGCCAAGGTTCTGCTCATTCAACCAACGCAGCAACGGTTTGGGTTTCACTATCACCTTCACAAACGGCTGCCCTCGTTTCAGGCAATCAGCCCGGAAGTGCTCAGCTCCTATCCGCCACTGCTCCCAGGACTTGCTGTTTTCAGGGTCTTCCTCACAGGTGCGACCAATTTCCTCAAACTCCTGACGGTTTCGATACCAGGTGTAAATAATCGTGGCGGAGGTCACGGCCAGAAGATTTCCATAAAGCAATTTCATGGGAATAAATACCGGCAGAAAGATCAACTGCAGTAGAACCCTTATCATCGGTACGCCCTCATCATGAAACAGCGGATTCTCTTAAACGGTATCACCTTTATCAACCTTGTGATGACAATCACCTATGGCATCTCAAATCACCCGCAGTGGATTCAAAAATGGTCACATACTGCTTCTGACAATCCATCTGGTAACGGAAGGGCTCTTTCAGAGCACTCAGTGCAGAAGCTATGCACTGCTGCTCGGCTTCAGAGAATAACCTGGGCATTGCTTTTCTAAGAAAGACCTGGCCATTCTCAGGCCGTTCATAGATTTCAAACCTCTCAGGGATCGTACCGATTTGCTCCGCCCCAGCCTTCTCCTGACCCGAAAAATAGTAGCGGAGCTTTCCAGTACGGGTGACACCCCGGTACAGGAAATACGTCTTTCCAGACCGATTGGTGTATGGCAGAGACACAATTTTTTCCTCCTGTCAGCAGGTGTGTGATTCAGCCTGGTATTCGTAGAGACTGTCCATCAAGCGGACAATCACAAAGAGCAGGTTATTGGTCAGAGCGATGGCGGGAACCCGTGCCGGGTGAAAACTGGCGTAATGGCGAACCTGTTCATCCAGATAATCCAGCAGCGCCATCGGCGTACCGGCTTCCTTACAACAAGCGACAAACCGTTCATTCAGCGTTGAGGTCAGCTTTGAATCCATTGTGCTTTGGGGGCTGAGTGACTTCAACTCCGCATCCAGCAATGCCATTTTCGACTCCAGCCACTGGTTATCTTCTGGCTCTTGTGGGGCATCGCCCAGTATCCGCTGATAAACCAGAACGATATCAAAACAAAGATCCATAAACAGGTTGGACATATCTACATTATCTTCTGCGATGGCATCGGATAACTCACCGTAGATGGCGTTATAGAGCTGGTTCTGGTGCTTTTCAAAATGGTCCAGCAAGCGGGAACCCTGTTCTTCCGATAGCGACCTGCCCCACTGTACAATATCATCCACATCTTGTCGGGTTACCGGTTTCATATTGATTTTACCTCGAGAAAAGCTCTGCCAACGCTCGGGCAGTCAACGGTTGACCGTTATGCGTGTTTTAGGTTTCGGAGTCAAGCGCAGCAGGCAAGATTAGTCAATGGATAGCATTGTAGAAGGGTTTATCCCGGCTTCATTCAAAATTACAACCTGGCAACACTTTTTATAATATAACCTTATAGCATCACCAGCCCCGGCCATTTGACCAATAACGTTAATCATCCACCCATTCCGTGGATAACTCAGTGAACAACCCGTGAGAGAGTGCGGAAAACATTGAGCAATGAGAGCAAAAAGCGAAGTGGTTGTTTTTTAATCAGCGGTGAGTAACTGATCATAAGAAAAACCCCGCATCAGCGAGGCCCGTAGAGAACGAACAGTGTCGTAGGGGTTTCCTGTGCGTCCTGGCTGTTTTTTAAGGCTTCCATCGGTTCACGTCACTGTGACACCTGAACACCTCATTCCTGATGCAGTGTTTTATTCAACTCAAGGTTCTCGCCGGTTGAATAAGTCTATTATTTTACCGGCAGTGGCGTATCATCCTATCCGCCTGAATACGGGGTAAATTGCACAACCCCCGTATTAAACAATAAAAAACCTCGCCCGCGGCAAGGCTGCAATGGCTGATTCATCAGCAGTCAGCGGTTTTTATTATTATTGGGGTGGTATTTATTCTTAGGCAGAGAGTGGGTATTTGGTATTCTTATTACCAGACTCCGAAACCATCGCTATCGATTTCGGCAAGCACTCGCTGCACAAATACAGACTACGTATTTACCGAAGGAAAAGAATTGATGTACGTCAACAAACCCCGGTTGACCATGAGAATGAACTGAATGTTATTTGAAGCCAAAACAGCGGAAGCCATCGCGTGTTTTACCCTGTCGGATCATCACCAGGTATTCCTGCGGGATGTTGATGTTTTTCTGGATTACCTGGTGAAAAATCCGGTTCCGGTCTCGAAAAACAAGAACCTGCCTCCGGTGAAATAGGCTGAGCCACTGAACCATCAGCTCTCCAGCCCTGACGTACTGACCCTGAAACACCCCACGACCGCCAATTATGCCCGGATCATGGGGAAGCCGTTCAACCTGGCCATCCTTAAAATGACTGGGTTGGCTGAATTCCAGCTTGAGGATAGCAACCGGGAGATCCATGATCTGAGGTTAACCCCATGGGGTCGGTTGTTTTTAAACGCTTGTCGTCAAGGGTTTATCGATACAATGGAAAGCGGTGAGCATGAAGATAACGATGAACAAATTAATCTTCTACCTGCAATAAAAGCCATTCGGTCTGATGTTAACAACACTCTGGAACCACCAAAGCCAGTGCCTTCTGCCAGTTATGTCCTGTCCGTTGCCCTGGGAAGCAAGTGCAGACGTACACTGCAAGTATCCACTGAACACCTGCTGGAAGACCTGGCAGAAGCCATCCCTGATGCCTTTGACTTTGATAATGACCACCTTTATCACTTCCAGTATCCGGATTATGAGGATAGCTACTGACCCGAACGTTTTTCATACTTTCCCGTTCTTCTACACGCATTACGTCTTAAAACTGAAGCTGATTTATAACCTGATGAAGAATATCGAACACTGTGAACCACTGGCAATAATCGTCAACAATGTACTCTCTGAAATCACCAAGGGGAGATTTTCTGAACTTAAACGTAGGTGCCCTGCTTCATGATTTTCAGCGCGCATGGAATGAGCGAATGGACGTTTACTTTCAAAATGAAGAGATAGACTTCACTACAGCAATTGCCGGTAGACAAAGTAAAGAGCTGTTCAAACTGACCGGTTGTAACTCCAGAAAAGCCATCATCGAATGGTTGCCATTAAATGAATATCTTGAACACTCGACTAAAACGATGACTTCAAGCTGATCGAATTTTCAGGCAGAGGGCAAAATGATCATTTCACTCAATATCAAACTCGTTGATGGCATGTACTTCGAGGAAGACTGGAAGTGCGAAATGGAACTTGACGAGAACGAAGCCTTAAAGACATATTTCCCCTGAAGAAAAACCGCAAGCTTTTTTACTGGTTTGATTATGGCGATGACTGGAGGTTTCAGATCAGCAGAACCCGAAAGAAGCCTAAAGAGCCTGTGCTCGGTCAGGGATACCCAACACTGGTATCTGAAGAAGGCGTTAAACCAACCCAGTATCCTCAACCTGAGTATGAGTTATTCCCATTAGAGTGATGAAAATTCGCTAATGTTCAAGCTAAACCGTAATGAACACTGCCCCTGTGGCAATGCAAAGAAATACCTAAGGTGCTGTATTCTTGAACCTGAACACATACCAAAGCCCTGGAGAAAGATCGGCTGTCTTTATCGCTGGTTCCGACAGTTAAACGGTGATTCGTCCCTCACCCCAATGCGATCAGCCCGTCCTTTGACCTGAAATTTGCCAGAATGGCTTACAGCGGTAATAACACCTACACCTTGGCCTACATGCGGCATACCGGCCAATGGTATGAGATATTTTATGGTCGAGATGTTCAGGAATGCTTTGACCTTATTGCCACGAGCCTTATTTTCTTCCTGTATAACTGGAAGACTTACCGAATCACGACTGATTAATATTCAACCAGCGACTCTCACCCCGCCTGTCTGAAAGGCTGCCTTTATCCCCTAACCGTTTATCCACAATCTTTTCCACACAAATTCCGGATAACTGAAACAGGAGATAATAATCGTACCGCTTTGTACTGCAACGGGTTATAACGAACTACTGACAGTATAAACACAACCTGTCAACAGCTTATCCACTGATTTCTGTAAAAACCGGGAGTGTGTCATTACTCTTGAGTTCATTCAGAGGGGAAACCCGATCCTCAAACATCCGTTGAAATCATTCTGCCAAGGTATGACCCGATGCCCGATATCCAGTGGACAGCGCCAGGCGCCACTCTGAGCCATAAAAATGCAGCAAAAGAATTCGGCCTGACGGAAGAGGAAGTCATTCAGGGGATTAAAGAAGGGACGCTCCACTACCAAATTGCCCATGCCCACGGCAACCCGTATTACCGGGTAGTCAGGGCAGAACTTGAAGCACTGGTGCTTAAACTTTATCGTCATTGAACCTAAATTCAGCAGTTGAGCATCACTGCGCCATGCTGTTCGAGAAAGCTTTTCGCAGTTCAGAACGGTGTTTTTTAAGTCATTAGCCCGATTCGATTAATGGCTGCATCGTAACAATCTGTCCAATTCGACATCTTGCCATATCTTTTGTCAAATAACCGCCCCAGCCCGGGGTGCAATTAAAAGTGTTCACCAAGCGAATTTCACCACAAGAATCTTAAAGTTAGACAATACTGTGTGAGTATCCCCAATACTCGCATCAATATAAATATGTCCTCACCCATTTCCCTTGCTGATAGACTCGCTGCCCATCCTGAACTCAAACGCAGAGTTTCAGCGTTACTGGATATTGTTGAAGCCGAATCCGGTCTCCTTGATCGTGCTGATGATGCTGAACAGGCTGTTATAGAAAACCTTCGTCTTATGGGGAATGAACTCCTTACTGACTGGAGTGCCTGCAAAGAAGACCAGAAGTTTTCTGAAGCTTGTCTGAAGCATCCTGGGGCTAAAGCTCGAAAAAAAACACTTATTGGTTCAGCACCTACGGAAAGATAGACGTCATTGAACGTTGCCCAACTATCGATGAGCATCGGGTCAGACCTTTCAGTCATTCTGCTCAGATACACTGTCGTGAATACACTCGTACAATCCAACGGAAAATTATTGATTTTTCAGCTGACTGCTCTTTTCGTAGTGCCGCGAAAAAGATGCAGGAACATTACGGTATAGAGGTTCCAGAGTCGACTATTCGAGCCATTACGCTTGGGCATGCGAACTGTATGCAAAAGGAGTCCATGGCTTCAGTAGAAGTTTGTCAAACCTGTACTGGCGAAGATGCTTGGTTTATAGGGGAAATGGATGGGAGCATGATTCCGATAGTGCTCGTCGATGAGGATGCAGAAGGAGACAAACGTAAAACCCGTAGAAATGAATGGCAGGAAGCCAAGCTTTGCCAAGTTTATAAGCTTGGAAGTATCGATAAACGTCATCAGGCCAATAGAGTATTTGGGGAGCAAGGGAGCTTCCTGGTCGATTATTATCACCTTTCTGAACACTTTGCAGATGCCGCAGAAGAGTGTGCGGGTCCTAAAAAGGAGGCGCGAGTAGAGTGGCGACATATGCAGCAGGACCGCATGAAATCAGGAGATATTTACGCTGTTCTGACTGAACTGGATCAGCATAGAAATGGAAAGAAAGGCAAGGCAGCTAATAAGTCAGAGGCGTGTCATCGATATATCAGAAATCGTCCGGGGCAGTTCGATTATGCCGCGGCGAAAGCAGCCAACCTTCCGATTGGCCCTGGCGAAATTGAAAGCTCAAACAGTGCAATCGTTCAGATGCGGTTAAAAATTCCGGGTGCCTGGTGGAAGCCTTCCAATGCTGGTGCGATGCTTTGCTTAAGAACTTTACGTGCTAATGGAGACTGGAATCAGTACTGGGAGTATTCTGGATAGTTAGTGCAAGAACACTTTTAATTACACCCGTATTGCAGAGTAATACGATTATAGAGAGACCATCAGATAATACGTATGCCAGAAAGCCAGACTGAAAAGTATTGTTTTCTGTTCAGGATTGGTACCCACAGGCAAATTCGACTTCCACACTATTGCACAAACCAGCAGCTGAACTCTGGCAATATCAAGATGTCAGGCTTTTACTCAACATCCCACAGCTAATAAATCGTCGACGCCCCCGACAAGAAAATGTATAGTCTTCACCCAAAGGGTGAACTATATTCATCTTGTGGTGTCTATACTTAAGGTGTCTCAGTTTGAAAGTCAAGTTCCGAAATAACAAGCTTGAAAAGTATTTTTGCGAGTATAAACAGGCTGTTAGGGAGTTTGGAGACCAAGTTGCAAGGAAGTATATACAGCGTATAAAGCTAATTCAGGCAGCAAGTAATCTTGATGACTTGATGGAACTTCCCGGACTTCGATGTCATCCATTAAAAGGAGACAGAAAAGGCCAGTATGCAGTTAAACTGACAGGGTTTTACCGGTTGATATTCACACTCGAGGGTGAGTTCCTGAATATCTCAATGATAGAAGAAGTGAGCAAGCACTATGATGACTGAACAGGCATATATGTCCGATTTAGCCATTCCGCCAGGTGATTATTTGGAGGAAGTGCTTGAAGAGATGGATATTACCCAGGCTGAATTAGCTCGTAGAATGGGTCGCCCTCCTCAAGCAATCAATGAAATTCTTAAAGGGGAAAAGGCTATAACCCCGGAAACGGCCCTTCAGCTTGAACAGGTTGTAGGGGTTCCTGCTTATTTTTGGAGCAGTCTTGAGTCGGAGTACCGATTAGTAAAGGCAAAAGAGGCGGATGCCAAAAAGGCGGAGGATGAAATAGAGGTTGCCAGTACATATCCTTACGCTGAAATTGCAAAATTAGGGCTTGTGGCAAAGACAAAAAAAGCCATTGAGAAAGTCAGGGAACTCAGAAAGTTCTTTGGCGTATCATCGCTTTTTCACATTACTGCAGTCAAAGCGTATGAGCCTGCCTTCAGGCAAAGTGAAAGAAATAGCGTATCTCATGAGTCGCTGGCTGCATGGCTCAGGGCCGGACATATTCTTGCATCTAAAAGTAACATGGAACAATTTGATAAGACAAAACTGCAAGAATTGCTTCCTGTGATAAGAAAACTAACGTTTGAAACAGAACCAGGGAAGCTATTGACTCAACTGAGCACAATACTGGCTGAATGTGGTATTGCTCTCATTGTGATACCCCATTTTTCAAAAACATATACCAGTGGTGCTACTTACTGGATGGGCAAGCACAAAGCAGTCGTCATGATGTCATTGAGAGGTAGCTGGTCTGATATTTTCTGGTTTAGCTTGCTACACGAAATTGGCCATATTTTGCTACATGACAAGAGAATTACCTTCCTGGAAAATGGTGCAAAGAATCCCCAATACTTAATGCAAGAATCAGAAGCCGATGCTTTTTCTCAAAAAACGCTGATTCCTGAAAGTGAGTATCGTGAGTTTCTTGAAAATGGTGTTTTTACAAAACAATCGATAAGTAGCTTTTCAGAGAAAGTGGGCATTTTTCCGGGAATTATCACCGGGAGGTTGCAACATGATAAAAAGTTGCCACAGACATCACACTTTCACCGGATCCGTTTCAAATGGGAAAAGGCCTGAAAAAAATACCAGCGGGGCTGCCATCGCCACCGCTGAATATGGTGATATGTCGACAACATCAACATATACCGATTTTATGTCGATAAAATCCGGTTTTGTCGCCATGACGAGGAATTCAGAGCAATACTCTAACCCGCTTCCTTTATTATCCCGTACCCATGGGCTGAAATAGAAAACCAGACAATCCTTAAAGCCTGCATTCCTATTTGGGCAGCTTTGACCGGGCTAATCATCAGCTCGTGATGGGATGTAAATCGCCAGGCTTCATGAGATCTCTGCCGGTAAGATCGGAATTACCGGCAGCAAGGTTTTTGCGGTACTTCCGTATTAAAGTCATGCTAAAAAAAGGCGCCAGCCCGCGGGCAACAAGCCTCACCCTTTGTTCAGAACAAAACCAGCTTATCCATTTCGACGCAGCAGGCTCTGCAAACGCCCCTGATCACAAATCACCTTCTCAAACTCCCCCGGTGAATCCGTTTCAAAATGAATGGCCACAAACTGCTGATAATCATCCCCGTCCTCTGTGATCATTTCCATCAGCGTGTATAGCGATAACCACCAGCCACTTCCCTTTCCAGCAGGCATTCAGGCAGCACACAAATCTTGAGGATTTTATCACCCTGAGCATAAACAAAAGCCGGCCCCGTATCATGACGATAAGAATGATCCAGAAAGTACGACGGTATCCGAATACCCAACGAATAGTCGCCTCCAAACTGTTGCTGATAACAATCCATATCATCACCGTATAGTTACTGCGTTTTGGGATCAGTATTTTTTCTTGCTGGTTTTTCTTACTGATCATGGCCTCTTACGGAGGCAAAATCGGACAGATCACCGGGGCCTTTTTTATTATGGATATATCCGGCCACCCAACATCGGCCTATCCCACCTCATAGGCGCATAGATCATCAGACATATCATAGGAATCTGCTCCCGGCTCTGACTGCGGTTGTTATTAGCCCCACTTTGCCGCTTGGGTAATAGACCTGAGTTTCACCTTATCACGGCAAGCTGCTGTTATCTTCCCCGATTTTGCCCGCCCTGCTTCACTGATCACGACAACTCCGGATGCAAAGGGCAATCACTACTCCGATTGACAGGTGGACTGAAACCATTGCAACTGATCGATCACAAACAACCCATTATATATACCAAACAGTAATTCATAATTAATATTGACCTTAAGCCAGAGAGTAGTATAACTTTCATATCTGGCACAAGTGGCGATTACCGGAGAAACGTCATGACACTATTCACAATCTATGCCCACGAGAATAAGGACATAAGCTGGGACAAGGTCTCTTCTGAACTCAACTGGCTGAAGGATGTAGAGGATGGAGCTGCACAGGCATTTATCAACAGCAGTCTTGCTGTTTTTGATAGCAACCATGATGAATTCTCCAGACTGGTCTGGTGGCTACATCATGCAGTAACAACCGGGGAATACATTATCCATGACGACAACGAATACCAGGTTTCTTTCAGAGCAACCGATGTCGTTCCCTTTTGCCTGAATGCAGTTCGATTGCTAGATGAGTTTACCCGTCGAACCGGCTCTTTATGGAGTTGCGAGCATTTGCTGAACATCTTTTGGGCTCACATCAAACTTTCACCTTTGGTGAGACAATTCGATTCCCCCTGAGCTTGCTGAAGGTGAAACGGTTACCTATGCCGCCAGTTCATTTTTTAAACCACCCCAGGATGGATGCACTGGCCCTGGAAGAAATAAGCTGGCTGGCACATATTAACCTTGGTTCCGTGGCTAATGCAGCATCTTTACCCAAAGGTAATCCAAGAAAACTGGAAACCTTTAAAGAAGATGGTCGAACACTGGTGGAAATAACAACCGCTATAGACTGGCTAAATAAATGTCCAGCATTTAAACCGCCAAAAATTGTTGAACAATTCACCTCAACAGACAGTGAAGAGACAATTCTGGTTCCTGTTGCCAGAGATGGAAGTTTTTTTAATTACCAATGCTATCGCTCGAAAGGGTATCAAATCGGACCTAAAGGCAATGAAGTTTACCATCCTGATTTAATGGAATCCCTGGAGGTTCTTACTAAAAACAGAAATGAAAATATTCCTGCCCGGTGGCGACGTCCCAATCAAAATGGAATATTCGGTATTGTCACAGCCGTTCGCTGGGAGAATAGAAAAAGATCAGAAGTGTTTGGCAGTTCAGACGACGATAGCGGTTCTGCAAACTAAAACAACTGCTGACTAAAAAGGAATCGCCACAAATGGCAACGTTTCATATTGGACCATGGTCAATCCATCTATCGATAGAAAAATGCAATAACCGCACCAGCTCGAATCATAACAGCAATCATCATCAAACTAACCAGATTGCTGATAATGAGCACTCTACCCATTTACAAAATGAAACCATCAGACAGGGAGACAAAATAATGCAAAGTTCAACTACCAGTAAAAAAACTTCGGAGAAAAATGTATCCATCTCCGGAATGGATGCCATTGAAATTCTCAACCGAAAATACGAATCTGGTTGCACTCCACAAAAAGGACAACACAAACAAGTTCTGGTCCTACAAACTAACCCATGGAACACGGGCAGAGTTTGCCTTTGACCCTAAAACAAAAACCAAACTCACCATTCGATTTGATAGAGAACCGCCTGAAATTGAAGGAGTAGAGTCGATTGTAGATATTTCCCATGCCAGTAAATCAACGGCGTTAGGACGAGTGTTTACAGGTAATGCGCACCAGGCAAAATTCAAGGCACTTGTGAGAGATGAGGAAAGCCTTACTCAGTTTATTATCAGTCCGTAAGCGCCAAAATAACCCACGTTCTACCCGGCTAAACGCTGATAAGGAATCATAAGGTCTCTGATTACACGGAGGCTCCGATGGACAATCCAAAAACTACCCGGGAACAATGGCAGCAACGAGTCGAAGCCTGGCATGACTCCGGGTTGAGCCAAAATGCCTGGAGTCGACAGAACGGCGTTAAGCCATCACAACTTGGATACTGGAAAAAGAAGTTGCGGACTGGGAAAGCTCCTGCTTTATCATCAAAAACTGTTTCTGCCTTTGTGCCCGTTTCCCTGACGCAGAACCAGAGTCAAACTTGCGAAGAATCATCCCCTTTAACGGTATCATTGCCCAGTGGGCTCAGTGTTTCCGGGATTAATCATCAAAACCTCGCTCTGGCTGGTGAGTTGATTGGATTGCTGCGATGAATCAACCTGTAATGCGCCCGTCGTCCAGCTTGCCTGAGGTCTACCTTTATCGGGATCCCATCGATTTTCGAAAGTCCTTCAAGGGGCTGGCGGTACTGATCGAGCAGGAACTTGGGCATAACCCTTTTGATGGTCACCTCTATGCCTTCACCAACCGTCATCGCAATAAAATCAAGTGCTTGTTCTGGGAAGATAATGGTTTTGTGCTTTATTACAAGAGCTTGGCAGAGGATAAGTTCCACTGGCCAAAGCCCGATGACGAACTGTTAGCCTTAACAGGCCAACAGCTCAATTGGCTGCTTGATGGCTATAATCTCAGTGCGATGAAACCCCATAAAAAAAGACATTACGAAAGCTGTTTTTAGTCTTAAAACTCAGCCGCTTATGGTAAAATATCGGCTATGAAATCACCCATTGACACCCTCATTTATCAGCCAAAATCCGCCCTGAGTTTACTGGCAGGAAGCGCTGAAACAGCTTTGGATCTGGAGGCCTTACTTGAGGCCATCCAGGCCATGGACGGTGTCATTCTCGAAAAAGACAATGTCATTCTTGAGAAAGACGACATTATCCAGAAAAAAGTCTTTTGTCATCGAAGAGCAGAAAAAACGCATCGCTATTCTGGAAGAATACCTGCGTTTGGAACGTGCCCGCCTTTACGGTCGAAGCTCTGAAAAGTTCAGTGGTCAGGGTGAAATCTTCAATGAAGCAGAATTAACGGACTGTGCCGTTGATCCGGATGAAGATGCTCAGGAAGAAACAGAGGAAAGTCCAAAGCCCCCAAAGAAACGCAAGGGGCGTCAACCTCTGTCACCGTCACTGCCGAGAGTCCAGGAACGTATTGAACTGACCGAAGAAGAAAAGCAGGGTGCCATTGAGACCTTCTTCACCAAAGTCCGGGAAGAACTGGATATTATTCCTGCCAGGGTTCAGGTCAAGGAGATTATGCAGGAAAAAGCCGTATTCATTGTGAAGGATGAACAGGGCGGAGAATCTCACGAAAAACGCGTCATTAAAGCCGCTGAACTCCCAAAGCACCCCATTCCAAAATCGGCGGTCACCGTCAACATGCTGGCCTGGATCATCGGTGCCAAATATTGCGATGCCCTGCCACTGTATCGGCAGGAAAAGATACTGGCTCGTTATGGTGGCTCCATCACCCGGACGACGATGGCCAACTGGATGATCCGGTTATCCCTGCAGCTGCAGCCACTGATCAACCTGATGGAAGACCATCAGCGCACAGGGCATATCATGAATGCCGATGAGACCCGGGTTCAGGTGCTCAAGGAACTCAGTAAATCACTCCACTCTGATAAATATATGTGGGTGACACGGGGTGGTCCACCGGGGCAACCGGCGGTGCTGTTCCATTACGATCCTTCCAGAGGCAAGGAGGTTCCCCTGCGCCTGTTCGAAGGGTTTAGCGGTTACCTGCAAACTGACGGTTATGCCAGTTACAGCGCCGTGTGCAAAAAAGAAGGCATTATCCAGGTTGGCTGCTTTGATCATGTACGCCGTAAATTCACCGATGCCAAAAAAGGCGAAGCCAAACCGGGCAAGAAGGTGAAGAACAGCAAGGTCAGCAAAGCCGATGTTGCGTTGGGTAAAATCCGCAAGCTGTATGCCATTGAAGAGGCCATCAAAGGCCTGACTGCTCCGGAAAAGAAGACTCGGCGACAACAGGAGAGCAAGCCCCTGCTGGATGACCTGCACCAGTGGTTACAGAAAAACATCACCCGGCTGGTACCTGACAGCCTGACCCATAAAGCAATGAGCTATGCCCTGAACCAATGGCCGAAACTGGTCGTGTACTGTGAAGATGGGGATATCAATATCAGTAATGCAGCGGCGGAAAATGCTATCCGCCCCTTCACTCTTGGTCGCAAGAACTGGCTCTTTGCAGACACACCCAAGGGTGCCAAAGCCAGTGCCATCTATTACAGCCTGATTGAAAGCGCAAAAGGCAATGGGCTGGAGCCTTTCCAATACCTGAGCCACATTTTAAAAGAACTGCCTTACGCTGACACGATTGAGAAACTGGAACAGCTTCTGCCCTGGGCAGTGAAGGCGGCTCAAGAATAAGCAGATCTGTTGGGATTGGCTATAACGCTGGTTATATTGGCGCTTACGCTTCAACTACTTCTGAATAATTACCCATAACCGCTCGCACAGGAAAGAATCTCAAGGAAGATATTTATGGCTCTTTACTATAGGCGAAATGTAGGAATTATTTCAGGACAATTCCTAAGGTCTTTGAAAAAGGCCGTAAATATGCCGCCGATTCTTTAAAGAAAAGATGAGCATTAAATTTGACACGTTTCTGCCAAAATGGAATTACACTGCCGTACCAGACGAAAAATGAAATGTCGGTTTTATTTCGGGACAATTCCTAACAAGACACATTGGGCTTGATGGAGGAGGATTTCATTTTCCTGGAGGAAGCTCCCTGGGTAAAACCACTATCCTCAAGACTGCCGCGCGTCAGTATATGGAGGTCCCCAGTTTATTCAGACATGGAGAGCGACTGACAATGGACTGGAGGGAGTGGCTGCAAACAGAAACGATGCTTTGTTATGCCTTGATGAACTTGGACAAGTAGACGCTTCAAAAGCAGGAGAAATTAGCTACATGTTGGCTAATGGTCAGGGCAAAAGGCGCTCCAGCAAAGATGGAGAAGCAAAGCCAACCAAGGAGTGGAGGCTATTATATTTATCAACTGGTGAAATATGCCTTGCATCTCACATGGAGTCGGCAGGTAAAAAAGTTAAAGCTGGTCAAGAGGTCAGACAAGCCGATATTCCCGCCAATACGGGAATGTATGGTGCATTTGAAAAATATCCACGACTTTCCGGATGTGGTGGAACATTTGCAGATCAACTAACTGAGAACTCAACCAAATATTACGGTGTCGCTATTAGAGCTTTCAATAGAGGGGAGTAACAAGTGACCTGCATAGCCATGTAGCCAAAGCTAAGGATATATATCGTGAGTTTATGAATAAAGTTGGAGGTAATTCAGAAAGCCAAGTACGCCGTGTTGCAGGAAGGTTTGCAATGGTTGCAGCAGGAGGTGAACTTGCAACAGAACTAGGCATAACCGGTTGGAATACAGGCCGAGTCAGCGACAGCGGCAGAGAAATGCTTCCATGCTTGGCTATCTAAGCGAGGGCATACTGGCAACCAAAGAGGATGTTGAGTGCCTGGAACAGGTGAAATCCTTTTTCAACTGCTCATCAACAAAGCAGGTTTGCCGACTGGAATTCCCTTACTCACGTAGTGAATATGGTTGGTTTACCGCAGAGTTGTTGAGGTGTTAGGGGGAAAGTACTACAGTTTTCTACGTTCTATCTTCAGGATGGAAAGAGATCACCAAAGGCTATGATCCTGTTAAGGCAGCAAAACTTTGCGGAGATCTAGGATGGCTGGAACCCCCAAAAGCTAAAGGTCTACAGCAAAATATCAAGTTACCAGGTATTGGCCAGAAGAGGTGCTATGTATTCAACCATAAAGTGATTTCATAGTTTTTATGGAGCAGGTCGTAACCAGTAGTAATGGTAGTAACATCCAACTCTAGCAATGCGCCCAGAGTTACTAGCATTGAAAAATCTTTAGTAACTGGTAGTAATTAGTAGTAACCAGTGGATCGCCACTGGTTACCACCACAAAAAGGGTTGGTCGTACCTACTTAACCCTTGAAGCACTAGACCATTACTACCGTTACTACTGGTTACCACCAAAAATTAATAGCGCCTTGCCCAAGTCCCCTAGAGTTTTGGGGTTGGTGGGGAGAAAAAATGTTCAAAGGCGGTTGGTAGTACACATATGAGTACGTTCATATTCGCTGCCAAACAACTCTCTTACTGTTCTATCTCTTCTAAGCAAGAGTTTAACTGTTTGAGCGTACCATTCGGATCACCAAGGGCTCCGATACACTCTTTAACTTTCTGCAATAAAAGCATTTGATCAATGTGATGACTACCGTAATACACCCAGTTGGGATAGATATCCTCTACCTTGCATGAGGGAGACTTAAAGACATTACCTATATACTCACACCATGACTGAAAAGCCTCCAGGTCCACTAAGTGACAAGGCTCTATATCTGCTTTTGCAATTTCGAGAGCGAGTTCATCTTCCGTAAATGCCATACCCTATATCTCCTTTGAAGAGAAATATGCACTTAGCCTTGAGGCTTACCTGCACCAATACCTGCACTAAACCAGCAGATACAAAAAAGCCCGAAGTGCTTACTAACACTTCGGGCTTTGCTGTGTATGGTGCCGGCACCAAGAGTCGAACTCGGGACCCACTGATTACAAGTTGAAAGTACGATCGTTTCATACAATCCCTTAAAACCCCACTATACTGCTCACAACCCTTTAATAACAAGGGGTTGGTAATGATAGACTGTTCTTTGCAATCCCATTAAACCCCACACAAGCCCAGTAGAAAGTGGGGGCAAAAGTGGGGGCAGATTTCAAAGCAGTCATAACAATAAAAACAGGTGGAGATCATGGCAAAGCTGTCCGTGCTGGCGCTGAAAAACATAAAGAAAAGGCTAACAGAAAAAGTGGGTGGTCGCGGTGATGGGACGCTGCTGTTTGAAAAGCGCAAAAGCGGAACCATTGAGGTGTACTACCGCTATAAATATCAAGACAAAGATTCCTCGATCAAACTCGGTAATTACAAAGTCACCAACGATGGCGCTGGGTATACCCTTGCTGAATGCCGCGACGAGGCTCAGGACCTGTCCCGCCTGCGCCGTCAGTGTGGAGGTGACCTGAAAGGTCATCTGGAAGCCGAGGAGCGCAAGCAGGAACAGCAGAAGCTTGAAGAGCAGCAGCGGCAGGTAATGGAAGCCCGAAAAGGCTCATTTGCTGATCTGATGGAGTCCTACGTACTGGATCAGGAAGCCCAGGGTAAAGAGAGCGCTCACCAGACCCGTCAGGCGTTCAGACTGAATGTTCTGGAGGCCTACCCCATGATCGCGGCAACAAAGGCCAAGGATGTGACGCCGGACGATATCGTCACCATTCTGGCTGCCATCCACCAGCGGGGTTCTGAGGTGGAATCCGTTCGGATTCGGGCGTTGCTTCACGCCTGTTTCAACTTCGGTATCAAAGGTGACTACGATCCGACACGGATTGCCGAAAAGCGATTCTATATCCAACATAACCCGGTGACAGCTACCAGAAAAAATACCAAGGCTTCCAAACCCGGTAACCGGGTATTGAGCCATGAAGAGGTTCGGCGGCTCTGGAACAACATTGGCAACACCCATCGCGTCGGTTTCGTTATGGCCTGTGCCATCCGCTTTATGCTGGCCACCGCAGGGCAGAGACCCAAACAGTTACTCCGGGCAACATGGGAGGACTACGACTTTCAACGAAACTGCGTTACCCTGATAGACCGAAAGGGACGGCAGGGAACGGAAAAGATACATGTGGTACCGCTGACCGGCAGGGCAATGGCGATCCTGCGAGCTGTAAGGGAATTCTCTGGTTCATACCCATGGCCGTTTTGCTCAGGTGTGAAAGGCCGTAGCGGAGCCAGTAAGGGCGAGCTGATGCCGCTTACCCTGGAGTCGCTGAAAAACGGTTTTATCCGCTATAACAAGGCACTGGCTGAACAGGCATCCACCGACGGCAAACCAGCACCGGAGCCTTTCACGGCCAGAGACATTCGCCGCACGGTTAAAAACCTGCTGATTGATGCCGGGGTTAACCGGGAGCAGAGAAACCTGCTTCAGTCTCATGCCCAGAACGGGGTGGATGTGAAGCATTACGACCGGCATGAACACTTGCCGGAGAAGCGGGAAAGCATCCGCCGATACGATGCCCTGCTGGATAAAATCCTGAAAGGGGAAGAGACCACGCTGGTGGATATGGAAACGTACCGCCAGCAGAAAGAACTCAGCTTTTCATAATCAGCTCATAATCAACTTAACAGGGAACACTGCCATGAAACCAGACAGCAGCCCCCAGTACATCACCGACGACCAGGGCAACCGGGTATCTGTCGTCTTACCGATGGACGACTACCAAGAACTTCTGGACGACCTTGAAGACCTGGCCGCCGTTGCCGAGCGCCGGGACGAAGAATCCACTTCCCATGACGATGTGCTTAAGCACCTGAAGGCCAGCGGCAAGCTATGAGCCGTTATACGTTGCGCTGGAAGCGTTCCGCCCTGAAGGAGCTGGAGAAATTGCCCAGAGCCACGGTGGGCAAGCTGGTGGCACTGGCGGAGTCGCTGGTAGATGAGCCGTTTCCCGATGGCCTGTCGCAAACTGTCCGGCGCTGAACATACATGGCGAGTCAGAACAGGCAACTATCGTCTGGTGTACCAGATAGACAACGGACAGTTAATTATTGTAGTGATCAAAGTCGGTCACCGTAAGGCGGTTTACCGCTGATTTTTTCTTTGGCCAGTATAGGGTTTACCCGAAAGGACAGGTTTCCCGGCTGTCTTGATTGGTTTCTTTAAAGCGAGGGGGATAACGATGGCAGTGGATCTGAAACATTGGTTATTAAAGTCAGACTACACAGAGGATGAAGCAGCTTTATTATTTGTTGGAATTGAGCCTTATGATGTAGGTCGGGATGTCAAAAATGCACTGCTTAATAAAGTAGAAGGCGCGAATAAAGCCGCAGTTATCAAACAGGTTCTATATGAGAAGTATATAGAAGATTACTACTGGCCAAACAGCCCGACTATCTCAAAAGAAGACATCCTCAGTTTCGCTGAGGAAAACCAGTTAGCCTTTCCGTACCTGAGAATAGCTCTTCAGCTCCATTTTGAAGTCAGGTGGCACTACCGAAGAAACTCGTGGATATATCTCATAGATGGTAGACCAAAGGGGTAAAAAAACATATCATTGGTGCGTTGGCCACAGTACTGGCAGAACTGGACGAATATAAGTCAAGACCACTTAAAACAAAAAAGATAATCCGCTCAGATGGCATATCAGCCAAAGCGCTTGCGGACATCCTCAGTACGCGATTTGAGGAGAACAACCTGCCACTTAAACGATCTAACACAGCAATATCCGAAGCCCTGAAACTGGTTAAAGAGGCCGAAAAAGCTTGCGTGTAAACTTTACGCCAGTTGCAAAACCTTACATTGACACTTTGCGTAAACCGAAGAAGCCTGCACGTAACCCTCACGCAAACTTTTTCCTTGCGCAGCAAACCTTTTGCCTTCAATTCTAACGCCCAATCCAACTAACCTGACTCCCAAGCCATTCCAGAAAATGCCTTACGGGAGTCAGGGATATGACCACCAGCAACGCCCCTTTCAAAAAAAGCAAAACCTGCCCGGTTACTGCTGCTGACCAGATATCTGTCGTCAGCCAAAGCAGTGATACCAGAACACCTTCACCAATGCCTGTGCCACAGGGCGTCGTCTACCTCACCAACCAACAGGTACGTAAACGCTACCAGATTGGTAACACCACGCTGTACCGCTGGATCAATGATGAACAGACCCACTTCCCAAAACCACATCAGTTAGGACCACGCTGCGTCCGCTGGCTGCAATCGGAACTGGAAGCCTGGGAGTCACAGCGGGTCTGACCGTGCAACCACCATCCACCGCTCAAATCCGGGCGGTAGATCAACCCGCAAAAAGTGAACCTCTAAAAAAACACCTTGATCAGGTCTATTGGACGGAGTCTTTTAACGAATGAAAGTACTACCCCCAAACGGCAGGCAGCTAGTAATCCCCCGCCCTATACGATTGGTCATGCTGTACGTTGGCAGCCCTCAATGCTGGCTGGCAGCTAATAATTCCAAACAGCTCGCTCAACAGAATCATCTTGTTTTGCCGTTGATCACTGATGCCAAAAAATATCATTGGCCTGTGAATGATTGCCCTGTTGTGGTGATTGATTTTTATGATTCAGCACTTGCAGATATCGGCATCTTGATCAGTGTACTGCTTCAGGCCGGAGCCAGGTCAGTGGACGTTAAGCAGATCAATAAATCCCAAACCATCCGGTATCAGCGTCCAGAGAAGGGGGGCAGCTATGCCTGATAAAAATGCAAAGGCTGAGCATGGTCTTGAAGTGGCAGTCATTCAAATTGATCAGGATAACGCCATTAGCAGCTTGACCTCTGAAGAAGCTTCTTCCAAAGAGAAGGGTAATGAAACTCTGAAAAACATACTCTCAAGCATCAGTGAAGCTATACCCGAAACGGATCTTGAAAGGCGGGAACAAATGACCCCGAACCTTACTAACGTGGAAAGACTCCAGGCTGAAAGCCAGAACTACCAGAGCGATGATCATACCGATGTCGATTCTGAAGTTCCTCCCGAGGGTGTTGGTAGCCCTTTCTATGGTGGGAGTACCAGAAAGTTTCCAACCGAGCTACTGGAAACTGGTTATGACAAAGAAGAAGATTGGGTGATTAAGGGTTATATTCCCCAGAACTCATTTGGCGTAATCTACGGCCCCTCAGAGTCCTTTAAGTCATTTCATGCGGTAAGCTGGGCTGCCTGTATAGCCAGTGGCAAGCCATGGAACCATGTTCACTGCCAGCAGTCACCAGTCTTGTATATTGCTGCTGAAGGCGGCTTCGGTGCCGCCAAGCGGGCCCATGGTTGGAAAATGACAAATAACAATGGTGAGTCCCTGGCATTGCTGCACTCCATCAAAATGCCGGTTTTCATTGGCAGTCCAAAGACGGTGAATGAACTGATCAATACGATCATGGATCTGAATAACCAGATGGAAAAGAAAATATCCGTAGTCTTCATTGATACACTGGCCAGATGCTTTGGCGGCGCTGATGAGAATAAGACGGCCGATATGAACTTGTTTGTCTCAGGCTGCGATAAAATAAAAGCGGAAACTGGCGCAACCATCATTGTTATCCACCACACTGGCAAGAATAAAGAGCGTGATGCAAGAGGATCATCGGCCTTGCGGGCTGCCTGCGACTTTGAATACTGCATTGATCGGCCCGATAAGGGCATGTACTACCTGCTGAAATGTACCAAGTCAAAAGACTCGGAGCCTATGCCAACCCAGGCCTTTGATATGACGCCCCGATTTCTGAGGTACGACTCTGATCAGGATGAAGTCACGACTCTGGTCGCCAGTTTGAACGGCCGTGAGCCTCCTGAAGAAGGTGAGGCTGATGATAAGCCCCTGACCCTGTCGAAAAATCAGGAAGCTTTGTATCAGGCTGTCAGATCAAGAACTGCTTCAGGGGAGCCCACGACAGTGGCTGTTATTCGGGATGATCTCAAGGCACAGGGATTGGCCATCTCTAATTTTTCCAAATGGCTTGATGCACTGGATTCAAAAGGTCTGATTCGTTTTGATGGAGATACACTGATACCTGTTAATAAGGGCTAAGTGCTTGTTCGTCGTCTCTCGTCGCTTATATATATAAATGACGAGACGACGAGCAATAAATAGTGCTTATGGTGGGATCTTTATGTTGTAACAGTTTCACTGCAAAGTGCATTTTTCGATAGGGATTTAGGTTCTACAGGGAGGTAACCATGGGAGGTTACAACAGCGGCAGAAAGGCCGGCGGCGGAAAAAATGTTGAGGATTGCTATACCCTGGACATTTGCTGGCTTTACCGGAATGGATTACTGGAACCCGGAAGAAAAACAGTGATCCGGTTTGGAAAGTCGTTTGCCATCAGGATGCGATGCAAGACCCGGTTCTGGGGCTGGGAGCAGTGTCTGCATGTTGAGTATCCGGTCTGGAATGATGCCGGGAAAATTGAGACCAGAGAGCAGGTCATCGGTTTTAAATGGGTCAGTACCCTGAAAGGCAAAACCCGCAGACCCTACTTCTACTGCCCTATGCTGGAAATTCGTTCTGGCAAGCTGTTGATGGGGAGGAATGGCTTTGCCCATCGGCGCTGGTATGGGCCGATGTATTACACTCAGACGCTGGGGCATTTTGATCGAGCCGTACATACTTGCAGTGCAATCAGGGACAAGCTGGGCAGTGCAGCAACCGAGTTGGCTACCGATCCACCTGACAGGCCAAAAGGGATGCATCAAAAGACTTACCGGAAGTACCTGAGAAAGCACCGTAGAGCCGCTTGGCCTGCTGTTGCCCGCATGGGGGAAGGCTAAGGTTGATACAGAGTATTTTCAACTTTATGCCATTAATGGCAGGAAGTTTGATCAAAGATGCCCCACCTCCCGCTTCAGAAAGTATACTGACCACAACAATGGATGAAGCAGGATGTCAGCAAGTTTGCTGATATCTCTTTATCAATACATAGTGCAGATGGAATCAGGGCGAGCACTGTGCAATCCCCCTGTTTATCCCTTCCCCAATTATGCGACAATGCCCCACAACCCAATGCTGTGACCGGATGCACCGCCATGCCCATCGACAAATCCAGGCTTACTGAGTCCGATATCATTTCCAAGTTCATCCTGCCCGCTATCAAAGACGCAGGCTGGGACGATATGACCCAGATCCGCCAGGAAGTGAAACTGCGGGATGGCAAGGTGGTGGTTCGTGGTCAGGCGGCAGCTCGCAAAAAAGTAAAGTCGGCGGATATAGCCCTGTATCACAAACCCGGGTTACCACTGGCAGTGGTGGAGGCCAAAGCCAATCAGCATGAGATTGGTAAGGGCATGCAGCAGGCACTGGACTATGCTCGCCTGCTGGATGTGCCGTTTGCCTTTGCGTCCAACGGTGATGGTTTCATTTTCCATGACAAAACCAATCCGGCAGATCTGGAAACCGAGATCCAGCTTGAAGACTTCCCTTCACCAGAACAGCTCTGGCAGAAGCTCTGCACCTGGAAAGGCTACACCGAACAACAGTTACCCATTATCACCCAGGACTACTACGACGATGGCAGCGGCAAGTCGCCCCGTTACTACCAGTTACAGGCCATCAACAAAACCGTAGAAGCCATCTCAGCAGGTCAGGACCGGATACTGCTGGTAATGGCTACCGGCACCGGAAAAACCTACACCGCCTTCCAGATTATCTGGCGACTGTGGAAAGCCAAGAGCAAGAAGCGCATCCTGTTTCTGGCCGATCGCAATGTCCTGATCGACCAGACTCGCATTAACGACTTCCAGCCCTTCGGCCAGGCCATGACCAAAATCACTGGCCGCAAGGTGGACCCGGCGTATGAAATCCACCTGGCGCTCTATCAGGCACTCACCGGACCGGAAGAATCGCAGAAGGCTTACAAACAGGTAGACCCGGACTTCTTTGACCTGATCGTCATCGATGAGTGTCACCGGGGCAGCGCCGCCGAAGACAGTGCCTGGCGGGAGATTCTGGAATACTTCAGCAGCGCCACCCAGATCGGCCTGACCGCCACCCCCAAAGAGACCGATGAAGTCTCCAACACCGATTACTTTGGCGATCCGGTCTACACCTACTCCCTGAAAGAAGGTATTGAAGACGGCTTCCTTGCCCCTTACAAAGTGGTGAGGGTGGATATTGATGTGGACCTGCAAGGCTGGCGTCCGACCAAAGGTCAGACTGACAAACACGGTGGGACCATTGAAGACCGCATCTACAACCAGAAAGACTTTGATCGCACTCTGGTGATCGACGAGCGCACCCAACTGGTGGCACAAACCATCACCAGCTATCTGAAGCGCACCGATCCCATGAACAAAACCATTGTCTTCTGTAATGACATTGACCATGCCGAGCGGATGCGTCGGGCGCTGATCAATCTGAACCCCGATCAGGTGGCTAAGAACGACAAGTACGTGATGAAAATCACCGGCGACGATGAGCTGGGCAAAGCGCAACTGGATAACTTCATTAACCCGAAGAAGCCCTACCCCGTCATCGCCACCACTTCCGAGCTGATGACCACCGGCGTCGATGCCAAAACCTGCAAACTGGTGGTGCTGGATCAGTCCATCCAGTCCATGACCAAATTCAAACAGATCATTGGCCGTGGCACTCGTATTGATGATCGCTACAACAAACTCTGGTTCACCATCCTCGACTTCAAAAAGGCCACCGAGCTGTTTGCCGATGAGCGCTTCGACGGCATCCCGGAAAAAGTGATCAACACCGATGCCAGTACCATCAACAGCGATGATAATACGGCACTGGATACTCTGCTCAATGATCCGACCACGGACGAAACCGACAGCACCGTGGCTGAAGAACCGGGGCAATACGATGTCGGTAGCAGTACTGATGCCACCAGCACATCAGCGGATATCGACACCACCGGCTTTGACGACGAAAACAAGATCAGGAAATTCTACGTCAACGGCGTCACGGTCAAAGCCATCGCCGAACGGGTGCAGTATTACGACACCGACGGCAAGCTGGTCACTGAGTCTTTCAAAGACTACACCCGTAAAACCATGGCCAGACAGTTCACCACACTGGATCAGTTCATCAAACGGTGGCAATCTGCCGAGCGCAAACAGGCCGTGATTGATGAGCTGGAAAACGAAGGTATCCTTTGGGAGGTTTTAGCCGATGAAGTGGGCAAAGACCTCGATCCCTTCGACCTGATCTGCCATGTGGTTTATGACCAGCCACCGTTGACCCGCAAAGAACGGGCGGAGAACGTAAAGAAGCGAAACTACTTCACCCGTTACTCTGACACGGCGCAGACGGTTCTTAACACCCTGCTGGATAAATACGCCGATGCCGGCGTACAGGAGATTGAGAACAAGAATGTTCTGAAAGTGGCGCCCTTTACCGCCATTGGCCGCCCTATCGAGATCGTCAGGAAAGGCTTTGGCAAACCGGCGGATTACGAGCAGGCCATCAGCGAGCTGGAAGCGGAAATTTATCGTACGGCTTAACATTCTTTTTAGCCACGGAGACACGGAGGCACAGAGGAAAAGCTTTTTCTTTTCTCCGTGTCTCCGTGGCTCCGTGGCCAATCCTCTTTAAACCGATTTAGAGAAAACCATGTCCATCAGCTCCGTAATCAAATCCATCCAGGACATCATGCGCAAAGACGCCGGTGTCGATGGCGATGCCCAGCGTCTGGGGCAAATGTCCTGGCTGCTATTCCTCAAAGTGTTCGACGCCCAGGAAGAAGAGCTGGAGTTCGAGCTGGACGACTACCGTTCACCAATCCCCGAAGAATACCTCTGGCGCAACTGGGCCGCCGACAAACAAGGCATGACCGGCGATGACCTGCTGGGCTTTATCAACAACGACCTGTTCCCGGACCTGAAACACCTGATGGCCCCTGTGGATAAAAACCCACGGGGCTTTGTGGTCAAAGAAGCCTTCAGCGATGCCTTCAACTACATGAAGAACGGCACCCTGCTCCGTCAGGTCATCAACAAGCTGAACGAGGTGGACTTCACCGACTCCAAAGAACGACACCTGTTCGGCGATATTTACGAGCAGATTCTGCGGGACCTGCAAAGCGCCGGTAACGCCGGAGAATTTTACACGCCCCGTGCCGTCACCCGCTTTATGGTCAACCGCATCAACCCGCAACTGGGCGAAAGCATCATGGACCCGGCTTGTGGCACCGGCGGCTTTCTGGCCTGCTCGGTGGATCATCTGAAAGACCAGGTGAAAACCGCTGCCGATCACCAGACCCTGCAACAGCAGATTCACGGCGTGGAGAAAAAACAGCTGCCTCACCTGCTCTGTACCACCAATATGCTGCTCCACGGTATCGAGGTACCGGTTCAGATCAAACACGGCAATACCCTGGGCAAACCACTCTCCAGCTGGGAGGCACAGGTGGATGTGATTGTCACCAATCCCCCGTTCGGCGGCACCGAGGAAGACGGCATCGAGAAGAACTTCCCCGCCGAATTGCAAACCCGGGAAACCGCCGACCTGTTCTTGCAGCTCATTATCGAGGTGTTAAAAGACGGTGGACGTGCGGCAGTGGTTCTGCCCGATGGCACCCTGTTTGGCGAAGGCGTCAAAACCAAAATCAAAAAGCTGCTCACCGAAGAGTGCAACCTGCACACCATCGTGCGCCTGCCCAATGGCGTGTTTAACCCTTACACCGGCATCAAGACCAATATTTTGTTCTTCACCAAGGGTAAGCCGACCAGGGATATCTGGTTCTACGAACACCCTTACCCGGCAGGCGTAAAGAACTACAGCAAAACCCGTCCCATGAAGTTTGAAGAGTTCCAGCAGGAGAACGACTGGTGGGGA
This sequence comes from Endozoicomonas sp., assembly GCA_965261315.1. Taxonomy (GTDB): domain Bacteria; phylum Pseudomonadota; class Gammaproteobacteria; order Pseudomonadales; family Endozoicomonadaceae; genus Endozoicomonas. Next base: position 34,673 of record CBDHDM010000106.1, on the reverse strand, counting down.
AATGAAGCGGACGGCTTTGCCGCACGGGTAGAAAATGAACAGGCGTGGAAGGTCAGTATTGATGAGGTGATCGCCCGCAACTTCAACCTGGATATCAAGAACCCCCATGTGGGCGAAATCATCAGTCACGACCCGGACGAACTGCTGGCCAGCTATCAGCAACAACAGCAGGCGCTGGAAGGGTTGCTTGGCCGGTTACAGGCTACGCTGGAAGATGCACTTATCCACGGCAGGTGAATAACAATCATGTCTGAACAGAACGCAGCCGGTGAAATCCGCATATTCTCCGGTGAACGAGGTGATATCCGGGTACAACTTAACGGTGAGACCGTCTGGCTGACCCAGCGGCAAATGAGCCTGGTATTTGATACCACCCCTGAAAACATCCTGATGCACCTTAAAAACATCTTCAAAGAGGCTGAGCTTGAGGAAAAGGCAACTTCTAAGGATTTCTTAGTAGTTCAGCAGGAAGGCAAACGGCAGGTAAAGCGGAACCTGAAACACTATGACCTGGATGCCATTATTTCAGTGGGCTACCGGGTGAACTCCAGGCGGGCAGTACTGTTCAGACAGTGGGCTACGGGCATCCTCAAAGACCATCTGACCATTGGCTACACCATCAACCAGCAGCGATTTGAGCAGAACGCCCTGGAGCTGGAAGCGGCGCTGAAGCTGGTTCGTAAAGCGGCCGCCTCGCCGGAATTGCAGCCAGATACTGGCCGTGGGCTGGTGGAGATTATCAGCCGCTATACCCAAACCTTTCTCTGGCTGCAACGCTACGATGAAGGGCTGCTCAATGAACCCCATGGCCAATCCGGTGGAAGCCTGCCCACCGAACCGCAGGCCACAAAAGCACTGGCAGAACTAAAGCAGCAACTGACGGAGCGAGGCGAAGCTACTGACCTGTTTGCCCGCCCTCGTGGTGATGGCCTGGGCGCCCTGCTGGGCAATCTGGACCAGACTGCCTTTGGTGAACCGGCTTACCCTACCCTTGAAAGCAAGGCCGCTCATCTCCTTTACTTTATGTACAGGATGTACGGTATGCAGCGGGCGCATGGATGCGCAGGAGCTGCCGTCGTGAAAAACCATCCCTTCACCGATGGCAATAAACGCAGCGGTGCCTTTCTCTTTGTGGACTTTTTGCACCGTAATGGTCGTCTGTTCAATCCGCAGGGCGAACTGGTGATTAACGACATTGGTCTGTCGGCCCTGACCCTGCTGGTGGCCGAGTCCGACCCGAAACACAAAGAAACCCTGATCCGCCTGATTATGAATATGCTGGCCCCGGAAGCTGAATGATGAATGCTTTGATAACCGAAAACCTTTCTACCTTAGCGCTGGCAGTACGGAACAAATCCGCCTCTGGCCGGGGCTCCAGCAAAAAGATTGACCTTTATGGCATTAAAAAACTCCGTGAGCTGATTTTGGAGCTGGCGGTGCGGGGGAAGCTTGTTCCGCAGAATCCGGAGGATGAGCCTGCCTCTAAGCTGCTGGAGCGGATTGGGGCTGAGAAGGCCAGACTGATTAGAGAGAAGAAAATCCCTAAACAAAAGCCCCTTCCCGTTATTGATGACAAAGAATACCCTTTTCAACTACCTGATGGTTGGGTATGGGCGCATTTTGAAGATGTGGCTGATATCCAAAGCGGAATCACCAAAGGACGCAAACTGGCCGGTAGAGAATTGGTATCTATACCTTACCTGCGAGTTGCGAATGTTCAACGAGGGTACCTGGATCTGGATGAAATTAAAGAGGTTGAAATCCCAGTAGAGGAGGTGGACAAGTACCGGATAATGCAACGTGACCTGCTAATCACTGAAGGCGGGGACTGGGATAAGGTCGGCAGAACAGCTATCTGGGCTGATGAGTTACCCTATACTGCTCACCAGAATCATGTATTCAAAGCTCGCATCTTTCTGGCTGAACAAAGTGAATTATGGCTTGAGCGATACCTGAATGGCCCTGTTGCTCGCCAGTACTTTGCTAATTCCAGTAAACAAACCACGAACCTGGCCTCCATCAACAAGACTCAGCTTCGTGGCTGCTTAATAGCAATACCTCCAGCGGAAGAAAAAGAGCGCATCGTCACCAAAGTCGATGAGCTGATGGCGCTATGCGACCAGATTGAACAGCAGGCCGAAGCCAGCCTGTCCGCCCATACGACACTGGTAGAAAACCTGCTGACAACCCTGACCAGCAGCAAAAATGCCGATGAGTTAAAGCAGAACTGGCAGCGCATCGCCAGCCACTTTACCACCCTGTTCACCACCGAAGCCAGCATCGACCAGCTCAAACAGACCATCCTGCAACTGGCCGTGATGGGCAAGCTGGTATCGCAAGATCCCAACGACGAACCCGCATCGGAGTTGTTGATACGTTTATCTGAGGCTCGTAATACTTGGCTAACTGCTGAAGCTAAAAGTAACAGTGAAGCGACCACGATGCTTCGGAAGCTAAAAAAACTCAACGAACCACATGCACCTTTTCTCCTTCCTGATTCATGGAGCTGTGCGCATCTTATCCAATTATCCAGGATGTTAGTGGATTGCCATAACAAAACGGCGCCTTATTCAGAAAGCGGTATTCCAATTATCAGGACAACTAACATCCGGGAGCGTCAATTCATTGAGAAGGATCTTAAATTTGTTGATCAAAATACATATGAATACTGGTCTCGCCGCTGCCCACCGGCATCCGGAGATATCATTTTCACTCGTGAAGCTCCTATGGGAGAGGCATTGATCATTCCAGAAGGCGTAAAGTGGTGCCTCGGCCAGAGAACCATGCTGATTTGCCCAATGAGTGACTTTGTATTGAATGGATTTCTGCTTTTAGCGCTAACTGAACCTCATTTGCTTGAGCGGGCTTCAGAGCATGCTGTAGGGCTGACAGTCAAGCACCTGCGAGTTGGCGATGTTGAAAACCTCAATATTCCTCTTCCCCCACTAGCTGAACAACGCCGCATAGTCACCAAAGTCGACCAACTAACAACCCTCTGCGACCAAATCAAAACCCACCTGCAACACCAGCAACAAACCCGCCTGCATCTGGCCGATGCCATGGTAGAACAGGCACTGAATCCCACCAATCCAAACTCAACTACCTGACCAAAGGCAAACAACCCGTGACCATCGACGAGATTCTGGAACAGCTTTCCAACAACCCTGAAGGCTCCTTCCCACACGCCGCCATTAACGCCGCCGTTGAACAGCAAGAAGCGATTACGCCTCATCTGCTGGCCTACCTTCAAGAGCTGGTGGACCTGGGAAAAGATATTGACGACGACTTCAACGACGGACTGACCCTGTTTGCCATTTTCCTGCTGGGCCAGTTCCGGGAAGCCAGGGCCTACCCGCTGATTGTCCATCTGCTGACCAGCTGGGAAGACAGTGCCGAGTATTATTTTGGTGATGCCATTACCGGTGGCCTGACCCGTATTCTGGCTTCCATCTGCCACGGTGACATTGCCCCGCTCAAAACACTGGTAGAAAATGAGGCGCTGGACGAGTTTGTCCGTGCCGCCGCCCTGGAAAGCCTGGCCACCCTGTTTACCGAGCAGGCATTGAACCGGGAAGACCTGCTGTCGTATTTTACCTGGCTGTTCCGGGAATACCCGGTGCGCAAGGACAGCTTTATGTGGGACAGCCTGATTATCTGCTGTGCCGCTTTCCGCTTTACTGAACTGCTGCCCGATATCCGCAAGGCTTATGAGGACGGGCTGGCCGACCAAAGCGTGGCATCCCTGAAAAGCATTGAAGACGAGATAGTGTCCGGGTACGACAACCTGGATGAACTCTGGCACCTCAAACATTACATCACTGACACCACTACCGATCTGTCCAGCTGGGCATCGTTCCAGCCGGTAGAGCAACAACGGACCATTCCAGAACACAAGGAGCCGGTTAATTTAAACGGTACAGTAATGCACAATGTTGGCACCTTCTTGAGAGCCGACCCCAAAACAGGTCGCAATGACCCATGCCCCTGTGGCAGTGGTAAAAAGTTCAAGAAGTGTTGTGGCCATTAATTACCCCTGTATGATCAAAACAAGGACGGTCTTGGCTGCTGAACCGGAGCTGGCAGCCAGGATGATGGTATCGATTTTATCCCCCGACAAGGTGGCGTAATGAAAGTAAAAAAACAACCGCCTCAAACCAATGAGCAGTGGATTCAGGAAATTCGGGCCGCCTGGAAGGACGCCCGTGAGGTGATACCCTACGGACATATGATCGGACATAACATGACGGATCACGAACTGTTTCATATCGCCCCCGATGAATGTCTGAAGTTTCGCGGTATCAAGCCCGGCAAAAAAGCCAGAAAAAAAGCCAGTGATGCGGCGCTCACCAGTTATGTGGCCAACCGGGATAACGAACCTATACTGCAAGACCCTCATATGGCCTTTGCGTTTTGCTATATCCTGAGCCATTACGGACTCGGGCTGATTGATATAACGGAGGGCGAGGAATTACTCGGTTTTATCGAAGACAATCTGGAGCGGATTAAAGCGAGCCAGACATTAGTGTCTTTTTGATCATGGACCGGCAATTAAAGTAAACCACAAACCCACCTGCACCTTGCCGGTGTTGAGCCATCATTAACCAGACATTCAGAAACCCGGAGTACTGCTGTGTTTGCCGATCATCCGTTGCTCAAGCCCTTTTTCAGCCTTGAGCCCGATACCTTCCCGGCCCAAGCTATCCGCCAGGTTATCGCCCATCAACAGGAAATGACCCCGTTGCTGTTGGCGGTACTGCGGGATTTTTCCGACGACCCCGAAGGTTATAACGAACAGGAGGGTAACTGCCTTCACCTGGTGGCGCTGACAGTGCTGGCACAATTCCGTGAGTCTGCGGTATTTTCCGTGTTAGCGGATATCATCAATGACTTTGATCAGGGTGAGGGTGACTGGGATTCCGGAGCCGCTTATGATGCGCTGCTTTTTTCGGTAGGAGAAAACGGGCTGGAAAGGATAGCAGCCTCTATTATGGTCAACGATATCGACCAACTGAAAGACGTTATCGTTGACAGAACCCTTGGGCTTGAGCTTCGCACCCTGGCCCTGGAAACCATGAAGTGTTTTTATTTTGAAGGGGACATAAGCCGCAGTGAACTGATCGACTTCTATTCTTCCCTGTTCAGGGCGTTTAAATCAGAACACCTGGAAGATGATTGTCTGCCCCTCTGGTTGACCCTGTACGATGAATGCGTGACGATTCATCAGCAAGAACTGATGGAAGACATTCGGGAAGCCTGTGAAACCGGTTTTCTTGGCGAAGAATATAATGGCCGATCACTGGTCAGGGCTAGCGATTACTGCATGGAATCCCCTGAGCAATGGTGGCAGTCCAACCGGGAGCAACTGCTGACCGAGTTTGGTTATATTCACCACGCGGATAGAGAACTTGAAAGCTGGGGCATGAACCAACATGTCGAGCTTGAGGATTGGCTGGGTGGGCTGGATACCCTGGAATTCAGCCTTGCTGAAAAAGCGAAGCAACGTGCCGACCTGAATGAACAGATCGGCAATATCCACAGAGAGCTGTTTTCTGAAAGCTCGAATACCCCCTTTAGTCATGAAGAACCCAAGTTAGGCAGAAATGATCCTTGCTTATGCGGCAGTGGTAAGAAGTTCAAAAAGTGCTGTGGACGTTAGACAGTAAACACCTACCCTTAACCGGAATCAGCAACAGGCATACATTCATGGCCGATGTTTTTTTCCGCTTTCCCCATACCCCACACGTTCAATGGCTGGGCTCTGGTGAACCCCGGGGTGACAAGCTGTTATCAGCCAGCGAAGTCAATGAGCTACTGCTGGCAGAGCTGACTGTGGAAGAAAAAATCGATGGTGCCAATGTCGGCTTCTCTGTCGGCCCTGATGGGAAACTCAGGGCTCAGAACCGTGGCGCCTGGATTGAACGGGATACGGGCGGTCAGTTCAACACCTCTGGCGGTGGGCAGGCCGTTACGAGGCGGATTTGGTCAGTCTGCTGGGTGAATACCTGATCCTATTTGGGGAATGGTGTTATGCCTGTCATTCGCTGGCTTATCAGTCCCTGCCTGACTGGTTTGTCGGTTTTGAGATCTATGACCGTTCTGAAGACTGTTTTTACTCTGTAGCCCGACGCAATGAACGGTTCGCTCTGCTGGAGTTAACACCGATCAAGCCCCTTGCCTCGGGTCGCCTTTCAATGATTCAGTTAATGGGCCTTCTGAATAAGCCATCTCACTATGGAGCAGAAAAACTGGAAGGCATCTATCTTCGGCAAGATCAGGGTGACCGGCTAAAGCGCAGAGCCAAACTGGTCAGCAGTGACTTTACCCAGAGCATTGAAGAACACTGGTCCAAAAAAGGCATTGTGCCAAATCAGATTTCTGGCCTGGGATAGCGACAGTTTACCGCTCATTTTGTCCGATTATTCCTCCCTGAACGGGCTCAAGCTACACCACTAAAAAAAGGAAGAATTTATTCTATATTCTTCTACGGTTGCGCCCCAAGCAATGACACCCCTTGCCTGCCAATAGCCCCCAAACTGAACCACTATAAAAAAGGGGAGTGCAGGTTCCATATACCCAGGCGGTTTTCAGTTATCGAAAGGCAGTAGTAATTGAAAGCACTGTCGTGTAACCAGTTAAAAAGACTTTGATGCAGAGGTGAGGAGTGTGACTGAAAGCATTGCTGCTACAGCCCAGCCGAAAGTGGGGGCAATAGTGGGGGCAAACAGACAGATACAAAAAAGCCCGAAGTACTTACTAACGCTTCGGGCTTTGCTGTGTATGGTGCCGGCACCAAGAGTCGAACTCGGGACCCACTGATTACAAGTCAGTTGCTCTACCAACTGAGCTATACCGGCAAGGAACGAAGTGAATAATATTTAGACCGGCTGCGTTTGTCAACTTCCATGTAAAGGCTAATCCTTATTTTAGGCTAAGCACTTTCCGAACCAGCTATTCCGAGCCAGTGTTACGCACACACAATCCAAAGGACCACCAACGACTTTCGCAGTCGTAAACCAGCCTGCCTCGCTCTCCGTGCTGCATATCCAGCAGTTTCAAGGCATATTCCGGAGGCATACCTGGAGCGGCTTTTGCCTGTAGTTTCTCTAAAGGCACCGGATAGTCTGCCCAGTCCAGAGGCGCACGCCAACCCGGAGGGGGCACCAGTTGGGAGCGACGCCCATTGACAGGATAAAGCGACTGCCACTGGCGCATCTGACTGGAAAGTTCAGCTACTACTTCAGGATGCTGGCCTGCCAGGTTATTGTATTCATAGGGGTCTTCAGCAATTTTGAACAGATGATTGGTGACGGTCGTTGTGATCTGCTCCTGATCAACCACCTGAACCAGCTTCCATTCATCATTAAAGAGGGTCAGGTTGAAGTGACCGTATATCGGCGTCTCAGAAGCGAAAAATACATACTCATCCCTGGGAGCTTCTTCACCTTCGATAATGGATGGCCATAAGCTTCGGCCATCCAGCGCTCTTGTATTTCCGGTTTTAATCCCGGCAGCTTCAGCCAATGTTGGAAAAACATCCATTACCGTCATGATCTGATCCATCTTCTTTCCGGATGGAATTTTTTCTGGCCAGCGAATCACTGAAACAACACGAATACCACCTTCAAATGCATCCCCCTTACCACCCCGCAGAGGCGCATTATTGGCACCACCAACACTATACGCGGCTCCCCCATTGTCGCTGAAAAACATCACAATGGTGTTATCAGCAATGCCCTCGTCCTCAAGGCTCTTCAGTACCTTTCCTATAGCCTGATCCATTCCGTCAACAACAGCGGCATACATGGGTCGGGCACTGGGCTGAAGCAGCAGCTTTGAGACCGTCCGGGTATTATCGGTATCCGGACTTCGTGCTGACGGCAGATCGGTATTGATGTCTTTGTATTTGTCCTGCAGCGCCTGCGGTGCATTCAATGGGGTATGAGGAGCAATAAATGGCATATAAACAAAGAAAGGCTTCTCCTTATCTCTTTCTTTAATGTAGCGCGACACCTCATCCGCCAGAAGAAAGGTCTCATAGGACTCCTTGCCAATAGCACTATCAGGAATCGTCTGACCATTGACCTGAAAGTCCCGACCACTTTGACTGGCAAACGGTGGGTAGTAACCCACCTCGCTGTTCAGGTGGCTATAGAAGTGCTCGAACCCCCGTTCATTGGGATGGTAACTCTGCTGAGCATGACCCAGATGCCACTTGCCAACCATTGCCGTTTGATAACCGGCATTCAGAAAACTCTCCGGGAGAAAATGCTCATCAGGATGAATCCCTGCCGTATCCCAGGGCATGAAGACCCCGTAAGCCACACCCAGACGCATGGGGTTTCGGCCGGTCATCAGGGCGGCACGGGTTGGTGAACAGATAGGTGTCGTATAAAAACGACTTAACTCCATACCTTCTTCAGCCAGGCTATCCAGCGAGGGCGTATCAATGTCACCCCCATGAAAGCCAACATCGGCCCAGCCAAGATCATCCGCCACCATAACGATGACATTGGGTCTTTCATCGGCAATGGATGACAAAGAGAGTAATGACGACATAAGCCATGGAAGCCATCGGATGGTATGACTCTTTAATGTTTTTCTTTTCATATCAGACTTCCATTGCCGTTTTTACAGCAACTTTCTTATGATTTTCCTGTTTATTCTTTTCTGACAAAGCAGCACCGTGCTTCCCGGCTCTTCGACCAAAGAAGCTTGCCTCACCCAGGCAGGTACCACTGGAATAGCCCGCACCATCCTGAGCAATATTTGAGGCACAGGCTCCTGCCGCATAAAGCCCGGGAACAGGCTGGCTATTCTCATCCAGCACCTGGCCATCAATAGAAACCTTTAAGCCCCCAAGGGTAAAGCCTACATATAGATGGACTGATTGAAACTGCACTGAATAGCGGCAAAGGGAGGTTCAATAATGGGCTGAAGCCAGTCTGAGTGTTTGTGAAACTCAGGATCTTCACTTTGTTTCGCAAAGTCATTATAACTGGCCAGGGTTTTCTGCAGTTCCCCTCTGGGGAGCTTGAGGTCCTGCTCCATCTATTCGACCGTTTCCCAAGCATCAACCAGTTCCTGCATACCAAACAATCTGCCATTCAGAAACCTCTGACTCTCGAATAGGAGAAAACTCTTTACCATCCATGTCTATTCCTTATAGCGAGATGAGTCGATATGGGTTGCTACCATCCCAGCTTGCAGCCTCTCTGGCACAAAGCTCATAGCCAGAAACAAAACTGTCGTTAACTTCCATCAGCTCAATAACCGTATTACCCAGCCAGGGAGTATTCAGATAATAAAATCGCTGTAGAGGTGTCTTGCATAAACCGACTTCAACAAGGCCCGCATTTCTGGCCTTTTCCAAAGCCAGTTCTATATCAGGCGCAAAAAAAGCAATCTGGTGAAAAACCTGTTTCTCATCCGAATTAAGAAAAAAGTCACTATAGGGATAGGGTACGTTATTGGTTTGCTGAATAAGCTCTATCTGCACACCATTCTGGAAAGCAAGCCCAACATCCATTCGAACTTCATAGGCCTTTCCATTGACTTCAGTTTCAAGAGGAACATTGCGATAGCCCCACCAAGGCCCGACACCCATCACGTCATGCCATTGGGTCATGGCATGATTCAGGTCTTTCACTAAAAAGCCCCACTGTCGTACAGGGCCAAAAAGGTTTTCTGCAATCATTTTTGTTTGGGCATGAGGTTCTCCCCATGATGAATGAGCTATACCTTACCTCTGAAAGCTTCAGAACGCTTTCTACCAACTTTTGGAAAAGAGAGTATCTAAAGCGTAATGATCAAAACCCGGTTTTTCTGGACATGGAGATGATCTCTGAGTGGTTTAACCGGTTAACCCTGAGCTATCTTGCAACACCAAGCGCCTCATACAAAAGCAGAACTCAGTTACAACAATTACGTTCAGTAATGGTAAAACCAGCGCTTGCTAGCAAAACTGAAAAATAGACATTCTTGACCCATGCTACAAAGCCCGTGAGATTAACAACTACCCTCTTCCAAGCTTGAGCAGATTCAGCAGCTCATGCGCTGAAGATTCCAATTTTTGAGCAAAGGCCGGTGCCTTTTCGCTATGTTTTTCTCGCCGGCTAATGGTCGCCCTAAGTTCATCACTGGTTGGATAATACGCAATACCAAGCCCATCATCTTTTTCCACTGGACCAAAAACGAAGCGACTAATGCCTGGATCTGCGACACACGAAGTCGACAACGTATTTTTTTTGACCAGATCCTGATAAACAGAGTCAGTAAAGATTTCTGGTTTCTTAGCACCATCAGCCTTATAAAGCTCCTCCCATTTTTTTTCAAGAGCAAATAAGTGGCGGCAAACCCCACTACCCTTCTTGCATGCCTTGATTTTATTTGAATGAGCCTTCAGTGCCGTAATGAGCAGTTCACTTTTACTTGCTTCAGATGATTTATGACTTTTCAACGATGCAACTAACGCTGCAACTTCTGAGGAAAGAGTCCGAAGGCACTCTGTTCGCCCATTCTTAAAGTGCCTCATGGAAACCGATTCATAGGTGGGTGGATTTGTATACCCTGCTTTGCTGGCTGCCACCTGAAAAACCATTTGATAGAAAGCATCAGGACTTATATTTTTCACTCTCAAATCATCTTGACGGATGCCCTTTATAACAATGTCATCCAACTCAACCTGGCTAAGTTCATCATGAAAGTTTTTAGATGCATCGATTAAGTCCTTTCGAAGCTGATCATCGATTTTCGGTATTAATAATTCTGGCCCTGAACAGAGCTCTCCATCCAGCAGTGACTCCTGCTTTAATACCTCAGTAATCCGGTTGATCAAAGGCACCCAGGCTCCGGCATCTGCGGGTGTATGCTCTATCGTGACACCAACTCCCCCTTTCGGCAGCTTCACAAACTGCAAAGATTTATCAAACCAGCGATTATCCCCATTACCTGTTAACAATTGCCGACTGATACTGGGAGTCTCTGACTCTTCTGCAGCATCCAGACAAACGCAGCAGAATGCCCCTTCAATTTCCTCTAACAGTTTTTTGTTATTCTCATCAAATTCAATAAATCTAGCCTGCAAGTCAGCACAACGATTACGATCAACAGCCGTCATTGGCGTTAAATCGATGATATCAGTCTGACCTGTTTTATTTTTATCCAGCTGTGCCAGCTGCTGCGCCAGACGATGCTGGCTGATTCGCCTTCCTTCCTGATCTGCAACTTGTAATCGATATACCTGCCCTCTTAAAAGAACAATGACATGTTGTTCCGCCCCCTCCTTATAGCAAGGAATCAGCTTATCTTTGCCAGACCCGGCTTTACGGTTGCTGAACAACCGGCCAGGCTGACTCATACAAAGTGGCTTATTTCTCTCCATATCAACAGCCAGCTTATCTTCCTGTATCGATCGATAATGATCATAAGCAGCAAGAATAGCCCCAGCCATAGATAGCAGTGAGCCAGCTTCTCTTGGGAACCACTCTTTACTCTCAAGCTCCAGACCAAAGCTAACATTCACAGGCGTGGCATCTCTGGACTGAAGATACATGTCATCCCAATAAGGTCTAAACCAACCATGCTCTGTCAAAGTATCTTGTTCCAGAGATTTTTGAAGCGCAGGGCCGCGCTCATTTCTAAGCTCCCCAAGCTTAGATATAAAGATGTCATATTCTTGAGGCGCCAATACTTTTTGCGTTTGTGCCATTAACTCAAGAGCGTCAATGGTATCCAGCAGAGAGGGTAAAGGAAGGGGCTTAGGCACACATGCCAAGTGCGTAACAGGATAAGCTGCTAATGGTTGAGATTGCTTCTCTTTTGAGTACACAAATGAACTACTGGCACCAGCAGGGTTCAGATAGGGCGTGTTTTCCGTAAGGTCAGTTTCTACAACCAGATTACCTAATTGTGCTTTACCAGTAACAGGCTTATCGCCTGATCCCGTGAGTTCAATATTTGGGTGAATAATCGATCTAACTTCATTGCAAGAGTCCACACCTATACCTGAATCATCTTACTGGAACTACAGTTAGACCATTATTAAATACTCAAGTTCTACCCAATGGGAAATACGTCTAAAAATAGTGAAACCAATAAAACCAAAAGCAGGAAACCAGCGGTAAATTTCAAACATATCGGCTAACACTGGGGCAAGCTTAAAATCCCAATAATCTAACTGTTTTCAGGGTTCAGCCACATGAAATCGAATATTTATGGTCTATTGATCAGCTACTCAGCACGTAGCCATTGAAGTCATGACTGAACATAATACCAGTCGCACTTTCTAACTACCGTAATGAGCATGGTAATCTGGACATCAGAATAAGGTGAAACGACCAGTAAGAGTAAGCTATTGTCAGGAATTCTAACGCAGGGTCTGGGTTCAAATTGTCAGCATAATTGCGTAGTTAGAATGTACGATGGGTATTAGACCAGGGTTTCAAGGCGACAGACTAAAAAAAACAGGTCAGATAGATGGGTACTTAATGATTAACGCAAACAAAAACAGCCCCTCCCTGGATCTGCTTTCATGACTCCCTGTGAATAACTTCATCCTGTAGTTTAGGCATCCTGCCCGAAGAGTCTCCCTGCTTTCCCTTTACCATCATCCTGAATGGTCTTGGACATCCTGTCCGCTGGCTTCCTGCCGAAATACTTCCATGATATGCCAGCCGTTTGCCTCCGTGGCTGTGTTGACTTCCTGTCTCAGCTGATGGTTTCTATATTGCAACTTTTACTGACTCTTTGCAGTCAGGAAAACACCATTACTCGTGTGAGATATTTGCCATAGATGACAGTCGTCTTTTACCAAGCATTTTGATTTAGCCTGAAAAGCCCAAATTAAACTCCGCAAAGCAACAATTACTCAACTACCGGCATAGAGTATCGAAAACAGCAAGTGTTTCTCGTATGTAATTGTTATTTTCTGGCCTGTCATTGAAAGTCACCGAAGCGATCAACATACGCATCGTATAGTCCAGCCAGATTGCATTATATAAGGGCGTTGTAACAAACCTGATGGATTCAGATTCAGGAAAGCGAACCCTCTACCCAGTTTTCAATTCGCAGGCCGTCCACCCGTTTAAACTCACGGGTATTATTGGTCACCAGTACTAAACCTTCACTTCGGCAGTGGGCGGCAATGTGCAGGTGATTAACACCAATAACCTCACCCCTGCGCTCAAGATCAGACCGGATATCGCCGTAATGAGCTGAAGCCTTCGGAGAATAATCAAGAACCTCAAGCCGACTGACAAAATCCTCAACATTGTCCCGGTTCTTTTTGACGTTACTGCTCTTTTCAACGCCATGGACCAACGCTGACAAGGTAATTGCACTGATGGCAATCATTCCGTCATTCCGATTAAATATAACTCCAACAACATCCGGACGGTTCTTAATGACATAAATGCAAGTGTCAGTATCCAGCATGTATTTCAACATCAAAATGACTCCCGCTCCCGTTGTTCCTGTGGAGCCCTTTCGGTCATAAAGTCATCTGTCGCCCCGTCTTCAGGGTTGATATTAAAAAAGGAATCCCAGCCCTTACCTACCGGAGATAATATCCTGTCCTGCCCCCGTACCCTGACATTGACCTTTTTAATGCCACCGGGAAAACGGGTTTCCGCCGGTAACCGGACTGCCTGAGTCCGATTATTTTCAAAAACAGTACCTTGAGTCATATCAGTCGCCACCTCCAAGCTATATACAACAAGTATATAGCACCAAACAAAAGGCCGCAAAAAAAAATTAATATCCGGTAAGAGGCATTACCAACAGTGGCTCAAAAAAATGTTGTTATTTAGCATTCAACCAGCTAAAAAGCTTCAGCAAACACCCCCCATACACTCTTGGAAATTGATCGTACTTATGACCAAAAAGCCAACCCTGACCGAACTGAAAAAACAGTTGAGAAAAAAGACTCAGAATGAGCTGGTCGAGGAAATAGCTCACCTCTACAAGAAATTCAGCAATGTGAAAGAATTCTACCAAGCCTCTTTCTTTTAAATGACGATTCTGCAGTACTGGAAAAATACAAAAAGACCGTCGCCGATGAATATATCCCTTCTGGACGGCGGGCATTCCCCAAAATGCGGGCATCGGTAGCCAGAAAGGCTATTTCGGATTACAAAAAAATCTCCTGCTCAAATGCCGGTCTCGCCGATATCATGCTCACCTTTGTGGAGTCTGGCGTCTGGTGTACCAAGGAGTATGGCGATATAGATGAGCCATTCTATTGCAGCATGGAGAGCATGTATGAAAGCGCTATTAAATTCATTACCGAAGAAGGCCTCTTTAAGGAGTTCAGTGATCGCCTGTTCACCATAGTAGAGGATACATCAAATATGGGGTGGGGTTTTCATGACACCCTGTCAGATACCTATGACACCTACGCAGAGGAGGTTGATTAACGAATCTCTAACCAATCAACACACGTCTACCCCAACCTCGCCTGCAGATTAGTCAACCGGCGGTTCGATTTCCGGTTTCGGGCCGCCATACCCACGGCCTTGGGCTGGCCCACCAGCACCACCATTTTCTTACCCCGGGTAACGCCGGTATAGAGCAGGTTCCGTTCCAGCAGCGTGAAGTGCTGCATGGCCATGGGGATTACCACACAAGGGTATTCGGACCCCTGGCTTTTATGGATAGTGGTGGCGTAGGCCAGCGAGACTTCGTCCAGCTCATTGACCGGATACAAAACATCTCGACCATCAAAATTAATAATCAGCTCTCCCTCTTCAATATCAATGCTTTTTACCCGGCCAATGTCGCCGTTGAACACATCCTTATCGTAGTTATTGACCGTCTGAATCACCTTATCCCCCGGCGCATAAGTCCAGCCATAGCGGGTAACCCGTGGATGAGCATCCGGGTTCAGGGCTTCCTGCAACGCCACATTCAAACTTCGAGCGCCTAAACCGCCCCGGTTCATGGGGGCCAGCACCTGGATATCATTAACCGGATCAAAACCGAATTTTTCCGGCAATCGTCGGGTGACCACCGACATCAGCTTGGCAAACAGCTCTTCAGGCTCCTCGCCGGTTAAATAGAAAAAGTCGGTCTCCTCCCCTTTTTTCGTCACTTTGGGTGCCTGACCCCGGTTGATGGCATGGGAACCGGTAATAATCTGTGAAGTCGCTGCCTGCCGGAAAATCTCGGTCAATCGAGCCACCGGCACCTTACCCGATTCCATAAGGTCACTGAGGACAGAACCCGGCCCCACCGAAGGCAACTGATCCACATCCCCCACCAGCAATACCGCTGCCGAATCCGGCACGGCCCGCAACAGCTGATTCATCAGCACCACATCCACCATGGAGCACTCATCCACCACCAGCAGATCGGTTTCCAGCGGGTTGTCAGCGTTTCGTTTGAAATCAAAGGCAGACGGATCAAAATCCAATAACCGGTGGATCGTGGTGGCTTCCTGCCCTGTTGACTCAGAGAGTCGCTTGGCAGCCCTGCCGGTGGGTGCGCACAAGGTGACATCTACTCCCTTAGCCGCAATGATCTTGAGAATGCTGTTCACCACCGTGGTTTTCCCGACACCGGGGCCGCCGGTGATGATGCAGAACTTTTTCTGCACGGCCAGTGCAACGGCCTCTTTTTGAGAGCCCGACAACGTAATCGCATTCTTTTTTTCCACCCAGGGAATGGCCTTTTCCATATCGATAGACGACCAGCCTGAAGTACCACTCAACAAACGATTCACATGGTTAGCCACCCCCAGTTCGGCACGGTAGAGCGGGGTCAGAAACAGGCAGGGTACCTCATCAATGGTTTCCGGCGTCAGGCGATTTTCATTCACTTCACATTGAATCGCTTCCTTAATGGTGTCTTCGGGGATTTCCAGCAGTTTTACCCCGTCCATCACCAGTGACTGAAACGGCTGGGCGCAATGGCCATTCCCTGAACACTCCTGCAACACATGGCGAACCCCGGCCTGAGCGCGAATCAACGACACCCGGTCAATGCCCAGTTGCATCGCCAGGTCATCCGCCGTTTTAAACCCGATACCGTGAATGTCCAGCGCTAACCGATAAGGATTCTCCTGCACCTTGGCCACAGACTCATCGCCGTAGGTTTTATAGATCCGTACTGCCCTTGCCGTTCCTACACCATGAGATTGCAGGAAAACCATAATCTCCCGAATCACCTTCTGCTCTGACCAGGCTGAAGTGATCTTCTCCCGCCGCTTCTTGCCGATGCCCTCCAGCTCCATCAGCCGCTCCGGGTTCGCTTCAATAATATCGAACACCTGCTCACCAAACGCTTTCACCAGCCGTTTGGCAAAGTGTGGACCGATCCCTTTCACCATGCCTGAGCCAAGATACTTTTCAATGCCCTCAAGGGTATTCGGCGTGACGGTTTTAATCTGCTTAACTTTGAACTGCACCCCATGCTTGTGGTCGTTAAACCAGATGCCGCTGGCATCCACAAACTCGCCGGGCGTAATGGACGGTGTGCTGCCGGTCATGGTCACCAGTTCCCGCTGCCCTTTGCATTTCACCCGAATGACAAAAAAGCCACTGGCTTCACTGTGAAAGGTCACCCGCTCTACTGAGCCTTGCAAATGGACGACGGGTTGATGATCGGTGTGGCGCTGATGCAGGTTCGAAGCAATATCCATTAATAAGGTGTCGTCTTTAAGTCGGAAGGAATAGGCGCAATGATCAGGATATTACCAAAGCCCATTTAATCAAACGACAGGTGATTAAAAAGGGTATTTAAAATCGGATTTTCATGTTCTTCGCAGGAACATGACTGACCGGACAACACCAACACTACAGCCCTGGCATAAATATGCGTAAAATAACGACCATTTTTAATGCTCACCGACTCACCGCTCGCTCATTGATGGCCCACTATGTCCCAACCGAACCACAACAACCTTGCCGCCTTTATCTGGTCCGTCGCTGACCTGCTGCGTGGAGACTTCAAACAGTCCCAGTATGGCCGCATCATCTTGCCCTTTACCCTGCTCCGTCGTCTGGAATGTGTACTGGAATCCAGCAAGGACGATGTACTGGCCCAGTACGAAAAAGTAAAGACGATGAACCTGCCGGAAGACGGTATGGAGAAAATGTTGTTGCGGGCAACGGGCGGGTTATCGTTCTACAACACTTCGCCCATGAACCTGTCGAAGCTGGGTCAGGGGGATATCAAATCCAACCTGGAAACCTACATCCAGTGTTTCTCGAAAGACGCGCGGGAAATCTTCGAGCATTTCCGGTTTGATGAATTTATTGGCACCCTGAACGAAGCTAACCTGCTGTACAAAGTGGTGGGCAAGTTCGCCAGTACCGATCTCAGTCCGGCCAAAATCTCCAATCACGATATGGGGCTGGTGTTTGAAGAACTGATCCGCCGGTTTGCGGAAGGCTCTAATGAGACCGCCGGTGAGCACTTTACCCCACGGGACATCGTGCGCCTAACCACCTCGCTGGTGTTTATGGAAGATGACGATGCCCTGACCAAAGAAGGCATTATCCGCACCATCTATGACCCGACAGCGGGGACTGGCGGCTTCCTGTCCTCCGGTATGGAGTATGTGCACAGCCTGAATCCGAAAGCGGTGATGCGTGCCTTTGGTCAGGAGCTGAACCCGGAGTCCTACGCCATCTGTAAAGCGGATATGTTGATCAAAGGGCAGGATGTCAGCCGTATCAAACTGGGTAATACCCTGTCTAACGATCAACTGGTAACCGACCAGTTCGACTACATGCTGTCCAATCCGCCATTCGGTGTGGACTGGAAGAAGATCGAAGGCGAGATCAAAGGCCGAACACACCTTCAACCTAAATTCAGCAGACAAATCTCCAGCTAAACTGTAACCTTCAGCAATACTGAGGGTTACAAGATGGTTTTACCTCCAAAACCCGTTCACCCAAAGGGTGAGCTGTCCGAGTTCGAAAAAGCCCCATTATCCGTCAAACTCGAAGTCGATACTTTCGACGGAAAAGTACATGTCGAGTGGGAACCCGGTGCATCCGTTACACCAATGGGGCAATTAGCCTTTTTTATTCAATTTTTAAAAACCGGCCACCGTTTTGAGCCATGGGTCGAAGACTGCCCACTCGTTTACAACAGTAATAATGCGTCCGGAAAGCTCAATGTTCTTGGCTCATTGATGCTGTCGATTCTTTCAGGTCATAAACGGTATGCACATATCAGCACACTCGTTGGCGACAATGTCAACGCTCAACTTCTTGGCATGAAAAAAGTCGTCAGCGATGATACAGCCAGAAGAGGTTTGGAAAAAATAGATGAAGAGGATGGCGTAAAGTGGCTGCAAAAACATCTTCATCTCTGCTCTGATCCTCTATTAATGATTCCATGGATCATGGATGTCGATGTCACGATTAAAACCATCTATGGGCATCAAGAAGGTGCGGAAGCTGGATACAACCCTCATAAAAGAGGTAGACCATCTCACGCCTATCATTCTTACATGATGGCTGATTTAAAATTAATTCTTGAAGTAGAAGTGACACCAGGCAATCAAACTCATAGTAAATACTCGTTGCCCGGATTAATAGAGTTGCTAAATCGATTACCTAAATGTTGTTGGCCAGAATTTGTTCGTGGTGATTGTGATTGGGGAAACGATCCGGTAATAACCGCGCTTGAAGAAGCAGGCTGCCATTATTTATTCAAAATGAAGAAGCTTGGAAATGTCAAGCAGGCCATCTGCCAGGCGCACTGCAGCGGTAGATGGGTGAAATATGACAAACACTGGAAAGGTAAGGAGTCAGTAATTAAACTCTCTGGCTGGAAAAAAGAGAGACGAATTATTATTGTTCGAAAAAGGCGTCCTGAAAACGAAATACTTCGACTGGAAAAAGAAATTAAAGAACGACAAACAACACTGGCTTTAATTGAAGGGCCTGAAAATATGAAAGCCTATGAATACTCTGTATTAGTCACCAGTCTTGATAATGATGTGGTGGCGATCATTGATCATTATCGTCACAGAGCAAGCTGTGAAAACAAGATTCAATAAAAAAATATTGCGCCGCAGTTAACTCCAATTCAAGCCTGGTGCCGAATTTTAACGAAAGCAGTATCGAAATTTTTGAAAAATGGGCAGGTGATAGCGCCATTACCGTTAATTGATTCAAGTTAATCTAAAAAAATTCGGTCGAGCTTCAACAAAAAGCTACCTCGTGAGGGGCAGCTCGTACCTGTTTGACTGCTGATTTTAGGTTAAAGCGTCACTATCGGAAACTGAGGTCAAGACCCGGCTGGCCAACTATGACCAGATTAAAAATCTCTGCCAGACAGCTCACCACCCGGATAAAGCAGCGGATTTTATAAAAGACGACTGCTCTGTATCTGACGTTCAAAACACCCTGTTTGAACTGCTGACCGCTGAAGATGAACCCATCAATACAGCCCTTACCCCACAACAGCAGGGCTTAAAACAAACCACTGTCGCTATCGACACACAGGCTATTTACAGCCGACGCAACCGAGCATAACCCTTCCCTTAATCCTCTCAAAAAGGAATTTAACGATGAGTGTAAAAACTGAATCGGTCTACACCGGTGAATTTCTGGTGTCTGAAGGAAATAACAGCATCAGCCGTGAGCAGGTGTCGTTTGCTGCAAGTCTGATCATGCTGCCTGGCACTGTGGTCGGCAAGGCTTCTGCTGATGGTGTCTACAGTCCTCTCGATCCGTCCGCTGCTGATGGTACAGAAAACGCAGCAGGGATTCTCTACGCTGGCAAGGTTACTGATGCCTCCGGTGGTGATGGTGTGATCATCGCCCGTCTGGCAGAAGTGGTGGACATGGCCAGTCAGTATCACCGATGAGCAAAAGGCAGCTGCTGTGGATCAACTGGCAGGACTGGATATTATCCTGCGCAGTGAATAGTCGGCTGATTGATGAGGCATTGGGTGCTTTGCCTTACAGTGGTCTGCATGCTTTCTGTGGTGTGGACTTCTTTGATGGTCTGGTTGGCCATAAGTCAGTCAAGGAAGCTTATCAGCGTTGGCAGGATGGTGAAGCCCTCCGCAACGATCCGAAGGGCAGCTTCCGCTTCGCAGATATTGATTGGGAAGAATACCGGGGCTCTGTCGGCGGCAATGACTTTGTCGCTGCCAATGAAGCGTATCTCTACCCGCAAGGGGCGGATATTTTCAAGACCTGGTTTGCTCCGGCTGACTTTGTGGAGACCGTCAATACTATCGGCCTTCCTCGTTATGCCAAGCAGAAGGTAATGGACTTTGAGAAGGGCGTGATTATTCACACTCAATCCAATCCGTTGCCGATTAACCTCCGCCCACGGGCAGTGATTAAGCTGACCATGAGTTAAGTGCTGGCCTTCGGGTCAGTTCTATTTCAATGAAGGAGGCTGCTTATATGGATGAAGCATTTAAAGCGATGGGTCACACAATCCTTTCTACATTTGGGCAGCCTATTCTCTTAACTCTCTCCGATCAATCCACCCTTGAAACTCAAGGCATTATCACTCATGAACTGGTTGAGCTTGGGCAGTATGAAGCGGTATCCGGTGAAATTACCGTCATCTCCGTGGATAGCTCTATCAAACTCAAACGGGGCGATAACGTATTAGCCAACGGTCAGGTCTATGAGGTAGACCGAAAGATAAAAGACGATGGCTATTTAGCCAGGTGGAATATCTATGCTAATTGAGCAGGAAGTCAGCGGAGATATTCAAGAGCTTACCGCCCTGTTCAAGCACTCTCCTGAAAAAGCCGAACGGGCCATTCAAAGAGCCCTATCAAAACTCAGTTGCTGGGCAGAACGACAAGTGCTGCGGGATATGTCCCAACGGATGAAATTCTCCCAAAAGCTGCTGAGAGAATTAAACCGGATCAAGATGCGAGTTCAAATTCAGCTTTGAAGAAGATAAGAAAGAGCTGAAAAACTACCTCGGCGGTGGTGGCAATCGCAACACCATCAGCCGTATTTCCGGCATCTCTGCGAGCCTGACCGCCACCGACTTTACTGCTGCTAATCTGGCGATGGCGCTGCGTGGCTCGGTAGCTGCTGCTTCAACAACGGCTGTCATGGATGAACCGCATACCAGTTATGGCGTGGCTGATGAGTTTATCCCTTTCGATAGAATCCCTGATACCACCAAGACAGTCACTGTTAAAGACAATATGG
This sequence comes from Endozoicomonas sp., assembly GCA_965261315.1. Taxonomy (GTDB): domain Bacteria; phylum Pseudomonadota; class Gammaproteobacteria; order Pseudomonadales; family Endozoicomonadaceae; genus Endozoicomonas. Next base: position 13,533 of record CBDHDM010000106.1, on the reverse strand, counting down.
ATACTGTGCTGATTGAAGGCGACGATTATGAGCAAACCAAGTCCGGTATCAAGGTCATCAGTGGCGGTGGTATTGATAACCTGGGAGTCAGTATTAGCTATACACCACTGGCCAGCAATATGGTGCAGGCGTTGATTGAATCAGGAAAAGAGTTCGTCCTGTTTATGGAAGGTCTGAACGATGCTCAGGATGGAAAGGCCTTTAATATCCGGGTTCATCGGGTGAAATTCTCCCAGCAGCGGCAGAAGCTGGCTGAACTGCGCAAAAGCCTGAATCAAACGGGATTGTCCAATCATCAGCTGGCCCAACAGCAGGAACGGGTTACTCAGGAAATTCGGGAAACTTCAGCAGCTTTTCAGAAAGCCAACACCCGAGCGAAAGAAGCTTCAAAGAGTTTCAGGCGTTCTGGATTAAAGAACATCTCCAGGGATGCGGAGCGAGCCTCAGGTAGTCTCAGTCGTTTATCCAGACGTTTTGCCGGTTTGGTGGCTGCCAGTGTTGGCCTTTATTCCATCAAACGTGGCATTGAATCCATCCTGACTACCGGCGATAAGTTTGAGCGCCTCAATGTTCAGCTGGAAGCCATTATGGGTTCAATGGCTGAAGGTGAACGGGCGCTGGTCTGGATTAAAGACTTTACCCAAAACACTCCGTTTCAGCTGGAAGAAGTCTCTGAAGCTTTTGTCCGATTAAAAGCCTTCGGTCTTGATCCGATGGATGGTTCCATGCAGGCCATTGTCGATCAGGCGGCAAAGCTTGGCCGGGATACCATCAGACTGCTGATTGCTGAAATTGGCAAAAGCGCCGAAGGTGCCGCCGCTAAAAACATGATACTGCTGTCTGGCTATGTCAGCAACCTGAAGGACCGTTGGCAAAACTTCGTTGCAGAGATTGCTGACAGTGGTGTACTGGAATACACCAAAAACCTGCTGCGCTCCCTGGCACAACAGGTTAAGACCATGCAGCAAGATGGTCGCCTGTCTGGACTGGCTAAAAAGATCAGTGATGCTTTTATTGCCATGAGTGAGGCGGTGAAAGCGGCATTAGGTGAAATCACGCTTGATGATGTTGTCACTAAAGCCAGCAGTGCCTTTTCTACCCTCACGAAAGGGCTGGATAAGATAACCACAGCGTTTACCCTCACAACCAACTCAGTTACGGCGTTTTTTGAAGGCTTTGCCGTGGGCGTGAAAGGCTTTGCCTCGGCCTATCTCTATACCTCCGGAGAGATAATCTATGGTTGGACCAAGATGGCTGAAGTGGTCAGTTCATCTGAATTTGTTAAGCCTGCCATGGAAACGGTCAACTACCTGCGCTCCCTTGGTAAGGAGTTTGCGACCTCAGCGGCAGGTAATGTCAAAACGGCAAACGAAGCTGCGTTGAAGGTGTGGGATACGGTCACCAAAAAAACCGAAGACTCGAACAAGAAATTTCAGGCCAGTATTAAGCGCAATGTAGACCTCTCCAAAAAGAGCATCGATGAGCTACTTGGCAATTACCAAAAAGTTAATGAGACGGTTGAAGAAGTTGGTGAAACCTTCGGAGAAAACTTTGAAAGCGCAGCCAAGGGCTTGGAAAAAATTAATGCAGCGGAAACCCGGACGGAATTAGCCAGCCTCGGCGTGGTATTAGCGGAGTCCTTACGGGCAGGCATTATTACGCAGGAGGAATATTACCAGGCAACAGAAGCCAGTCGGGAAAAGCTTGCGGAGTTTAATAAGGAAGCCAGCAAGACAAAAGATGCAGATAAGGATGTTGGCGACAGTGCAGAAAAAGCCGGGGAACAACAAACCGCAGCCCTGACGGATGCCACTTCCATTGCCGGAGTTATGGCCGGTCATTACAACACACTGACAGCAGAACTACAGGGCATGAGTGGTGCGGCGCACGATGCCTTTGTGGCGATGAATGGCGTGGGCAACGTCAACGCCGAGCAGGCCATTAGCGGTATTGCTGAACTAAAAAGCCAGCTGGAAGAAACCAGAGAAGAACTTAACAAGCTGAAGCACTCTTATTCCTTCGATGTAACCGGCATTAGCAGTTGGATGAATGAAACTGCAAAAAATGCTGCCTATGTCAAAAGCCAATATCTTCAGCAGAAGATAGCCCTTGAAGAACTGTTAGAAAGTTATGAACAGGGTGGAACGGTTGCCCGGAGCTTTATTCGTCAGGGCGATCAAGAATATCACCCCTGCCCTTCGTATCAGTGAGCAGATTTATAACGAGCGTATACGGCAGGCCAACAATGAAAAAGCCCAAACCCTCCAAGAGCCAGGTGAGCACGTCGGCTCCAACCACCCGAACCACACAACCGGCTCCACAGAAAATTATCCGGCTCGAATATCCCGGCGGTGCGGTCAATGTCGGCATTGACTCAACGGATGAAACCAAACTGCTGGAAGCCCTGAAAAACGCAGGCATGAGGACGGTCTGATGATACTGGATACCATTACCCTCCCGGATGATCTTCTCCGGATCAATGAGTTTGAATGGAACCCTGTGGAGCAAACCACAGAGCGGAGCCTGACCAGTGCTTTGCTGGTTCAGGAAGGGCAACTAATACATGGCAGGCCAATCATTCTCTCTGGCAATGGCGAGGCTGGTTGGGTTTCCCGGCTGACGGTCAAGAGCCTGTTTGCTCTCGCCAAAGCGGCCAATAAAACCATGACATTAACGCTCCCGGATAGCCGACAGCTCTCCGTTATCTTTGATCGGTCGAACGGCGCTCCTGTAGAGGCACAGCAGGCCTTACCGTTCGCCTATCCTGAGGACAGCGACCAATACCTTCTGACCCTTCGATTACTGACTATACAGTCAATATAAAAAGCGGGGGGGGGGGGGGGGGGAGATTACCATTTTAATTGGTACTCGAAGCAGGCGTTGGTTCAGTAATATGAGAAAGCTGTGATATAGCACCCGAAGGACTTATTGCCGGTAAAGCTTGTTGGCGCTGATTTATCAGCTTTCTTTTTTCGGGGTCAGCTCTTCGCTCCCTTTGGCGCTGATTTTTCAGCTTTCTTTTTTCGGGGTCAGCCCATCGCTCCCTTTCGCGCTGATTTATCAGCTTTCTTTTTTCGGGGTCAGCTCTTCGCTCCCTTTGGCGCTGATTTTTCAGCTTTCTTTTTTCGGGGTCAGCCCATCGCTCCCTTTCGCGCTGATTTATCAGCTTTCTTTTTTCGGGGTCAGCCCTTTGCTCCCTTTGGCGCTGATTTTTCAGCTTTCTTTTTTCGGGGTCAGTCCATCGCTCCCTTTCGCGCTGATTTATCAGCTTTCTTTTTTCGGGGTCTTGCACTTTTTCATGATAACGCTCCCTTTGGCGCTGATTCATCAGCTTTCTTTTTTCGGGGTCAGCCCTACGCTCCCTTTCGCGCTGATTTTTCAGCTTTCTTTTTTCGGGGTCAGCCCTACGCTCCCTTTCGCGCTGATTTATCAGCTTTCTTTTTCCGGGGTCTTGCACTTTTTCATGATAACGCTCCCTTTCGCGCTGATTTTTCAGCTTTCTTTTTTCGGGGTCAGCAGCCATTCGCTCCCTTTCGCGCTGATTTTTCAGCTTTCTTTTTTCGGGGTCAGCAGCCCATCGCTCCCTTTCGCGCTGATTTTTCAGCTTTCTTTTTTCGGGGTCTTGCACTTTTTCATGATAACGCTCCCTTTCGCGCTGATTTCTCAGCTTTCTTTTTTCGGGGTCAGCCCTTCGCTCCCTTTGGCGCTGATTTATCAGCTTTCTTTTTTCGGGGTCAGCCCTTCGCTCCCTTTGGCGCTGATTTCTCAGCTTTCTTTTTTCGGGGTCAGCCCTTCGCTCCCTTTGGCGCTGATTTCTCAGCTTTCTTTTTTCGGGGTCAGCCCTTCGCCCCCTTTGGCGCTGATTTATCAGCTTTCTTTTTTCGGGGTCAGCCCTTCGCTCCCTTTCGCGATTAAAAAATGAAGTATTATCATCAACAATTTCTTCTGATGAGGTCGATTGATTATCACTTGGAGTTTGGTGCATGTATAACGGGTCAACAATAGCGACTGGTCGCAAATGTTCGATGTTAGAGGGGGCGGCAGGAAGATTAGTTAACTGAAAAACTGAGCTTGTATGATTCGCTGGTGTCTGCTCACTAATTGCACGCTCGCCCCTCAATATTAGCTGCTGAAAGGGAGTGCTTGGTGTTAGTAATAATGCATCATTAACGGGTTCATTATCAGATTCGTAAGGAACAAATTCATCAAGAATGGATGGTGGTATTTGTCGAAAACCTGTTTCGGAAGCGTTTTCTAAGTATGTTAGAGATTCAATATTATGTTCATTCAATGAAATAGAATGGTCAGCTTCATTTTGATATGTATCTGGTTCGCTATTACCAATAGGAAAAGGGCTCACCACTCGAACAGACATGCCTTGATAAATAGACTGCTGTTCGCTGTAATCAAACTGCTGCTCTTGCTCTACTAAACCTAATGAGCTGAAATAAGGATTAGAAAAAGCATCAATTAAATGAAGGAAGTTGATTGCTTTGATCCATGAATTACTGAAATACAGCTTAAGACCACGCCTTTTTATAAAAGTTCCTCCCTTTCACAACTCATTCTCCAAGTATGTCAAATAAGCATAAGGATTTGCTATGGCTATTAATAATCAGCAATTCCCGATAAGTTGATTACCATCAATAATACCAAGGGTTAGAGGGGAAGTAGCTATTCCTGTAATCGCAGACTTTTAGTAAGTTATTCAGCACGTACACAACCTTTGTCGTATTACTGTGCCTCCTTCAAATAAAAAAGCGCTTGCGGAAAAATTGATCACGCTGGTCTCAAAAGAGGCCGCAAAGATTCCGGACTTTCGACCAAAAAACAACCATGAGAAAATCTCTCTGCATGATGCTGTCATGTGCGGCCTTGCCGTCATGCACCTGAAATATCCATCGTTGCTTAAGTTTGACCAGGACTGCCTGAATGATGCTGATAAGCTCCATAACCTGCAAGCCCTTTATTCCGTTGAGAAAGTCCCCAGTGACTCTCGCCTTCGTGAACTGCTCGATCCCATTGAAACCCGATATTTGAGGAAGTTTTTCACGACCCTGTTTGCCTATGTTCAGCGCTCCGGGCGGCTCAAACAATTTGAGTATTTTGAGGAAGGCTATCTCGCCCCTATTGATGGAACCCATAATTCAACAGGTAGATGCCTCAAAAAACGACTGTGAGCAAACCGCTCTCAAAAGACTTCTGGCGAACATTGCCAGAGAGCACCCGCACCTGAAACTGGTGCTGAATTTTGATGATTTGTACTCCGATGGGCCCACGATAAAGCTGGTTAAATCTTACAACTACAGCTTCATCATGGTTGCGAAGGACGCCAGTCACGTATCACTTTATGACGCAGTGGATAAAGTAGTTCGTCATGGGTATACCGACGAAGACGGCAATCGACACTGGTTCCGGTTCGTCAATGGTGTCCCCATCAATAAATCTCATACTGAACTGTTAACAGCAATAATCGCAGGAAAGAGTATCCGCCTGAAAACGCTTATGCTGGATACAACATAGACTCTCAGTATTCTTATGTTTTCAGTGTTCATTGTGTCTACAAAGTAATCTGGAACTCTGTCTTAATCAGAGCGGGTTGGTTCATCCACAAATAGTATGCTTGGTTAATATAAAGCTATACGACTTAGGGCGTATAGTTATCGGGAATTGCTGACGCCACGCTGCACATAGGTTCTGCTCTGGTTGCCGGTAATATGCACAAAACGACAGCTGACCGAACGGGTATTGTCAGCGGTGGCCACCATCGTTTTGCCGGTATAGCCCCCGTATTGATCCAGCAACGGGCTTTCGACCTTGGCACTCGGTACCAGTGGCGCATAAACACTTTTTGCCTTAACCGTCAGGTCGCCTGCGGTAATGTTGGCGCTCATCGGCTGGATGCCACTCTCTTAATAAAAAGCAGCGGGAGGTGTCAGCTATCTGTGCGCCATAAATGGAACTGGTTTCGTCCTCCGGTTCTCCGGGGACCGGCTGCGCTCCGACAAAGGTTGTCACCAGTGGCGCACTGATCTCCATCTCGACCTTACGCCGGTTAAAATCGACGTACTCTGAACCGTTTTGATAGGTAAACGTGGCCACCGAATGGTCAACGGCAGTAATACGGATAAACTGGCTGGTCTGCTCATCAGGTGTGGTGAGCTTATAAACTTCACCAATTTCAGGGATTGCCTATTCCTCACGCTGATAGCCGACAATGGCACGCTGGCCTTCCAGCTGATCGCCGACCAGTTCCCACGATGCTTTAATACCGGGGACAACATAGCTCTCTATCCTGTCTCTGGCATCCAAGCGCTCATCGGTCTGACTGTCGGTATTGAACAGCAATACCGAAACATTCTGATCCTTCGGCGGCTCGGTCAGGATCAAATGACTGCCGAGATAAATGTCATTGTTATCGGTGCTGATCCCGATAAACGCCTTCCGCAAGGCCACATCACCAATGGTTCGATCTATCCGGGAAATATCCTGAAAGAGATTATTGACGTTGCCATCAATGACCTCATTACCAGTAACCCAACAACCACCGTCGTCTTCATCAGTGAGGCGCTGGCTTTCGAAGAGTTTTACGTCGCTATTATTAATAGCCATAGCAAATCCTTATGCTTGGTTGACATAAATGGAGAACGAGTTGTGAAAGGGAGGAACTTTTATATGAAGTAGTGGTCTTAAGCTTTAATTCAATAATTCAATAATTCAATAATTCAATGGCTGATCCATATTTTAACTCACACACCTTGTATGCTGATTTCCAGAATGCGTATAAATCTGTTATGTCGAGATGTGATTTAGTTTTGAATGACTGCCCACAGCAGAGTGGTGTAGCATTCGGACTGCAAGTTCAACAAACTGCACCAAACAATCAGTTAAACAGCTCGATTCTAAATGGTGAAAACGTTCATAACCCATTCAACCATTCCCGTTTTAAACAAGTGCCAGTGCGGGTTATTTATCATCAAGAACCTGAGCAAACCGAGCCATTAGACTTATCAGTTAAACCCAAGGCACAACAAACCGACGAAAGTGCTCAATTTCATACCGGTCAATTAAAATTAAGAATTGATAAAGTTTGGAGCATGGCCGGTGAAGCGAGTTCTCAGTTACACTCTAATCGTGCTCCACTTACTTCAACGTTAAATGGTACTGCTGGAAATAGTTATTTAGGTGTAGGGCAATCAACGCCGCAAAGCTCATTAGTTGTTGATAGCAACCTTCATCACTCTGGAGAGATTTCTAATCAAGGTCGCATAGATACTGTTTCTAGTCCGATGCCACAAGTTGCTTTTGATAAGCCTCAAGAAGATAAGATGCTGCAAGATCAAATAGATAGTGTCGCACATGCCACCGGTTCGGAGTCTGAAGGGACTTATTTTCAGGACTACTATATAAAAAACAAGGACACCATACGGGCTAAAAAACAGGACTACTATACAAAAAACAAGGACACCATACGGGCTAAAAAACAGGACTACTATACAAAAAACAAGGACACCATACGGGCTAAACAACAGGACTATAGAGCAAAAAACAAGGACACCCTACGGGCTAAACAACAGGACTATAGAGCAAAAAACAAGGACACCCTACGGGCTAAACAACAGGACTATAGAGCAAAAAACAAGGACACCCTATGGGCTAAACAACAGGACTACTATACAAAAAACAAGGACACCATACGGGCTAAAAAACAGGACTACTATACAAAAAACAAGGACACCCTACGGGCTAAACAACAGGACTATAGAGCAAAAAACAAGGACACCCTACGGGCTAAACAACAGGACTACTATACAAAAAACAAGGACACCCTACGGGCTAAAAAACAGGACTACTATACAAAAAACAAGGACACCCTACGGGCTAAAAAACAGGACTATAGAGCAAAAAACAAGGACATCCTACGGGATGTTGGTGAGTCTTCGCAGACTGTCTTGATCGAATCGCCCCCTCCCCCCCCCCCGCTTGCGTATTCTGGCCGACCGTGAACACCAATTCTGGTAAGTCGTGAACACCTATTCTGGTTTTGCGTGAACACCTGTTCTGGTAACTCGTGAACACTTTTTGCTGATTTTCCGAGTAGAAGAGGCCGTTACCGACCTCAACCCTCACAGAGCCGGACGTGCCCAATTAAGGCATCCGGTTCCTCATAATTACTGATTCACTAACCGACAACTGTATGAATACTGATGAAGGATCTTTGGCGGTGCCAAGGGGAAACGATCCAGAAAGAGATTAAACTTCTCCCAAGTAATATGACTCTTTTGCGATCGACGACTGAGCCATTTGTGCCAGATTTTCTTCACGTTGTATTGGATGGTATCTAACGATTTGGCGTTACCTGTTATCCCGAAGTATGCATAGTGCCCCCGGAGTTTCCGGTTCAAGGCCACATACTGTTCACTCAACGGTTTATGCCGATGTTTTCGACAATAGTCATTGAATGCTTTCAGGGTTCTGGCAATCCGCCCTTTTGCTGTTTTCTGGTAAACAACAGTATTTCCTTTCCGGGATGTTCCCCAGAAATGAGTAAATCCGAGGAAATCAAAGCTAACCGAAAGACCACAGCGCTTGTTTTCCTTTCGCCTGTATGGCCGAAAATCAACTCTCTGTGTTTTTTCCGGATGCAGGCTCAGCCCAAAGCGTTCAAATCGCTTGGGCAGCACCGCTTCCACTCTGCAGCAATCTTCAGGGGTCACAAACACCATGACAAAGTCATCGGCAAACCTCGTCAGACTGCATCTTCCCCGCATTCTTGGTTGTACTGTCTTAGCAAACCAGTCATCCAGAACATAGTGAAGGTAAATATTGGCTAACAAGGGTGAAATTACTCCGCCTTGTGGCGTTCCCCGCGTCGGGTAAACAATCTCACCTGACTCAAGGATACCGGCCTTTAGCCATGCTTTTCATGAAGAGACGATCAGTTTTCTTACTACGCCATCAGTCACCCGTCTGGCAAGAAACTGTCTCAACTGTCCGTGGTCAATCGTATCGAAATACTTTTGTATATCCACATCCAGCACCCAGTAGGCACCATCTCTCATGATATTTTCTCGCAGGCTCCGCAGGGCTTCATGTGCCGACCTCTGCTTCCGGAAACCAAATGAGCAGTGGTAAAAGTCCTGTTCATAGATGGGTTCCAGCAACATAACTACTGCTCGTTGGACAATTTTATCCTCGAAGGTAGGAATGCCTAAAGGCCGCTTCTGCCCCTTCCCTTTGTCGATGTAGCTTCGCTTTACAGCGGGAGCGCGGTAGCTTCCGGATTTGATGCGATCCAGCAAATTCCGGAGATTAGACTCCAGCTGCCGTTCATACATCTCAGCTGTCTGACCATCCACTCCTGTAGCACCATCTCTACGGGTCAGTTGGTATGCCTGATAAAGCCACTGGTAATCCATGTGATGATTGAGAGAAGTGAAAGCCATGGCCGGGTTGTTTCTGGCCAGTGTGGCTATCCGTTTCTGTTTCGTTGACACAAACACAGGTTTCTGTGCACCTCTTGTGTTTCCCACAAACGGGTCAATAACTACGATGTCCCCTTTCCTCGTCCGGGTCCTCCTGAGCAGAGTTCCCCGTTGTCATCAGTACTATGGGACACTAAGACTTCCAGTACCTACCGTCCGGTCACTTATGGATTCGCTTCCGGATTCCTGAGTGTTGCTTCATATTCGCTTCGTCTGGTCTGAAGCACCTCCAGACGACCGGGTTCGTTTCAGCCATAGAACCAATGGCAACTGCACACAGGTCAGCACTGGACCTCACAGGTTCCTGAGAAATCCATCCTGTACCTTTGCCCTGGTCTATGATCCCGGTCGGGTTGGCGTTGTCTCACCCTATCGACGAACCAATGCTGACCCCATCTTCCGGACAATGAAGCCCCCGACAGTTGCACCATTTCGAGACTCAATCCCACGGCTTCAGTACCTGCTGTCTACGCTTCACAACCAGCGTCACCACTGGCTATGCAAGACTCGCTTCCGACTGATGGTTAGTCTTTGCCGGGCAGGAGTTGAACCTGCTGGATTTCAATGAATGATTTCAGTTCATTTGAACCTCCCACATTCTCAGGCTTCGCCTGTCGCGACCAGAATAGGTGTTCACGAACCAGAATTACTGTTCACGCTTCCAGAATCTTATTTCTAAAATGGAATTTACTTCTCTTAAGCATTGATTTTGTTGAATTCCTGCCGTTTAAACTTGTACTGACTGGTCAAGGGACGACGGCATGCCAGAAAAAAACGGTTTATCAATGCGTAAAATCAGAGAAATTATAAGACTGAAATACGACTGCAACCTCAGTATCCGACAGATTGCTGCCAGTACCAGAGTCAGTGTTGGTGCAGTCACTAAATACCTGCAACTCTTTGTGAAATCCGGGTTGACCTGGCCTCTTCCTGAGGGAGCTGACGACACCTTTATCATCAATAAGCTCATGCCAGAATCGGCTGATAATCCCCGCAAAGGGCTAGTTGATCCTGACTGGGTTGAGATGCATCGTGAACTCAAGCGCAAAGGCATGACCAAGCAGTTACTCTGGGAAGAGTACTGCCAGGCGTACCCTCACAACGCCTACAGTTATCCCCAGTACTGTCATCGCTACAGCGAGTGGCGAAAGAAACAGAAACGCTCCATGCGACAGATACACAAGGCTGGTGAAAAGCTGTTCATTGACTACGCCGGAATTACGATACCTGTCGTCAATAGCGCAACAGGTGAAGCCCGGCAGGCGCAGATTTTTGTTGCCGTGCTAGGCGCTTCAAGCTACACCTATGCCGAAGCCAGCTGGGGGCAGTCCCAGGCTGACTTTCTGGCCTCTCATGTTCGGGCATTCGAGTTTTTTGGTGGCGTGCCCGAGATGCTGGTGCCGGACAACCTGAAAAGTGCCGTGATCAAAGCCTGTCGGTACGACCCGGAGGTTAATCCCCATTACCAGCATCTTGCCCAGCATTTCGGTGTCTCCGTGATGCCAACACGTCCTTATAAGCCAAAGGACAAGGCTAAGGTAGAAGTCGGTGTTCAGGTAGTTGAGCGCTGGATATTAATGAAATTGCGTAACACCTTTTTCTTCTCACTGGCAGAGCTGAATAAGGAAATACGCCGTTTACTGGAGGACCTGAATACACGCGATTTCAAACAGCAACCCGGAACACGACGGCTTGCCTATGAGCAGCTGGACCGACCTGCACTGAGCCCATTACCCAGCCAGCCTTTTGAATATTTTGATTTCAAAAAAGCCCAGGTCAATATCGACTACCATGTCCGCTACCAGGAGCACGCATACTCGGTACCTCATGCCCTGGTTCGGGAGGAAGTGGAAATTCGGGCAGGGGAACAACTGGTTCAGGTCCTCTTTAAAGGAAAGTCGGTCACCAGCCACCCACGCAAGCGTTGTCCAGGATATACAACCAAGCCTGAACACATGCCAAAGAGCCATCAGAAGCATCATGAATGGTCGCCGGAAAGACTGATGAACTGGGCAAAAAAACTGGGCCCGGATGTGCTTTTGTTCACCAGGCAGTTACTGGACAGTAAAGAGCATCCTGAACAGGCTTACCGCGCTTGCCTTGGGCTATTGAACATGAGCAGGGATTATGGTCCCGATCGTCTGAATGCAGCCTGTGCCAGGGCACGCCATGTAGGAGGTCATCGAATCCGTAACGTTAAGGAAATCCTTCTTGCCGGACTGGACCAATTACCACTGGAGTCAAACGACAGTGACCGAGTGATAAGAAACCATGAAAACATCCGTGGCGCAGCCAGTTACGAGTAAGGAGTTTACCATGATAACCCAGACTCAAACACGACTACGCAGTCTTCGTCTTACCGGTATGGCTGACGCTCTGGAAGTGCAAAGAGAACACACGGGTACCTATGAAAATCTCAGCTTTGAAGAACGACTGGCACTCCTGGTTGACCAGGAAGATGCAGAGCGAAACGATAAACGCCTGGCCCGTTTACTCAAGGCAGCACGATTCAAACTGGCGGCTACGATTGAAGGCATTGACTATGGACAGGCACGAGGTATCAGCCAGTCACAAATGACGACACTGGTCACTTGTGACTGGATAAACCGGAAACAAAACCTGTTAATTACCGGCCCCTCGGCAATTGCTCCTGCATTGCTCTACCTCCTGCATCCATGCAGTCGTGTGGTACCGGTAAAAGCTGGCTCAGCTGTGCCTTCGGGCACGCTGCCTGCCTGCGGGGTTACAGTGTTCGTTACTGGCGAATCTCACGTCTGTTGCACTCGTTAACCATTGGTCACGGTGATGGCAGCTACAGCAAGCAATTACGTCAGTTAGCCAAGGTTGACCTGTTGATCCTGGATGACTGGGGGCTGGAAGCGATCACCCAGAGACAGCGTAATGATCTTCTGGAAATTATGGACGACCGGCACAACCAGAGCTCCACCGTTGTCGCGAGCCAATTACCGGTTTCCAGCTGGCACGACAGCATCGGTGATGCAACGCTGGCCGATGCCATTCTGGACCGTCTGACACACAACGCCCTCCGGATTAATTTGAAGGGCGAGTCTATGAGGAAAACCAAAGGTAAATTGGACGAGCGTGAACACTTGGACTAGGAGGCTGACCGAGAATAGACTTATCCGTTATGATAAGTCCTTAAATATAATGCATTGATGCCAAATGTTACGACCACCAAAATTCAAGGACAGCCCGATTGAGTTTGATCAGCACCTGCTGTTTCCAACCAATATTTTTGACCTGCTACCGGCAGATCACGACTGTTTCGTTTATGAAACTCTCTTTCAGGGCCTGGATACTTCGGAAGTTGAGAAAAAATATCACCACCTTGGCCAGCACGCCTATCCGCCGAAACTGATTGTATCCATCCTGATCTACGCCTATAGCCACGGCGTTTTCAGCTCCCGCGAGATTGAGCGACGTTGTCGGCAAGACCTGGCATTCATGTATATTTCTCAAATGAATTGCCCGAATTTCAGAGTTCTGGGTGATTTCCGTAAAGACAATCTGTCGTTTTTCCACGACTGCTTCAAGCAATCCGTTAAGCTGGCGATGGAGCTTCAGATGGCATCTCTGGGGCACATCAGCCTGGACGGATCGAAATTCAAGGCTAACAGTTCAAAGCATAAAGCCATGAGCTACGGCAGACTGAAAGCAAAAGAGGCTGAGCTCAGTGCCGAGATTGATGCACTCATCAAAAAAGCCAGCCAGCACGATCAGGAAGACGACGATCTTTACAAAGAAGCCAATGGCTATACGATTCCTGAAGACTTGCAGTTTAAACAGGATCGTCTGAAAAAGATAAAAACCGCAAGAGAAGCGCTGGAGAAACGAGAAAAAGCGCTGAACCCCGATAAGCCGATAGACGACAAAAAACAAATCAGTTTTGCTGATCACGATGCCCGAATGATGACGAAGAAAGGCTATTGTGAGTACAGCTACAACCCTCAAATCTGTGTGGATGCGGATAACCAGATCATCGTTGGTCAACACATCAGCCAGCATGCCAATGATGTACAGGAAGTCG
>CBDHDM010000105.1:0-23998 GCA_965261315.1 Endozoicomonas sp. | reverse complement strand
ACTGGTAAATGGCGCGATGGGCAAATGAATAGCGATGACTCCACTCAAGGTATTGAACAACGTATTTTCACCAGTGATGACAATAAATTCTGGTTTACTGCCGGATTAAATCACGTAACTGTTAATGGCCAGCATATTCAAAATGAAACAATTACATCTGAAGATGTAAATTATGGAAACAGCCAGTACCGCCCCTTATTCAAAGCAGGCTATAACTTTGATAATGGTGCCTATTTATCTGGTCGTTTTCGCTATCATTATGATGTCGAAGAAGGTCACATAGAAGACCGTTATGATTTAATGGCTGGCTGGAATTTTGACACGTTTGGGGTAAGGTATAATGCCGTTGTTTATGATCGTCGAACCGATGTGGACAACACGCTGGATCATGAGTTTCGTGTTATCAAGTTCTTCGATGGATGGAAAGGTAAACCATATATTGAATACCGTGATCAAGCATTATTGAAAGGTGGCAAGGAAGATAAACGAAACCACGGTCTTGTACTTGGATTAATTTATACCTTCTAACTAATCCACTCACTATCATTCTCCATCATCTGTGTGTTTTGCCTTTCTGGGCGATAACGGGTTAATTTCCATTAACCCGTTTTTTTTCGTATAAAAAATACCTGCGCACCACAATCATACGACTATGGAATTATTTCTCCTCTTAGGCAGCTCTATAAAACAAAATGTTTAAAATGATCGCACACTGGTGGAATATTTTTTTACATGATTTAAATCAATGTAGTTTTACTTTATAACTGACAAAATAACCACCACTGCACAACATAACAACTTAAATGGCATCTGCATAAGCAGCCATGGGGAGTAAACCAGCGATGAGCCTGATTAACTACGCAGTAATCATAATTTACCTGGCAGGTATGCTTGGTATAGGTGTCTATTTTTCCAAAACCAGTGGCGAAAGTACCGACAGCTTCTTTCGGGCTGGCGGTCGTATACCTGGCTGGGCAGCGGGTATGAGTATCTGGGCCACCACCCTGAGTTCCATCACCTTTCTGGCAATCCCCGGCAATGCTTACAAAGGAAACTGGGTATTTGCCTTTGGTATGATTGTCGTGTGCGCCTGTATGCCACTACTGATCAAATACATCATCCCATTTTTCAGAAAAATCGACGCAACCACCGCTTACGAATATCTTGAGAAACGCTTTGACAGTCGCATGCGTGTATTTGGCAGCGTTGTCTTTATTCTGTTCCATATTGCTCGAATGGCCATCGTCATCTATCTACCCACCCTTGCTATTACCGCTATGACTGGCATTAACCCATACGCTATTGCTGTAGCGATCGGCGTACTCTGCGTGATCTACACCTTTCTGGGAGGAATGGAAGGCGTCATCTGGAGTGACGTTATTCAGGGCTTTGTGCTTCTTGGTGGTATTATCCTGGCAATCGTCACTGGTCTTCTGGGTGTTGAGGGCGGTATCGGTGAAGTGATATCTACCGGTATTACCGACGGCAAATTCTTTACCAGTGCCGACTGGAGCTGGAGCTTTACTGAAGTCACTATTCCAACCATGCTGGTGGGTGCCATTTTCATCAATATGTACCAGTACATTGGCAGTCAGGATGTGGTTCAGCGTTACAATACCACAAAAAGTCTGGAAGAAACTGGCCAAGTCCCTGACCATGAACGCAATGCATGGTTAGACTGCTGACGATCCCCCTGTTCTATGGTATGGGTACTATCCTGTACACCTTCTACGGTCAACACCCGAAGCTTGCTGGCCGCTGGCGTATTAAGTCTGATGGTGTATTCCCGCAGTTTATTGTGAATCAGTTACCTGTGGGCATTACCGGCCTGGGTGTTTGGTGCTATTTTTGCCGCGTCTCAGTCTACGGTTTCCAGCAGCCTGAACAGCCTTTCTGCCTGTTATACCATGGATCTTATTAAACGCTTCCGCTCCTGAGCTTCCAGAAGCTTACTACGTTAAAACCGCTAAAATGGTCATTCTGGTAGCAGGTCTTTTCTCTTCTGCAGCCGCTCTCTATATGGTGGAAAACCAATCAGGACGAACTGCTGCAAAACCATCCAGGCTGTCCTGGGTCTGTTTCGGTGCACCTATTTCCGGTGTCTTCCCTGCTGGGCATGTTCACCACCAAAGGTAATGCGACAGGTGCCTTCTGGGGTACATTAATTTCATCCATCGCCATGTATTTCATCCAGCAATCCAGCTTGACCTTCCTTTACTTCGGTATTATCGGGGTACTGGGCAGCTTTGGTCTGGGTTACCTGATCAGTATCATGGTGGATGGCAAGAAGGAGGTTGATGGCCTGACAGTACATACCCAGAGTGACTGGGTAAAAAAATATGACGCCCGAGTTCAGCAGCTAATTAACCACTGAACAAGAATGAATGCCCTGCTCCGGTAGTCTGCCGGACAGGGTATGATTTATATCAGACACATCCTACTGGTACTGTCTGAACTGAAAACCATTGACCAATCTCCACCCATTCAGATATAAACAAGCACTGAATAAACACGGTGTAAATTGAGTATTTTCCAGTCGAAGACACTGACACTCTTCTTGGGTATATTTCTGGTTGTATGATCGAAACCATTAAAGCATCCAAAAACCAACCAACATGAAAGAGGCAACTCAGGCTGAGTTTGAGTTGATGCAGATGAGAACAAGCTGTGCCGTCACTGAATAATACAATCAGCAGCCATGGAAGCGTCATTGCCCACCAACTGACATCCTTCGGATTTTTCAAGCTTCATCACCTCAGGATACTCTGTCAGGTTCTTCTGATTGTTCTGCTGGCCAGGCAACTGGCCATCATCACATGGCAGCTCCTGCCTGATAACACACATGAGCCGTCGATGGTTCAAACAATCAAGGCACCGATTCTGGCAGCCCCAGATACCGACAGCACCAACCCGCTTGCTTCTCTGGAGAGCCTGCAGCTCTTCGGTAAACCGCCAGCCCCACAGCAGGTTCAGGCGCCCGTGCCTGAAGATGTACCCGTTTCACGTCTGGCCGTTCGCATCACCGGTCTGGTTGCCAGCAGTAACCCGGAAGAATCACTGGTGATCATCCGTTCAGGCGCTACTGACAGCACTTACCGCCCCGGAGAAATGCTGAAAGGAACACGGGCAAAAGTAGAGACTATTTACGCAGATCGGGTCATTATCCGCAATGGCGAACGCTATGAATCACTATTGATGTACCCGGATGAAGCGCAGAAAATCCCGGTTAGAACAGCCAGCACGATTAACGCTTCTAAAAGTAATGCCATAACGGATATTCGCAAAAAACTGTTGGACAAGCCTGAATCATGGACGGAGGTTGTCACCATCTCACCCGTTCGCAGAGACGGAGCGTTGCAGGGATACCGGGTTAATCCGGCTCGATATCCGGAGCATTTTGCCCAGCTGGGCCTGAAGCCTGACGATATGGCCGTTGCCATCAACGGGTATGATCTGACCAACACCACTGAAGCAATGAAAGTCATGGGACAGTTATCGTCAATGAGTCAGATCTCATTAACCATAGAAAGAAACGGTCAGCGTTTTGAGATTGACCTGTCTTCCTGATTTTTAAGTGACCAGTTTTGATATAAGAAGGTACTGCTATGTTTTCATCGTCGGTGTGCGCAGGGGAAATCCGTGCACTGATATCCAGGATTCAGCTTGTCTTGAAAGCTGTCCCCTTTGTTCTGGCGCTGCCTCTTTCATCCACCGTTTTGGCAAATGCTTCTCCAGCGACAGCGCACGATACCTTTGAAAAAAGCAGTTATTCGTCTTCTCAATCCTGGTATTCCGCCAGTTTTGAAAAGGCGGATATCAAAGAGTTTATCCGTACCGTCAGCACCAACCTGAAACGTACCATCATTATTGATCCAGCCGTCCGGGGCGAAGTCACCATTCGTGCTTATGAGCAGCTGAACCGTCAGCAGTACTATCAGATGTTTCTGTCGGTTCTCTCGGTCCACGGATTTGCTGCTGTTGAAGACAAGAATGGCCTGGTCAAGGTCACTCCCGACAAGAATGCCCGTACTTCCTCCATTCCAGTGGTTGCCGGCCAAAAACTGAGTGACCAGGTGGCTTATGGTGGTGATGAAATGGTCACCTGGGTTCTGCCCGTCAACCACGTTCCTGTGCGGGAGTTGTCGCCTATTCTTCGCCAGCTGGTCAACAGCTCGGGCAGTGTCGTGCATTATGATCCGTCAAACATTCTGATTCTCAGTGGCCGCGCCAGTAATCTTGAGCGTGTGGCCGAGGTAGTCCGTCGCGTTGATCAGGCGGGTATGCGCAGTGTTCAAATCGTTCAGCTGCGTCACGCCTCTGCTGGTGAAATGGAACGCATTCTGACGGCAATCTACGCCGGTCAGGGTCAGAAACCCAATGGTCTGCCACCGATCATTGTCAGCAATGAAGCCAGTAACCAGATGATCCTCTCGGCCGATGCTCAAACACTGCAACGCATGAAAAGCCTTTTGCAGCAGATGGATGCCGAGCGTAAGTCCACCGGCAACATTCGTGTTTTCTACCTTCACTATGCCAAGGCCGAAGACCTGAAAAAGGTACTGGACGGCGTTGGTAAAATGCTGATCACCTCTGGCAATAGCAGCAAAAGTGCATCCGGCGATTACAGCATAGAAGTCCATGAGCAGACCAACGCACTGGTGGTCACCGCCCGTCCGGATGTGATGCAGGCGATGGAAACCGTGATTGAGCGACTGGATATACGCCGTGCTCAGGTCATGGTGGAAGCCATTATTGTCGAAGTCGCTGATGGTGATGGCATTAACCTGTCGTTCCAGCTGGCCAATCAGGATGGAACCAGCCTGATGCAGTTCCAGGATGGCTCCAGCGTCCCTATTGGTGAAATTCTGATGGGGATGAAAGAGGCTGAAAGCCAGGAAGGGTCAAAAATTGTTAATCCAGACGGCACCATTATAACTGAGAATCCGGAAACAAATGGAGATTACACCGCACTGGCCGCCGCACTGGCAAAAGTTTCCGGCGCCGCCTTCAGCGTCACGTCCGGCGACTGGACCGCGCTGCTCCAGGCCGTCACCACATCCACCCAGTCCAACGTTCTGGCCACGCCCAGCCTGCTGACACTGGATAATGAAGAAGCGTCTTTTATTGTGGGTGATGAAGTGCCCACACTGACGGGCTCAACACCCAGTTCCGGTAACGATAATCCTTACCAGACCATCGAGCGCAAGGAAGTCGGTGTCAAGCTTACCGTGACGCCACAGATCAATGCCGGTGATGCGGTCAAACTGACCATTGAACAGGAAGTATCCAGCGTTAACGGTCGTACACCGGTAGACGTGACCTTTGCCACCCGTAAGGTAAAAACATCGGTCATGGTAAAAACCGGGGATACCGTGGTTATTGGTGGGCTGCTGGACGAAAACGTCCAGGAAAGTGTTTCTAAAGTACCACTGCTGGGGGATATACCCATCCTTGGTCATTTATTCCGTTCAACTTCCAGCAAAAAAGTGAAGAAGAACCTGATGGTCTTTCTGCGTCCCACCATTATCCGGGATGACCTCACCATGAACGCCATCAGCGGTCAGAAGTACGATCTTATCCGCGCCTATCAGCTGGATAAACGAGCCCAGGGTATTTCGCTGATGCCAGGGTTTGATACCCCGGTGCTTCCGGAACAGCCAACCGCCCGTGACTTTCTCGATGAACTCAGACGTCAGATGGATGAAGAGTCTGCCGGAGCGAAAAGCACGACTGAACTGAAACAGACGTCTACTCAGGTATCCACCCAGGCCTCTGCACGACCGATTCGGCGCACCGGCGGAGACCGATAACCATGGAAGCAGCACTGAGCCCCGAAACGTCAGGAAGTGAAAAGGACACCTTAAGTAAAGCGCTGACGCTGACTATTGAGAAACGGATGAGCGAGTCCGTCATCTCCGGCCCAGCGCCCGCCAGCCCGGGAAATAAACGCAATTTACCGTTCTCTTTTGCCCGTCGCTTTAATGTGCTGCTTTCCTACAGTGAGCTGGGCAAGGCACAAGTCTGGTACAAGGGGCTGCCTTCTACCGCAGCACTGCAGGAAGTCAGGCGCTCTGTGGGCGACTCATTGACCCTGATCGCCCTGGAAGAGGATGAGTTCGAGCAGAAGCTGGCAAACCATTATCAACAGGACTCTTCCGCTGCACGACAGCTGATGAATGACATCGGTAATGATGAAGGTCTTCAAGCCCTGGCTGAAGAACTCCCAGAAGATGAAGACCTGCTGGAAGCCGATGATGGTGCCCCCATCATTCGCCTGATCAACGCCATGCTCAGCGAGGCGATCAAGGAAGGGGCATCCGATATCCATATTGAAACCTTCGAGAGAAACCTGGCCGTTCGTTTCCGGGTTGATGGTGTTTTGCGGGAAATTCTCCGCCCCCAGCGCAAGCTGGCCGCCGTTCTGGTTTCCCGGGTAAAGGTCATGGCCAGACTGGATATCGCCGAAAAAACGCGTTCCACAGGATGGTCGTATATCCCTGCGCATTGGCGGCCGGGCAGTGGATGTCCGTGTATCCACACTGCCATCACGACATGGTGAACGTATTGTCATGCGTTTGCTCGATCGCAACAGTGTCCAGCTGGATCTGGCCAGCCTTGGCATGGACAGCCAACTCTGCGAACAATTCCGCGGGCAGCTGTACAAACCGCATGGCATATTGCTGGTCACCGGCCCCACGGGTTCGGGTAAAAGTACAACACTCTATGCCGGGTTAAGTACCATCAATAACAGTGAGCGCAACATTCTCACCGTCGAAGATCCGGTTGAATACGACCTGGAGGGTATTGGTCAGACTCAGGTTAATCCTAAAGTGGATATGACCTTTGCCCGGGGGCTGCGCGCTATTCTACGACAGGACCCGGATGTCGTGATGATTGGCGAGATCCGTGATCTGGAAACCGCTGAAATCGCGGTTCAGGCATCGCTGACCGGCCACCTGGTGCTCAGTACACTGCACACCAATACCGCGGTTGGTGCCGTCACACGACTACGGGATATGGGCGTTGAGCCGTTTCTTTTAGCCTCCAGCCTGCTGGGCGTGCTGGCTCAGCGTCTGGTAAGAACACTCTGTCCGGACTGCCGCCAGACGCGTCCTGCGACAGAGCTTGAGATCAGCCTGATGGGACTTTCCCCAGGGCATCGGTTATGGCACTCAACCGGTTGTGAAGAGTGTCATCATACTGGCTATCGCGGTCGAACCGGCATTCATGAACTGTTTCTGGTGAATGATCCGGTTCGCAGGCTTATTCACGACGGGGCTGGTGAACAGTCCATCGAACAGGAAATACGTCAATCGTCAAATAGTATTCAGACCGATGGTTTCAAAAAAATTCTAACCGGCATCACCACGCTTGAAGAGGTGATGCGTGTTACCAGGGAATAGAAAACGATGAGCGTATTTGCTTATGAAGCCCTGGATGCAAAAGGGAAAAAAAGTAAAGGGGTAATAGAGGCTGACTCACCCCGACAGGTTCGGCAGAAACTTCGGGTTTCCGGCCTGAACGCGATCAGTGTCAGTGAATCATCCAGTAAAGAGGTTGCTGATACCCGGCAACATAGAGGTTCCTCATCCAGCGGATTCAGCCTTTTTCGCTCATTTTTGCAAAAGCAGGCCACCGATGCAGAAGTCGCTCTGCTGACCCGTCAACTGGCCACGCTGGTAGCTGCAGGCATCCCTCTGGAAGAATGCCTTCAGGCACTGGTGCGACAGCTGCGCAAACCCCATCTGAAATCAATGGTCACGACCATCCGGTCAAAAATTCTTGAGGGTCAATCGCTGGCAGAGAGCCTGGCCTGTTATCCAAAAACCTTTGACCGCCTGTATCGCGCAATGGTCGCTGCCGGTGAGAAATCCGGTCACCTGGATGGCGTACTGGAAAGGCTTGCAGACTTCACAGAACATCGGCAGAAGATCAAGGGACAGCTGATTCAGGCCATGATCTATCCCGCTATTCTGACGCTGGTTGCCATGGGTGTTGTCGCTGCGTTATTGACCACCGTCGTACCCACCGTCGTCGAACAGTTTGCCCATATGGGCCAGCAGCTGCCAGGCATGACCCTGGCCCTGATCAGTATCAGTGATTTTGTCCGGGCTTATGGAGCATCGGTTGTCATTGCACTGCTTGTGGCTCTGGTCATCCGTCAACAGGTACTGAAACGGAGCCGAGCCTGCCGGCTGATTCATGACCGCTGGCTGCTTAAACTACCGGTTATTGGCAGTGTTCTCAGCGGTGTCGACTGCGCCCGCTTTGCCAGAACACTGAGCATTCTGACCAGCAGCACCGTACCGTTGCTGGAAGGCATGGGCATCGCCTCAAAGGTGCTGATGAATCAGCATATGCAGGCATCATTATTAAAAGCGGCTGAACGTGTCAGAGAAGGCACATCGCTCTGGCAGTCTCTGGAGCAGACTGAACTTTTCTCTCCCATGATGCTTTACATCATTGCCAGCGGTGAGAAGTCCGGAGAGCTGACGGGCATGCTGGGCAGAGCTGCTGACAACCAGGATCAACAGTTTGAATCTCAGGTGAATATCGCACTGGGTATTTTCGGGCCATTACTGATTGTTACCATGGCGGGTGTCGTGCTGTTTATCGTCATGGCCATTTTGACACCCATGCTCGATTTGAACTCACTGGTGGGTGGTTGATTTTATTTTTCACCACAGAGACACAGAGGGCACAGAGAACACCTTGGAAAAACCTCTGTGGTAAAAAAACAGGATTAGATCGTTAGGAAACCTCAATGAAGCTCATAAACAGAAGACAGAAGCAGTCAGGTTTTACCCTGCTGGAAATCATGGTGGTGATTGTTATCCTTGGCGTGCTTGCCAGTATGGTCGCTCCCAACATTATCGGTAATAAGGACAAGGCGGATCTGCAAAAAGCAGTGAGCGATATTGTTGCCCTGGAAAACGCCCTGGATATGTACAAGCTGGAAAACAACGTCTATCCATCCACCCAGCAGGGGCTGGAAGCACTGGTCAGCAAACCCTCTGGCAGTCCGGAGCCACGAGCCTACCGGGATAATGGCTACATTCGTCGTCTGCCTCAAGATCCATGGGGTAATGAGTACCTGATGCTCAGCCCTGGCGAAAATGGCCCCATCGATATCTTTTCAGCCGGCCCGGATGGTCAGCCAGGTACCGATGATGATACCGGCAACTGGAACCTGGATAGCTAATCACGTGAGAGGGTTTACCCTGCTGGAAATCATGCTGGTCATGGTACTTCTGGGGCTGGTTACATCGGCCATTCTTCCATCACTGATGCCTGACGACAGTGGTGCACTGATGCAGAAGGAAGCCCGCCGGCTGATCATGCTGACTCAAACCTCACAGGAAAAAGCACTGCTCCATGGCATGGATATGGGTCTGCAGCAGACAGCCGACGGTTATCAATTTCTGGTTTATAAGCAGGGTAAATGGCAGCCAGTCAGTGGAGACAGAATCCTCTCACCGGTAGAGTTGAGTGATGCCCTGGACCTTGCCATTTTGCCGGGGGAGTCCATATGGCGAGACACCCTGGAGTTGGAACGGGATAAAAGTTTTATCGTTGACGCTTCTGATAAAGACTCTTCGTCAGTCCCTGAACATGAAGCTGAACCAGACCTGTTCTTCTGGTCCTCCGGAGAGATTTCACCCGCAGAGTTAAGGCTCTTTTCCGCTGATAACCCGGAACATACCCTGTCAATCAACATAGAAGAGCATGGAACCATCACTCTGGCAGAAGGCGTCAACAGATGATGCCTTCCAGAGTCTCTGCAGCCCGGGGTTTTACCTTACTGGAAGTATTGCTGGCCCTTGCGCTGCTCGCCATTGCCGGCATGTCGGTACTGTCCATGAGTGGCGAGAGTGTCCGTAACACCCCGATACTGGAACAACGCACCCTGGCACGACTGGTGGCTGATAATCAGATGACAGAAATTCACCTGAAAAAGCAGTGGCCGACGCTCAACTGGCAGCGGGCAGACCATGAACTGGCTGGACAGCAATGGTTTGCCCGTTTTCGCAGTATCAAAACGGCTGATGACGATTTCCGGGCAATTGATGTCGAAGTGCGGCTGGAAGAGGATGAGAAAAGCCCTGCTCTGGCAACACTGAGAAGTTATATGGTCAGACAGGGATGATACATACACGACAAATGCCTAACTCTCATCGCTCCCACCACCGCTCCCACCACAATGGAGAGGTCATTACGAAACCCAAAAGCGAATCTCTCCGCGTAGGTCGGTTCGCATGCGAGCCGACACCCGAACCAACCGCCATGCACCATGACATATCGATTTCATGGCGAAATAGCGGTACCAGCCAGAAAGGCTTTACCCTGCTGGAAATGCTCGCGGCCATCGCCATTTTCAGCATCATCAGCCTCAGTGCCTGGCAGATTTTCCAGGGTGTGATGACGGCCCACGATGTTGTTCTGGCTAAAAACGAACGCCTGCGACAATTGCAATACACGCTGCTGCTGATTGACCAGGACCTCCAACAGATTGCCGACCGGGGAACCCGGGTGGATGGCAGTATCACAGAGCAAAGCCTGTTCAGCGACTCGCAGATGCTGGACAGTGACGATGAAGCACTGGCCCTGGTTCGCCATGGCTGGCATAACCCGGATTACCGCCTGCCCAGGCCGGAGCTTCAGCGTGTCTTTTACCGGCTCCGGGATAACCGTCTGGAGCGCCAGTATCATCATGTACTGGACCCTGCATCCATCAATGTAGAACCCGTAACCCAAACCTTATTAACCGATATTAATTCACTGAAATTCAGCTTTTACATCAATGGTCAATGGCTGGAGTCTTTACCGGCTGCAAGCTCTTCACCCGCGGAAGGCTCTTTACCTGCTGATGGCTCTCCACTCGCTGAAGGCTCTCTACCAGAAGGGATCACCATTGAGTTTGATATGAACGATCTTGGACGTATAGAGCGGCGCTATATACTGCCTTCGCCATGGCAGTCTGCGTCATGATCAGGCTCAATAATCACTCACCACAAAGGGCCGGTATACGCTCCACAACTGATCGCCAACAGGGCATTGCACTGCTGAGTGTCTTGCTGATGCTGACTCTGCTGGTTTTACTGGCCAATGAACTGACACTCTCCTTCCGTACCCAGTTGACCAGAACCCAGTCCATGCAGCAACGGGATCAGGCACGATGGTACGCCTTTTCCGGTGAAAGCCTGGCGATAAAGACCCTGAAACAGAACTTCAAGGATGATCCGGATAGCACTCACCTTGGGCAGTACTGGGCAACGGCTAATGTTGTACTGCCGGTAGAAGGTGGCCAGATTTCCGGCCAACTGAATGATGCCCAGTCCTGCTTTAATATCAATGCGCTGTCCAAACCTTCCACAAACGACAGTGGCGCTTTAAAGAACACACCAGAAGGTCAGGTATTTTCTGCACTCTTGCAATATCTTGATATCCCACCCTGGGAGTCTGAGCAGATCACCCACGCTACCCGCAACTGGGTCAGCAGCGCCGATACAAACCAGGGTGCAACCGATATGGATTATCTTGCCCGCCCCCTGCCCTATCTGAGTGGTAAAACACTCATGCGTGATATCAGTGAATGGCGTGCTGTGGCCGGGGTGTCACAGGCCGTAGCAAACAGGATAATGCCTTATCTCTGCGCCCTTCCCGTTTCTGAGCTGGCCATTAATGTCAATACCATTCGGGTGGATCAACCAGAACTGTTAGCCGCTTTATATATCGATCAGCTGCCCGTTGACCACGCACGAACCATCCTTGAAAACAGGCCCCGCGAAGGCTGGGATGACATTGCAGACTTTACCAGCCAACCCTTACTGGCCAATTTCAGCAGTACAGGGGCTGTCAAACATTTAGCCATTGTCAGTTATTTTTTTGAAATGCATGCAACAGCCCATTACGGCGAAAGCGAAGTCAGATTAACCAGTCTTCTGGCTCGCTCCCAAAAAAACCAGCTGACGGTCATTCGCCGTAAATTTGGAGGCGTATAATGAATCCTCATCTGTTATTGAGGCTACCAGAGCTACCGGAACAACCCGTGTACTGGCTGGTCTGCTCTTTAAAAAAAACGGACGATAAAGCGATCGATTTTATGGACAGCGGCTCCTGGCCTTCGGTGCCAGCCTTTATCGACAGCTTTGGCAGCACGGCTTTGAGCTCAGCTCCGAGTACAGAAAGCGTCAATGAAAAAGGTTTGGCCGATCAGCCACTCTCAGAAATGTCAGCAATTGTACTGATCCCTTCTGCAAGAGTTACCCTGCACAGTCTGGATGTACAGGGGCGCATCACACCCACTATTCGTCAGTCCCTTCCCTGGCGCCTGGAAGAAGAGTTAAGTGATGATGTTGAAAACCTGCATTTTGCCGTTCTTCACCATGAAAACCATCAGGCCCATCTGGCCGTTGCCAGTAAGCCGAATATGGCATTATGGCAACATTGGCTGATACAGGCCGGTGCCAGCTCAAAGCGCTGGGTTCCTGATGCGCTGATGCTGCCAGTACAAGATAACCAGTGTTGTTTACTGGATATTGATGGACTGACCCTTTCCCGTTTTGGCCAATGGAAAATCGCTGCCTGTGACTCACAATGGCAGCCTTTGCTTTTAGAAGGCATCACAAAAGAGCAACCTGAACTGACCATTTCAAGGCCAGAATCGCCTTCATACCGTTCCTCCCCCATCGCGTTACTGGCAACAGAAGCCTGCAAAACGCAGTTCAATCTTTTGCAGGGACAGTGGCAACCCGCCTCCCCCTGGCGTCAGCGACTGCTTCCCTGGTGGTCGACCGCACTGATGGCCTGCCTGCTGCTTATCATGGTCACCGTAAACTCAGTGCTGGATACCCATCAATTGGAACAGACGGCAGCAACATACCAGCAACAGGCCAATAGTATTTACCAGCAGCTCTTTCCTGGCGAACGGATTGTCAGGCTGCAATCCCAGATGCGACAAAAACTGGCAGCACTGCAACAGCCGGAAAAAACATCACAGAGTATGCTGAGCATGCTGGCCCGGATTACCCCGGTGCTTAATAGCTTCCCCGAGCTGAAAGCCAGCTCAATGACTTTCTCTGTAAACGATCGGGATGGCGCACGACAGAGCATTCGTATTCAGGCCCAGGCCAGTGACTTTGAGCTTTTCACGCGCTTCAGGGAACAATTTGAAAAAGACCTTAACCGGGGCAGTGAGCAAGCGCTGACCATTGCCATAGAAGCACTTGAACGCACAGGTGATAAAGTGACCGGCATGCTGGTCATTTCAGGAGGTATGTCCTGATGAGTATTCTTACCAATACCATTGATAGTGCAAAACCCTTCCTGCAAAGTATGATCGCCCGTTGGCAGCAACTCTCCCAGCGGGAACAGTGGCTCACCGCTGCGGCACTGGTCACACTGTTTATCTGGCTGATCTGGCAGGGTCTTATTTCACCGCTTGCTGATCAACAGGCCCAGGCAGAGAAGAAAGTGGCTGCCAGCCTTGCACAGCTCACGCAGGTACAACAGCAGGCTGAGCAGATCCTCAGCTTGAGAGCTTCAGGTGCCACTGCACGCCCTGTTGGCAATATGCCCATGGATCAGACGGTCCACGAACTGGCAGGCAGATATCAGCTGGTGATCCAGCGGGTAGAGAGCCATCAGCGGGTAGAGAGCCATCAGCGGGTAAATGGCCGGGGGGAGACTCTGGATATTGATCTGGCCAATACCCGCTTTGACACACTGATGAGCTGGCTGACCGCACTGGAGCAACAGCATCAGATTCTGGTTAACAATATTCAGCTTGAATCCACAGATACCAGTGGTTTTGTTGAAATACGCCGCCTGCAACTGGAACGGAGCTGATCAGCCTATGAAACAAGGGAAAATCGGTAAGGCCATACTGCTTACGACGGTCGGTCTGGTCAGCTACAGCGGCTTTCTGATCGCCAATATACCGGCAGAAAAGGTGTGGCAATACCTGCCAACAGGACAGCTGCCCGTAACAATATCTGGAATAACTGGTACGCCTTGGTCCGGAGCCGCTGAAAATGTCACGCTGACGGTGTCACAAAAAGCACTGACACTGCCATCTGTCCGATGGCAGATTGAACCGGCTTCTCTACTGAAAGGTGAAGTTCAGGCCTCTGTATCGCTGGGAAATGCTGCATCACCCGTTGAAGCCCGGGGATCGGTTGTAATTAACCGGCAGACGCTGACACTGAACAATATCGAACTGGATACCACCGCACAGTGGCTGCTTGCTGCAACAGGCGCTGCTGACCATGGTCAGATTCCCGGTGAGGTTAAAGGCCGTGTTTTCCTGGACCTGGATGAACTGACAATAAACGACAAAGGATGTTTGAATATTCATGGCAATGCAGAACTCACAAACAGTGGGTTAGCCTCACCCATTGGCCAGTTCGATCTCGGGAATTCAACCGCAGAATTAAGCTGTCAGAACCGCAATCTGATCGCCAGGGTGAAGCAAAAATCAACCATTGCAAGCAGCTATGGTGATTTTCAAATTGGCATGAACGGCCGTTACACCTTTACCGGGAAAATGACACCGGATGCGTCTTTGCCTGATGCCATGAAAAATGGCTTAAGCCTGCTGGGCAGGCCAGACGAAGGGGGAGCTTATCCTTTGAGATTCAGGGGCAGTATCCACTGATTGAGACTGCAATTTTCTGTCCCGCCTGATAACCGCCCGACGACTGCTATACTGAACACCGCTTTTATCAGGAGGGACCATGGCAGACAACCTGTTTCATCAATTAAAAAGAATAGGCATTGATGACGATCTGGCCTGCAAGGTCAGTGCATCGCTTGACCCGGACTATAATGCCAGCAAAAAAGATGTGCTGATTATGCAGGAGGCAATACTTCAGGTTCAGGCTCGAACCGATGAGCACAACGCCGAGCTGCAAGCCAGAACCGATCAGCGCTATTATGAGCTGCAATCACAAACCAATGATCGTTATCATGAACTTCAAACCCGGACTGATAGTCGTTATTACCAAATCTTGCGTAAAGCATCGCCCAATCGGGCGGTGATATAAGCAACAAGCCCGTAGAGCACCCGAGGGCATAAAGGCTTGCAGAACCGGAAACAATTGATATTTACAGGGGTTTGGTATTTTTGTAACATTCTCGGCATGAAAACAAAACGTGCCTACAAAGAACGATTCTACCCAACACCTGAGCAGGAAATACTTTTAGCTCAGTCGTTTGGTTGCGCCCGTTTTGTCTATAACAACACCCTCCGTTTCCGTACTGATGCCTACTACAAAGATGGGAAATCTATCTCCCATTCCGAGGCAGAAAAGCGTCTTGTGTCGCTCAAGACAGAGTTCCCATTTCTGG
The DNA here is from genome assembly GCA_965261315.1 of Endozoicomonas sp. Classification (GTDB taxonomy): domain Bacteria; phylum Pseudomonadota; class Gammaproteobacteria; order Pseudomonadales; family Endozoicomonadaceae; genus Endozoicomonas. Next base: position 8,650 of record CBDHDM010000105.1, on the reverse strand, counting down.
CTGATGTATCCAGTGTCATCCTGCAACAAACACTCAGGGATCAGCAGGAAGCCTTCAAGAACTTCTGGGCTGGCAGGGCTAAATACCCGAAGTTCAAGAAAAAGCACTCCAAACAGAGTATCCGACTGACCAAGGCTGCATTCAGCGTGAAGAACGGCCAATTGTTCATTGCTAAAAGCAAAGAATCCCTGAATATACGCTGGAGTCGAGAGCTTCCTTCTGAACCTTCCAGTATCACCATCAGCAAGGATCGGGCAGGCCGGTACTTTGTCTCCATGCTTTGTGAATTTGAAGCTAAACCAATGCCTATCAGCAACAAGACCGTAGGCATTGATTTAGGTTTAACCGATCTGTTCATCACATCGGACGGTAAAAAATCCGGCAACCCCCGTCATACTCGACGCTATGAGCAAAAGCTGGCCTACCTTCAGCGTAAACTGGCTAACAAGCAAAAAGGCAGCAACAACAGAGCTAAAGCAAGGCTCAAGGTTGCCCGTCTTCACGCCAAAATTGCCGACTGCCGGATGGATGCTACTCACAAGGCATCCCGTACACTCATTAACGAAAACCAAGTTGTGTGCGTTGAATCGTTGAACGTGAAGGGTATGATCAAAAATCCAAAGCTGGCGAAGCACATCGCTGATGCCAACTGGGGAGAGTTTGTCCGGCAGTTAAAGTACAAGGCTGAATGGGCTGATCGTACCGTAGCTGAGATAGACCGATTCTTTCCCAGTTCAAAGCGGTGCTCTTGCTGTGGGTTTGTCCATGAAAGTCTGCCGTTGTCTATCCGTGAATGGGACTGCCCTGAATGCAAAACCCACCACGACAGAGACATTAACGCAGCAAAGAATATAAGAACCGCCGGACTGGCGGGGTTAGCCTGTGGAGCGACTGGAACGGGGATAGCGGCTTAATAACCGCTATCCAGGGAAAGCGTGTAGAAGCAGGAAGGTTCTTGGAGCGATCTAAGAACCCTCGCCCGATAGGGCGGGGAGTGTCAGGAACTGAAAACGGAAATGATCAAAGGCTTTTCAGAGATCAGAAAAGAGATAACCGATGTACGCTCAGAAGTAGGCACCATGCACCGCCAATACTGGATAACCTTCGGTGGCTTGATTGTGACCATTGCCAGTGTACTGGCGATTAACGGGTACTATCATTTGTGAGGATAAGTCTTCCGAATAAAGCGGTATTCCCCCGTTTTCACGCTTTTTCCTGAGTGCGTTCTAACGGAGCGAGGGGGCAGCCTTATTACCGGGCTTTCAGAAATAGTCCCTGAATGTTTTGTACGTTTTGGAACCCCAAAACTCCGTTCGTCCTGAGCCTGTCGAAGGGCGTAAACTCTGAGCCATGATAGATCGTGCCAAGCACCCTTCGACGGGTGCAATTAAACGTGTTACACCGCTGTCATTGTGTACAGGGATTGTACACAATCCATCCGGCAGGGATAGCCATCTTGCCGGGCATTCACCTCCCTGTGAGATAGATCCTGTACAATCCCTGTACAGGATGACAGCTACCGGGAACACTTTTAATTGCCCCCCGCATTAACAGTTATGTAGGATTTTATGGCGTAGAGGATGACAAAGCCATCTTCGATGGTAATCTGATCGCCAATGTCGCTGAAGTTAAACTGTTTTCAAAGGGCCATATGTTGCTTAAGGCTCAAGATCAAACCATCACATTTGACTTGGTTGATTTTGGTGAACTACTTGATGATGGTGGAAATCCACTAACACAAGACAATGGCCGTTTCGAAATCAGCAAAGATGCTACCCTGGAAATGGAACTTGGCGACACCTTGGGATCTGACACCTCTGTTCTTGATGTAAATGGTGATGTCAACTTCCTGGGTAATAATAAAGTGCTGGTAACCGGTGATATTGAAACCGTCGCTGGAGAACACACCCTAATCACTGCCGACAAAATTACCGGTTTCGAGAATGATATGGTTACCGGCACCTGGTTAACGAACGTTGAAGTGGTAGGAACTGGAACAGACGACACAATTAAGGTCGTTATCACCTATAACGAGGACTTCGACGGTGCCGAACTCGTCTCTGCAGCAGCAGAAAATGGCGCCGATATCACTGAGCAGGCCATGCTGGGTGCTTTTGCAGGCATCGTTGAAAACAGTGAAAACATCGAAGTCACTGAAACCAGCATCACCTTTACCGGCCCAAGAGCAGACTTCCTGAGCGAACTGACCTCGCTGCTTACAAACGGTGGGGCAGGCGCCGCTGCAGCCAACCTTTCTGGCGAACTGACACCGGATCGCAGTGGCGCCAAACTTCACGCTGCCCAGCGCGTTCAGAACAAACAGTTCGATATCATCAGCAACCGAACCAACAGTCTGCGTGCCGACCAGTTCCATGCAGTAAACTCATCCAACAGTGGGCTGTGGATGGAAGTTTATGGTAACGACGGTGAAAAAGACGTCAAAGGGCGTATTGATGGGTACAAAGCCAGTGGCATGGGATTCAGCTTTGGTATTGATGGCCAACTGTCTGACAACCTGATAGGTGGTATGGCGTTCAGCCAGAACAATCAGGAAATTGATACGATTCTGTATGACAGCAATTACGATGTTGACTCCTATCAGCTGTCCGCCTACAGCCTGTGGAATCACGATCAATTCTTCGTCACCGGTGCTGTGAATGCGGGTATTAACTACTTCGACAGCTATCGTACCATTGGCGAAGGTGTACCCGGTGTTACTGACTCCCGCGCCGCAGCCGAATTCAGCTCTTTCCACTACGGAGCAAGGCTCACCGCAGGTATGGATCTGGCAGTGAGTAACGTATTAATGCAACCGCTGATCGCTGCAGAGTTTAATCGGGTCGAAGTTGAAAACTATGAAGAATCCGGCTCTGTTGCCTCATTGGCTTATGAAAAGCAGACCGTCAGCCAGGCCAAGCTGGGTGCCGGCATGAACCTGAGCAGTACCTTTGAGATTGGCAATGGTATTCTGACGCCGAGCATGTCAGCCATGGGCTGGTATGACTTTAATGCAGATAACCAGAGCATTTCGGGTTACATCGTAGAACGTCCCGAGATTGATGGCACAATCACCACCGCTAACGGCTCTTCTGAAACCCGCTTTAACTTCCGCGCAGGTATCGACTACACCAGCAACGGAACTTTGAGCCTCGGCCTTGCTGTGCAGCATGATATAGAAGACGATGCCAATGACAGCCAGATCCAGGCACGCCTGAATTACGCGTTCTAACGTTTTACTCTCATCAAAAACAAGCCCCTGACTTCTGGTCAGGGGCTTTTTCGATCCCCCAATAAAACAAAAAATGAAAGCAATACGTAAGATTTTGTCAAAAGAATAGTTACACTTTTAACCTGAATCAATTTCACCCATTACAAATCAGCATAGAATTCAGCATCAGTATTGACTGGCACAGGCAGGACGAGACACCGATGAGCAAAGCACAGGTTTCACGCAGACATTTTCTAAAAGGGCTGGCCGCCAGCGGTGCAGCGGTGGCTCTCACTGGCTGTGGCTCACAGCAGCCCGTAAAACCGATCTCCAATAAAACCAACATTCTGATCATTACCTCTGATCAGCTGGCTAAAAAAGCGGTGGGTGCCTACGGCAACCCCATTGCCCCAACCGATCACATCGATAAAATTGTTCATGCGGGTACCCGCTTCGAACAGATGCAAACCCCTTACCCACTCTGCTCTCCTGCCCGTGCCTGTATGTGGACCGGCCATCTGCCCCAGGTCACCGGTGTGACCGGAAATGACAGTAATGACATCCCGGTAGAGCTGACGACACTGGGTGATATTTTCAGCAAGAACGGTTATAACTGCGTCCATTACGGTAAACGACATGCGTTTGGTGGTCTCAGAGGGTTTGACGCCACACCGGAAACCCAGATGGAGCTGAATGCACCGGAAGCATTTCCGGTAGATTACGATTCAAGAGAAGATATTTTCACCCTGAAAAAAGCGCTGGAGTTCTTCCAGGAGCCGGGAGACGAGCCATTTCTGCTGGCTGTTGAGTTTAACAACCCTCACAACATCTGCGGCTGGGTCGGTAATTTTGAAGGCCCTCACGGTGATATTCCCGGTATTGGTGAATTACCAGAACTGCCCGACAACTTTGAAGTTGAAGACTGGGACAGTCTACCCGCGGGTATTGCTTATCAATGCTGTAACCATTTCCGGGTAAAGCAGGCTTCCCAGTGGAACGAGAAAAATTTCCAGCAATATCTGAAAGCCTACTATCACTACGCAGGTATGGGAGATACCTGTATCGGTCAGGTAATGAAAGCCCTGGAAAAATCTGGCAAAGCTGACAACACCCTGGTGGTATTCTTCAGTGATCATGGTGACTCCATGGCCAGTCACCGACTGGTCACCAAGCATGCCTTCTTCTACCAGGAAACCATTAACGTTCCTTTTGTTCTGGCCGGTCCTGGCATTCCCGTTGGCCAGTCTGTTGACGCCCTGGCATCGCTTTGCGACCTGGTACCAACTCTCTGTGACTATGCGGGTCTCCCTGCTCCGGAAGGCATTTACGGCCGTAGCCTGATGCCATTTATCCGTGGCGAACAGCCTGAAAACTGGCGTAAGGAAGTCGTCAGTCAGTGGCTCAGTGAACGAAACGAAACCACCAGTATGCCAGCTCGAATGCTGCTTACGAATGATTTCAAGTACACCGTTTATCGGGAGAATAATGATGAACAGCTGTTCGACATGAAGAAAGACCCCGGTGAGATGTACAGCCTGGTGAATGACCCGGCCTATCGTGATGTGCTGGAGGATATGCGCAGCCGATTCAAAGCGTATGTGACGGAAACCCGCGATAACTTTTATGAACAGCCTCTGGAAGTGGATGCCCGTTGGCGCAGTCATGAGCGGGGCTTCCACCACCATACCGGAGGCAGTGCCATGGATGTGATCAACAAACAGCGGGAAGCCATTAACAAAGCCAAAATGGTGAAGGATCTGGGTCTGGAAGTCTGATGCTGTCGTGAAACCCGAAAGAGGATCTATCCGTGTAGGTCGGCTCTTAAGAGCCGACACCCGAACCAACCGCCATGCACCATTGTTTCTGGACTTCATGGGGGGATGGCGGTGAGGCCACGAGTCGGCTCGCATGCGAACCGACCTACGTCAAGACCGTCTTTCCGGGTTTTGCAACACCCTTTACTCTTCAGGAACAAGAAGACTCCAGATATAAACACATATTGTCGTATTTAAACCATGAACTCTTCATTTAAAGCATCATTGAAAAAGTCACAAAAGCTGACGCTGGCCATTGCCTCAACGCTGGCCATCACCGGCTGCTCCCTGCTGCCCCAGCAGGAATCCGGCACCTCTGACCTGCAACCAGGCGGTACCATGTATTTTTTTGAGAATGGATTGCCCGGGTCCATCTCAACAGACCATGACTCCACCATTGAGCTTTCCCCAAAGCATTACCGGGATGGCGCACACTCCCTGCAATGGGATTTTAACCGTGGCAGTCAGTTAACCTTTGAGCAACCGGTTGGTTTTAAACATTTCAAACCCAACGGCTCCGATCAGTCACGGCACTCCTTCCTGGTCTGGATCTACAGCGAAACACCGGTTAATGACCATCTGACGTTCCAGTTTTCTGAAGATGACCAGGTAAAAACCCGGTTCAACATGAAACTGGACTTCACCGGCTGGCGTCATGCCATTGTTCCCTTCGAGGAGATGGAGGGAAGCCCCACTGAGCGAATGAATCGTCTGACGCTGATCGCTCCGGATACCTTCGCCAGTGGTCGTCTATTCATTGATCAGATGATGTTAAGCATCCCCGTTGACCCTCGCTGGCCAACCCGTGATAACCAGCTGCCTTTTGTTAACCTCGCGGCCGACAGTGCTCCTAACAGCCACTGGTTGAGCCTGTACCGTTTTGATCAACTGGCAAAAGCCTCAACAGCGGCCAGCGCCGAATCAACCGGGGCGGTTATCTCCGAAAGGTTCAATACACTGCTGATGGATGAAATACGTCCATTGACCGATAAAAAACTGGAAGATATCCGTAACCGCTATTATCGCTATCAGATCAAGCGGGAAGATGGTCAGGTCACGGGCGTTCCACTGGACAATAGCAACCGCCTGAAGATTTTCCTCGACAAAGGGGTCAACAAGAGGCTGCTGGATGACCAGGCCAGCGAACTGCTGTTCAGGAATGCAGACCTGAAACAGTACAGCGAACTGATGATGGAGATCGCTTCCGCCTGGCAGGGTGCCAATGCACTGGGTGAAAGTGGCAAAGTAGCCAGAGAAGAGCTGGCCACCATGTACATAAACCTGGCCGACTATTTTGATGACCAGGGTTTTGCCTATGGCAGCTCCCTTGGTACCGTCCACCACTTCGGTTACTCTCTGCGCCCCCTGTTCCAGGCACATTTCCTGATGCAGGATGTGCTGGATGAGCGAAACCGCCTTGAGCGTACCCAGCAGATGCTTTCCTGGTTTGCCGGTGCCGGCCGTATCTTCGAGCCAGCGGATCAGATTGACAGCTTTAACATTGATGTTATGAACACCCAGCTGCAGGGAATTCTGGCCAGCATCCTGCTGATCAGCGACAGCAGTGAACAGGCCCGCTGGCTGAGCCAGTTAAGCCAGTGGCTCTCTACTTCCCTGGTCACCTCTCCCGGTACCGCTGGCGGCTTCAAGGAAGATGGCTCCATGTTCCATCACTCCCAGCACTACCCTGCTTATGGCAAGGGCGGACTGAGAGGATTAACACCCGTCGTTTATATGCTGAGTGGCACAGATTATGCCATCAGTCAGGAAGCACATGCCCTGTTGCGTAACGCCACACTGATGACTGCCGTCTATGCCAACCAGAGCATGACGCTGATGTCCGTTGCAGGCCGTCATCCAACCGGTCAGGAGTCCATGGAAACGGATCCATTCCTGTATATGGCACTGTCCGGTACACCGGGTGGCAGGCAGCCCATTGATCAGGAAATGGCGGCCACCTGGCTGAGGCTGACAGAATCACCAAAAGCCTCAACTGTGGATAAGTTCATGGCTGACGGCATTTCTGCCAATCAACCACCAGTGGGTAACTGGTCCATGAACTACGCTGGCCTTGCACTGCACCGCCGGGATGGCTGGGTTGCCGGTGCCCGTGGCTTCAGTCGTTACCTGGTCAGCCATGAAACCTACTCCAACGCCAACCGTTATGGCCGCTACATCAACTATGGCATTCTGGAAATCCTGCCAGAGAATCCTGAAAACCGTGCCTTCAGCCATGATGGCTGGAACTGGGCGCGCTGGCCGGGAACCACTGCTGTTCAGCTGCCTGTGGATAAGCTGAATGCGGGTCTGCTGAATGTGGATACTTTCAGCGGCCTGGAAGAAATGCTGCTATCAACCCAGACCTTCAATGGCTCACTGTCCATGAACGACAATGGACTTTTTGCCACCATCGTTGAAGGTCATCCGAAATACGATGGCAGCTTCAATGCCAGAAAGTCGGTCTTCTTCTTTGATGACCGGATTATTGCCCTGGGCAGTGGTATCAAAACCACGGATGGCCAGCACAGCACTGAAACAACCCTGTTCCAGCATGCAGTAAGACCGGGCGCAAAAGCAGCTACTGTCAACGGGAATGCGATGAGCAAAGGCGACAGGCAGCAACTGGCCACCAGCAATACCCTGTTGATGGATCCCAACAATAATGCTTACTTCCTGCCGGAAGGTCAGTCACTGCTGATTGAACGGAAAGAACAGGAATCACGCCACCAGAAGAACAGCAACGTCACCCACGGCGAGTTTGCGACAGCAGTGCTGAGTCACGGCAAAGCGCCTGAGAATGCGGGCTATGAATACGCAGTGCTGGTGAATACTACACCGGAAAAGGCAGCCCAGTTCAGCAGCAGCATGACCTCCGACCAGAAACCTTACCAGATTGTTCGTAAGGACAATCAGGCGCATGTGGTGAAAGACCAGGCTTCGGGCATGACCGGTTATTCCCTGTTCCGTGCCGGTCATGTTAATGCCGGTGTTGTGGCATCGGTAGATACGCCAGTCCTGCTGATGACTGAGGGTGATGAGAACAAGCTGTCGGTTACTCTGGTTGATCCGGACCTCCGACTTTACGAAGGCAGAGATGAGAGTCAGTACGATGAGCAGGGTATTCAAAAAGAGGTCAGCATTTACTCCCGTTCATGGCGCAAAGCCCCTTCGCAACCTCACACTCTGGCACTTGAGCTGAAAGGCCAGTGGCAACCTGCTTCTCTGCCTGATGGAGTGGTGATCAAGGGATACCAGGGCGGTAATACCCTGCTCTCCATTACTACAGAGCAGGCAAGAAATGTTGAGTTTGAGTTAAAGCGATAATAGAGCATTTTGTACGCAGACTCCCTCGTTCCTACGCTCTGCGTGGGAACGAGGATGCTCAGATACTTTCTTCAGGAACTTATTGTGAACAAGCAGTTTAAAACGATATTCCGGGCGGCCAGCACCCTGCTGATCTCCATGCCCCTTATCCTGGCCTCCTTGAAGGTACAGGCCGACAACCTCCCGGTTCCCGGTATCAGTAAAGGGGAATTGCTGTACAAAAGCAAAATGGACTCTGCTGAATCCGTCAAAGACTGGGTCATGGAAGGTCCGGGAAAAATAGCGTTTGAAGATGGCTGGATGA
>CBDHDM010000104.1:0-13890 GCA_965261315.1 Endozoicomonas sp. | reverse complement strand
AGCTGGACGAGCTCCTGGAAGACTTTACTGACTTTGGAACCGATAAGCTGCTGGCTGCGAATCAGGAATTTCTTGAGCGTCTGTATAAATGGAAAGTCGACAAAAACGAGCTCACAGGCGAGGTCAATCCACCGGTCAATATCATCGATTTTACGAACTGGCAAAATAACGAATTTATTGCCATCAATCAGTTCCGCATTGATACCCCCGGACACACGAAAGGCCATATCCGCCCGGATATTGTTCTCTTCGTTAACGGCCTCCCGCTGGTTGTTATCGAATGCAAAGAGTTCAGTAGCAATTGCACAAACCCGATGTTCCAAGGTATTGAGCAGCTGCGGCGTTATGCAGACCTGCGGGAGCCAGATAATTCTAAAAACAGAGAAGGTGAACCCCGGCTATTTTTCACGAATCAGTTGATGATCAGCACCTATGGTGATGACTGTAAGTTTGGCTCTATCACATCCACAGAAGAATATTACTTTAACTGGAAAACTATTTATCCTGATACTGAGCCGTACCTGAGCCCTGAAGTGATGTTGCATCGACCTCAAGAACAGTTAGTGCAGGGAATGCTTCACCCTCAACGGCTGCTGGATATAACACGAAGCTTCACCCTGTTTATGGATGCTGGTACCAATCGAATTAAGGTCATATGCCGGTATCAACAATACCGGGCAGTGCTCAAGATTCTAGAACGAATGGAATCCGGTGAGACAGCACTCCAGCGTTCCGGGGTCATCTGGCATACTCAGGGCAGCGGAAAAAGCCTCACCATGGTGTTTCTCGTTCGCCGCCTGCGCCGTATGGCCAACCTGAAAGATTACAAAGTGCTGATGGTGAACGATCGTCGAGACCTGGAAGAGCAACTGACAGCCACTGCCGGCCTGACCGGAGAAACAATCACCGAGATCAGCAGTTCAAGGGACGCAAGAGATAAGCTGGCATCGGACTCATCGAACCTGAATATGGTGATGGTGCATAAGTTTCGGGAAGAGGATGTTTCATTTCTGCCAGACAGTGTACGTAAAGCACTGTCAGCACAACACAGTGCCGCCATAGCTGCCGACGATGAGAATAAGGTGGCTGAAGTTGCTGCTAATTATCAGGTTGAAGTAGCTCGTTTCAAAGAGTTCGGCGTTATCAACAGCCGTTCTCAAGTGTTGATTTTAATCGATGAGGCTCATCGAACACAGCGCAGCGGCAAAGACAGGGCCAGCCTTTCAGACAACCTTTTTGATGCCTTTCCCAATGCCGCCCGTATCGCTTTTACCGGCACGCCATTGATTGCAGAGCACCATACTGATCCGACCTGGAAACGTTTTGGCAGCAGTAAAGACGATGCCTATATCGACAAATACAAACTGCAGGATGCCGTGGATGATGGCGCAACACTTCCTATCCTTTATGAAGGAAAAACCGCTGATACTGCCATTTATGACCGTGCAGGCTTTGATACCAAGTTTGAAAATCTTTTTAAAGACAGAACTGAAGAAGAGCTTCTAGCCATTCGTAAAAAGTATGGCGCCGAGGGAGATATTCTGGATGCCGAAAAACGGATAGAAGAAATCGCCAGCGATCTTGTGAAGCATTATGTGCGCAGTATCATGCCTTCTGGCTTTAAAGCACAGGTGGTCTGCTCTTCCAAGCAGGCATGCATCCATTATCAGACCTATATTAGAGAAGCCATCAACACTCAGATTTCGGAGCACTCATCGCTACCCGAATCAAAGCAAAACAATGAAACGTTGCAACGGCTGAAGTTTCTTAAAACGGCCGTCATCATTTCCAGTGATGGCACCAATGAGAAAGCAGACTTCGTTGCCGCAAGAAAGGCAACCCGCGAGCTTGATGCTGTTGAGAGCTTTAAGAAGGCATTCGACTATGAGAAGCCAGAAACCGGTATCGCTTTTCTCATCGTATGCGACATGTTGCTCACCGGCTTTGACGCTCCCATAGAGCAGGTTATGTACATTGATAAGCGCCTGAGTGAGCATAACTTGCTGCAAACCATTGCCAGGGTAAACCGAACCCGTAAAGAAAAGACCCGTGGCTACATCATCGATTATATTGGTCTAACAGCAAACCTGAAGGCCGCGCTATCACTCTATTCCGGTGAAGATCAGGAAGATATTCTGAATGGTCTGCAAAATATCGACAGCGAAGTGCCCGTACTGGAAAGCCGTTACCGTCGTTTACTGCAACTGTTTGAAGAGGGTGGTATTCGACCGATTGAAAGGCTGGTTAATCAGAAACTTCCTCCGGATGAGCATTATCAGGCACAGCTAAAAGCCGTTGAACTGCTGGAAGATATCCGTCAGAGGGATAGCTTCAATGTCTACCTGAAAAAGTTTCTTCAGAGCATGGACATTGTCATGCCCAATGCCCTGGCCAATCCTTATAAGATTCCGATGTACCAGTTTGTTCATATTCAGGCGAAAGCACGAGAACGCTATAAAGATGAAACCATGAACTTTCATGGCGTTGGCCAAAAGATTCGGACACTGGTCAATGAACATTTGATCAGTCTGGGAATGAGCCCAAAGGTTAAGCCTGTCGAATTATTCAGTGACAAGTTTATCCAGTCGGTAAAAAAAGAACCTGACCTTAAAGCCCAGGCCAGCGAAATGGAGCACGCCATTCGCAAGCACTGTAAAGTCAGTGCTGATGATGATCCGGTTTTCTACAAAAGCATGAGTGACAAACTGGATGAGATCATCAAGAAGCACAGCCATAACTGGGAGCAAATGGCCTTAAGGTTGCAAGCCCTTCGCGATGAAATCTTGCAGGGGCGAGGACCCGATGCCAAAGTTGAAGATCCATTTTTTGACCTGATCATCAGTCTGGCTTTTAAAGAGGGTGATCTGGCAGCTCATATTGACAGAGTCAAAGAGACGGTTGTGGTCATTATGGATGACCTCAACGGTTATATTGGCAGCCTGGATTTCTGGGAGCGGGATGACCTGGTTGCAGAGCTTCAGGGAAAAATTAAAAAGCGCTTTATTCTCAGCAGAGTTGAGGCTTTAAAACACCACAGAGAGCTATTGGCCACCGAGGTTGTCGCACTGGCTCGCCGACGGGAAAAAGAGATTTTAGGTATCAATGCAGGTGACTGATTCTCAGGATAAACCCATATTTTGCCAGTACCGGGACATTGAGTATCGCCTTAAGCGCAGTGATCGCAAGACAACAAGCTTGTTTATTGAACGAGATGGGTCTGTCACTGTGCTTGCGCCGCTGCCCTACAACATGGAAAAAATTGAGCAGATCATTGAACAGAAACGCAGCTGGATTTACCGCAACCTGGCAGAGTGGGAAGATCTGAACCGGGTTCAGGTTCACCGTGAATTTGTTAATGGTGAAGGGTTTCCCTATCTTGGCAGAAACTACCGCCTGCAACTGGTCGAGGATCAGGATGATGATCTTATTCTGAAGAATGGGCGCTTTCTACTGCGCAGGGATCGGGTTGACGCCGGTATGGAGGTGTTCAAGCACTTTTACCGAACCAGAGGCCAAAAACGAGTTATTCAAAGACTCTCTCATTTTGCCCCCAAAATGGGTGTTAACTTTGGTGCTGTGCGCATCATGGAGCTTCAACACCGGTGGGCATCCTGTACCACCAAAGGTGACTTGAACTTCCATTGGCGGTGTTTGATGGCCCCCCTTGCGGTGCTGGATTACATCATTGTTCATGAACTGGCTCATCGTCTGCACAGAAATCACAATGCTGACTTTTGGAATGTGGTTGATAAAGTACTTCCAGACTACCACCAGCATGTTGAGTGGTTGCGGCAAAATGGGTCTGGGATGAAGTTGTGACACCATAAGATCATCGGCGAATTTATCTCCCGAAACCACTATCAACAGTTTTGATACATCACCAAAAATTCCGCTATCAGTCAACATTGCTCCTAGTTAATTTAACTTGAGTTAATAATTAAATAGCCTGAAAACTACACGTCAATTTGCTAATATATTCCTCCCATATACTAGACTCATCAGCTATTGAAATCATAGTTTTGCTTTTGACTACTGAGTATGTAAAAGGAACAGACAATGCAAGACATTAACTTTTTTATCAAAGAAAATGTTAAACAGATTGCCTATAAAGGGATTCATATTGCACCAGATATACCAGAGAAAAAGCTGAATAATGCAGCCACTTCAATGAACTTACAGGAAAATGTAGGTTCTATCATAGCCTTGCTTGACAGCACTGTTTTTGGCAGCGGAAAGGATGGTCTTGCTTTTACCGGCGAGAAGATGGTTTACAAGCCTGCGTTTGAATCACCAGAAGTTGTGAATTTTGATGCGCTGGAATCTGCTCGATATGTTCGCAATGTTACGGTAAACGACAAGGGCAAAGAGAAAGTTGAACAGTTCACCGAAATACTGCTTAAAAACGGTGGCTCGTTTAAAGTTGAAAACATCAGCGAATGCAATCTCGAAAAGCTGGCTGAGTTTTTGAACACGATCACGACCCAGTTCGACTCTTTCAAGGAAGAAGATCAGCTTATTACTCTGTCTGAGATGCCAGAAGAGCTTAAGGTCGCTTACCTGAAAATCATTGTGAATATGGCGTACTCTGACGATGGAGAAGTTGATGAGAATGAGTTTGCACAAATTCTTTTATTGATGACCCGTCTGGATCTCACGTCAGAGTCACGATTCACACTCCGCGATTATATTACCTCCTTGGGTAAATTAGAGAGCCTTGATACGCTCATTCAAACCATTGATGAACACTGCTCCCCGAGCCACAACAAGTCAGTAAAAATCTCTCTGGTTAAAGACCTGTTCAGCGTCTTTATGAGCGTCAATAACGGCAGCTATGAGAATTTTGCTTTCTTCAAAGAGAACAATCATCTCTTTAATGTCAGTGAGCAAGAAGTTGAGTTAATCATTGAAGCCCTGAAGCTCGACTTCAAAATGCTGAATGACAACTTTAGTGATGATGCGTTAACACGAGGCATGAAAGAGTTAGGGGCTAAGGCGGGAGCCGTTGGTGTGCCATTGGCGGCTGTGTACCTTTCCGGTTCTGTTGTAGGGATGTCTGCTGCAGGTCTGACTTCTGGTCTGGCTACTCTGGGTCTGGGCGGTGCATTAGGGTTTTCAAGCATGGCGACAGGTATTGGTGTCGCAGTCCTGGTCGGTGTTGGTGCTTATAAAGGTATCAAGCATTTGACCGGAGCGAATGAGCTGGATAAAACCAAGCGCAGGGAGTTGATGCTGAATGAGGTCATCAAGCAAACTCAGTCAACTGTCGCTTACTTGATGAAGGATATTAACTACATCACTACCAAGCTAAACGATGCCATTCTTGCTCATGGTATGCAGGATGAAAAAGTGCAGCTGCTTTTGCAAAAAATTAAGTTACTGACCTCCGCTGGTGATGTTCTTACCCAGAAAGGGGAGACTACCCAGAGCAAATGCTATAAGCTGAAATGCCCTGCTGAACTCAATCGTGAGAAGCTTGAATCCCTCACCAGGGATGCCACCAAACAGCAAATTTACGCTGTTGTTATGTCTTTCTACGAAGAACGAACCGTTGAAAAGGAAAAAGACGGGGAAACCATATCTGTTAAAGTTCTGGCACTGAAAGAAGATGTTTCAACCAGAGATATGGAAAAACTGGCGAAAATCTTTGAAGTGATTGGTTATTTCAAGGCAGCGGATGTCATCAAAGGGAAATTGACAGGGCTCTTCTCATAATGTCTAAACGAGACGAACACGTTTCGGCCATGCTGGTGCAGAAGCACCAGCTGGATCAGTCCGAAAGCAAAGTCAGTGAACTGGATTCAGCGCTTGAAGCTTTGCTACAAAGCCAGAAATCCAATAACGATGCTTTGGATCAAGCGTTGGCAGATCTGGATGGTATGTTGGAGACTCGGGCTATTGATCCAAATGACGCTGAAATGCTGGACGTCTCGTGGGAGCTGGAGGAGCTTGTTCAGTCGATAGACGTCACCTGCGTCCAATCCAGGTATGTTCCAGTCTCTACTCTGGACATGCTCAATTTCAGTGATGGTATGAGCTGGACAGACTATCAACATTCTGTTGAAGAGTATGCCGCGAGAAACAATGTAGATTTAAGCGCAGCCCCCTTCAAAACGCTGCTGTCACCTCTGCAGCGTATTGAGCTGGAAAAACGCATCAAAGATGAGCTCACCATCAAGAATGCTCAGTGCGACAAGTACGATTATCTGATTGCGGGTACCTGTGGTGTTATTGGTGGTCTCATCGATGTGTTTTTTGTTGGAATGCCAGGTCAAGGGAAGCTTACAAAGATTGCCGATGGAGCTGTTGACTCTGCGGTTGAAAAGTTTGCTGGTGCTTTAGGATGGAATGGCCCAAGAGAAGGTGGCGATCCAACAAAAAGTGCTATTGGCTATTTAGAACGCGAATTTAAAGTTAATTACGATCAGGCAACAACATTTGGTAAAAATGGTACCGATGGAGCTGTGGGTAACCTGTCTCCCAAAAACCACCATTTGAAGAGCCTTGGGCATTCGCCAGATCTCATCGGTTTGTTCTTTTCAATACTCAACCAGTTTACAGATACTTCGACGTTTATCTCAAACGGCCAGATCATCACTATTGATACTGCTACTCATGAGTTGAAAGGCAGTAACTTTGTCGCCAAAGTTTTTTCCGGTTTCGTCAACTGGCTGGGGCATTTATTCTCGGATATGGCCGGTTCATCGGGAGCTTCTGGCCGTGGTGCTGGCATACCTATCCCTTTTTACAATCTCCTGCTTTTACTGGATGTCGGTGAGTTCTCTCAACATAAGCAGTCCTTTGCCACTGTTGCTACCCAGGTCTTTGAGAAAGGATATGACCTGAGACACGGTGTTGCGCTGGCTATCCCTGTTTTGATCTCAGAGCTTCTAACGAGATTGATGTGGACAGCCAAACAGCGCTTTTACCATAAAAAGCCGTGGAAGGAATGCATTCCATCGGCCAGTAATCCTGAATTGAGACGAATGCTACTGATTGCCCACGGTTCACTTTGCTTGATTGATGCCGGGGATGCTGCTCTCAGGTCTGGGGGTGATATGGTGCAGTTTCTGCTCAGGACCAATATCATTGGTTGGGCACGGTTTGGTTCTCTTGCCTTAAAAGAGGTTTATGCCTGGTATAACGCTGGTCATATTGATGCTGATGCGGTGGACGAATATCTGGACGCAGAGTATGAGAAGATGTTGCGGCGTGCTTGACTAGGCGCCGTAGTATCAGTGTTAATCAGTTTAACAATATGTCCCAAAAAAATATTCTGTAGCTATCAGTTTTAGATAGCTCAAACTTTATGGAAACTGCAAATAAGTCCCTTTTTACAGAAACGACTCCAATAATAACAGGGTTACCGAAGATAAAGTTCGACTTATTCGCAGTTTCCCTAACCAACTTAAACGTTGTCCTGAGTCGTTAAGTCACGCTGGATTGAAACAATAAGATTGGAGCCTTGAAATTAACAATCTCGAACCATTACTATGGCCGACAGGATTACGAGCCCTATAGAGCAGGGCTTTAATTTATAAGAAGAGATCGCATATGCCTTCTGTTTTGGCTTGGATTGATCACGATGCGGCAGCAAGAGAGCGAACTCTTCGCATTCTTTCCTTATTTCAGGAAAAAGAGAGCCGAGATGAGCTTGGCCTTGGCGCAATTCGAGACAGTATTGCCGACCAACTGTTCCCAGGAACCAGCACGATTCAAACTCGTTTGAGATACATGCTTTTTATTCCCTGGCTTTACCAATCCCTTGAGAAAAGGTATATCAGTGGGTATAGGTTTGCAGCTCAGGCAGATCATCTGGAACGTAATCTCGTTCAACCGCTGATTGACTCAGATGATCAATTCGGAGTATTTGGTAAAACGTCTGGCCATAAATTGAAACGCCTGCCCAGTTCCGTCTATTGGGCGGGCCTGGGATCCTGGGGTATCCGCCGTACACCTTGGTCTCAAAGCGAGTACCATGCCCGGATTGATGAAATTTACAAACAGCGGAAGAACCACAAGTCACGAGAAGCTGAAGCCAGTCAACAGGGTGATGATGTCGAAAGATTACCCCGTACTCAGACCGAAACATGGGATAATACCTTACCTTCAGCACCAGATAATTTCCCAGAAAATGCCACTTTTACCCTAACTCGGGACGAAGCCGAATATATTCGCGACCGTTTAAAATATTCACACTCGGACAGCCTGCTGAACTTTCTGGCTCTAAACAGTACCGGACATGATGATGTAATAGCCCCTTGGGAGCATCCGGATTCCAGTAATTTCTCCCAGTCTCATCAGGAGCTATTAAAACACGCACGGCTTTTTTCTGAAGTCATGCATGGTGCTTCCATTCTCTACAACATCCAATTGGCTCGTCTCCGCAAAAATAACGAGCTGATAGATAAGCATCTTGATCGGTTCAACCAGTGGGCTGATACCTTACCGTTAACTGAAATAAAGACTTGGGATCTTCAGCGATTCTGGCAACTGACCCTTTATAAAGGGCACTCAATCACACCCAATACAAAATACTTTATTGAAACCTGGGTATCCTTCAGCTGCCAATATGAGCTGAAGAAACTACCCTCCCTGAATGCAGCTCTTGAGCTCGTCAAACAGCGTGAGATGAAATTAAAAGGGAGTCAATCCCGCTTCAGAAATCGCAGAGCCCTTGAGCAATGGGGTGGTTCTTCCGGGCTAAACAAGCTGGTCTACCGCTGGCCAAATGTGAAAGTACTGCTTAACGACCTCTATAACGGATTGTCTCAGGATAACAATGCTTAACCCGAATAAACGTAGCCTTTATACAGCGGCCCTCACACCTCCGTCCGGTATGGTGTTCGAAGAAGCCATTGCCACCACTTTTTCAATGGATCCATCCTTATTGCTTGAGGTTCCTGTTTGCCTGGCACTGATGAATGCCGGAGGCCAGAGTGAGTCTGATCCTTTGGCATTACTCAAAGCTGTACGAAGCTATTCAAAGAAGATTTCTGTCTATGTTCAGAAGGGTAGAATTCAGGTTCCCTCTGTTGCCAAGCCCAATCCGGTTCTGGGTATCCTGGAAAATCTTATCGTTGAAGTAGCTGCCCCCAACGGTGGTGTTTTTCATCCGAAGATATGGGCAATCCGTTTTAAATCGCAGGGCTCGGGCGCAATCCTTTACCGATTGGTGGTGTTAACGCGGAATTTAACCAATGACCTGTCCTGGGACCTCTCCCTGCAACTGGAAGGGATGCCAATCAAGCGCAAAAACAAAACAAACAAGGCCTTGGCGCACTTCTTCAACACGTTACCTGATTTAGCCAGCTCACAGATAGACGATAAAAAAATCAAACAGGCCAGGCAATTTGCAGATGATCTCTATAGGGTCGAATGGGAACTACCAGATGGCTACAGCGAGATAGCATTCTATCTTCCCGGTATCAAAGGCTTTCAATGGAAGCCGCCCCAAGTAAAGCGTATGGTCGTGATTTCTCCTTTCTGCTCAGATAATGCCCTGCAAAAACTTACACAACATACATCCCATGTTGATGCACTGATATCCAGGCCTGATACCTTAGCCAGCCTTAAACAGGAGACCCGAGAACTGTTTACACGCTGCCTGCACCTGGATAGTAACGCAGAAAGTGAAGATGGCAGTGATGCTGCCATTGAACGGCCTCTTTCAACAGGGCTTCATGCAAAGACCTATCTTTTTGAGTCGTCATATTACACGGACTACAGCCATGTGATTATGGGCTCTGCTAATGCGACCGATGCTGCTCTCACTCATGGGAAGAACATTGAGATTCTTGTCGAGCTTACAGGCAAAAAAAGAGATGTAGGTGGGATTGAGGATCTGCTTGGACAGGATGGCATGGGGGAGTTTTTAGTTGATTTCTCCGAAGCGAAGGCCTTAGAAACGGATGAGGAGAAGATTAAAGCTGAGCAGTTACTTGAGCAGGCTCGCTCAAAATTCATCTCTGCTGATCTTTTACTTCATTGTGAACCGGGCTCTGATGTTGATTTGTGGTTCTTGCGACTGACCGGAGAGATACCAGATCTTGAGGGTGTAGAGAAGATTGTAGCCTGGCCTATAACTGTAGCCTCGCATGTACCATTAAATATACTGGATGAGTACTCCGAAACGGGTGCTGGTTTAGGGGAATTTTCACTTCCTTCCATAACCGGTTTAATCGCTTTTGAACTCCACTCCAAGATCCCAGATATCACTCTCAGGTTCGTACTTAACATTCCGGTTGTCGGTATCCCCGAAGAACGTGATTCTGCAATTCTGAAAACAATTATCAGTAACAGGGAACAGTTTTTCCACTATCTGCTGCTTCTGCTGGGGGAAGACACTGATGCAACTTTCCTCTCAGGCATCGATTCTGGAAACCAGGGGTGGCTTGCCAAATTATTAAAAGGTGAAAACCTGGCATTGCTTGAAGACCTTACCCGCACCTATAGCCGCCACCCTGAGCGCTTATCCGATATAGCCAGCCTGATTGATGATCTGACAAGGGACTCAGGCAGCACCGTTATTCCTGAAAATTTTATTGAGCTCTGGCGAATCTTTGAGTCCGCAATGGGGGGAAAAAATGCCTAATACATCATTTTCTGCTGAAAAGGCATTATCCGGACTGAAGGACTTTCAAAGAAACACCGTAGAGTATGTTTTCAGTCGCTTCTATGGTGATAATCCTACCAGTCGTTTTCTGGTAGCTGACGAGGTAGGTCTTGGCAAAACCATGATTGCCAAAGGCATCATTGCTAAAACAGTGGAGCACATGCAATACCAGAGCGATCGCATAGATGTCATTTACATCTGCTCAAATGCTTCAATTGCCAGTCAGAATATTAAGCGCCTGAATGTTTCAGGAGAAGAAGACGGCTTCACTATTGCAACACGGCTGACTTATTTACCCATACAGGCCAAACAACTACAGAAAAACAGGGTGAATTTTATTAGCCTGACGCCAGCAACCGCCTTTGACCATGCCCGAAGTCGTGGCGGGCATGCTGATGAACGAGCCATAGTGTACCGAATGCTTCATGGCCTTCCTTTCGGACATGATCGACGCAGGGCTGAGTTACGCACGGGACTACTGAACTTACTACAGGCAACAGCAGGTCATGATAGCTGGAGAAATAGAGCCAAGTCCCCCAATGCTCCCGAGCTGGACCCAGGGATTTCACGAGCTTTCCTTAAAGCGGTTCTATCAGATAAAGAGTTCTATGCACAGCTAAAAGAGGGTTGCAGCCGTTTCAAACGATACCGCCCCAAAGGGGTTTCGCAGGAAGACCGCGAGCTGCAATATGCATTAATCGCAAAGCTCAGAAACAAATTGGCATCTACTTGTGTCTCTGCTCTCACCCCTACCCTTGTAGTGGTCGATGAATTTCAGCGATTCAAAAATCTTTTACAAGGAGAGGACGATGCCTCAATGCTTGCAAAAACACTGTTTAAAGAGTCCGGAGCCCGGGTACTTCTACTCTCAGCTACACCTTACAAGATGTACACTCTTGCTCACGAAGGCGACGAAGATAATCATTATCAGGATTTCATTGAGACGCTGAAATTTCTCTTTGATGGGAGTGAGGGAGTAGAGGAAATAAAGAAATACCTCTCAGCCCATCGCTTGGCTCTGCACTCAACGAGTGATGCCAAAGCTGAGTCTCTCCAACACAAGAGAAACCTAGAACGAGCATTACTCAGGGTTATGTGCCGAACTGAGCGGGTGACCACAACACGCGATCACAACTCCATGCTCAGGGAAGTAGAAAAATCTGCACCATTAAAGGCTACGGATATCAACAATGCTGCTGCCGTTGATCAAGTTGCCAGCCTTATTCAGGCCAGAGATCTTATTGAGTTTTGGAAGTCATCCCCATACTTGCTGAACTTTCTTAAACATTATGAATTCAGGAGAAAGCTTGATGCTAGAATGGAGTTCCCCTCAGACAAACTTTACAAGGCTCTTCTCACTGCAGATAAATACAATCTGAAAAAAGCAGATATTGAGAATTACCAACATCTGGACCCTGCCAATCCTCGAATGCGCGCCCTCTTTTCTGACACTCTTGATAAAGATATGTGGCAGCTACTCTGGATGCCTCCTTCAATGCCTTATATGGAACCTGCTGGCTTATATCAGGGCAAAGATGGTTTGACCAAAGCATTGGTATTCTCCTCATGGAACGCAGTTCCAAATGCTATTGCATCAATTTGCTCCTATGAAGCAGAACGGAGAATGGTCAACGACACTACCCTTAATCACAGTAAACTCTACGACAGATTCCACCAGCTCCTTCATTTCAGTGTATCGGCCGAGGGGCGTCCGACAGGGATGCCTATGATTGCATGGCTTTTTCCTTCGACAACATTAGCAAAAGCAGTTGACCCTTTAAAAATTGCACTGGCACATGGTGGTGATAAGCCTTTAGATTCAAAAATTATGAGGCAGGAAGTCAGACTTATCTGTGAAAAGCTGATCGATCAGCTGCCGCAGCCTGCAAGAGGAGGTAATCGTATTGATGAAAGGTGGTACTGGGCTGCACCTATTTTGCTAGATGCCCAAAACAATGTTTATAACTTGAGCAGTGAAGATTGGGAGTTGAAATCCGAGAAAGGGCTACAGGAACATATTGCTTTGATGCAGAATATGATGGCAGGGAATATTGAGTTGGGGCTTCGTCCCAATGATCTAGTTGATGTTCTGTGTGACCTTGCACTTGGAGGACCAGGCACCTGTGCTTTGCGCGGGCTGATGCGAATTGCAACAGACCTGAATGCATCGGATCAAACGCTATTGATCTCAGCTTCACGAATAGCTGTCGGGTTCCGTTCTCTTTTCAATATGCCAGAATCAATTGCACTACTCCGTCAGACCGGAGATATGCCGTATTGGCGGTTGACTCTGCAGTACTGCATTGATGGCAACCTTCAATCCGTTCTTGATGAGTACGTACATGTTTTAAAAGAGTCCTTGGGCTTACAAGAAGATTCTCAGTCTGATCAGGTTGCTGGGATTTCAAAGAGTATTCACTCAGTGCTGTCTCTACGTACAGCCCAGATTGGCATTGATGAAATAGTACCAACAGAAAAAGGGTTTGAGCCAAAAAGTTTTAATACGCGATGCCGTTTTGCACTGCGATTTGGAGACATTCAGGATGACAGTGCGCAACCTCTTGTACGAGCTGATACAGTCCGGGATTCTTTTAACTCTCCATTTCGCCCCTTTATTCTCGCTTCAACGTCAATTGGACAGGAGGGGTTGGACTTCCATACATGGTGTCATGCTGTGATGCACTGGAACTTACCTTCTAATCCAGTCGATCTTGAGCAACGGGAAGGTCGCGTGCATAGGTATAAGGGACACGCTGTCAGAAAAAATATTTCACAAAAATATGGTTTGGCCACATTGGCGGCATCTTTTAACTCCTGTGATCCGTGGCAAGAGCTATTCTCCATAGCTGCGCAGGACAAAGGTGACGGATTATCAGACCTGATTCCCTACTGGATATTTGAGGATGGACCTGCCCGTGTAGAACGTCGCATCCCAATACTTCCCTTTAGTAAGGAGGCTGAAAAACTCAAGCACCTGAAACAAGGCTTGGCTCTTTACCGTATGGTATTCGGCCAGCCCCGACAGGAAGATCTGCTGTTTAGCCTTACCCAAAATGAGGAATATCAAAATGCAGAGGTGACTGCTGACTGGCTTATATCACTCCAACCTCCTAAACAATTCGATGGGTTATTAACATGATCAAAAGTGATGCAGGCAACTAAACCCCAACGGTCGCAGTAGGAATGGCGGTCACCCGCCCCCCCCCTGCGGTCGAGTCACCCCAACCATTTTCAAAACCGGAGCTAAAATCTATATTTCGACTTCGGTTTCTTCTAAA
>CBDHDM010000103.1:0-43642 GCA_965261315.1 Endozoicomonas sp. | reverse complement strand
CCGGGTGGTGTGGGGAGGGCTGGAGAAAGACCAGCTCTTACCCGATTTATATGGCGGTCTGCCACACTTGCAAAATCTCACTGCATATTAAGTATTTTTCGCTTTTGCTTTTCAAATTCTTCTTCAGTAATAATGTTTCTTTCTTTTAAATCAGATAGTTTTTCTAGCTCTTCATATATATCGTACTTACTTGAGCTCACTTCTTCTGTTTTTACATTAACATCCAAGGTTTTGTTTTTTAATTCAGGTCTCCCTAAATCATTATCTCCTTTGCTGAGACAACGAAAGGTAAAATCAAAAGTTGCTAAATTATCGCCAAATGAATCTCTATGGCTTCCTTGTTGCGTTTGTACAGGCATAACCTCCATGTTTTTACTTATGCAAAACTTGGAGGCTTCCTGCAAAGCATTTTTTTTAGCATACGCTGGACTCAGCTCACTTGTAGTCGAGATGGAATATGTGTCGGGTCCCATTGGTATCACACCACTACTTGTGCAACCAACCAACATAAGGCCTAGCAAGACAGTCACTGTTTTTTTCATATTTCCTCTTCTTTTTTTGTGAATAATGACAGGTAAAATTTACTATAAACAGCATTGCTAAAAATGTCACTGTTGGCTCTGAGCCATATAACGCCGCGCACAGCGGCCGGAGGTCCGTTGCTGCGCCTTGTTATACGCTGCTTACAACTTGTGTTTGACCGACTCACATAAAGCCGACAACACTTTATTAAATACTTCCTCTGAGGCCTCCGGAACGATAGGATCAATTGATGACCATGAGTTATTTCCTTCCCAATACTCGACTGATCCAAAGCCCTCCCCTCCGTCCCAGCTTATCATAAATCGTTTATCGCCCGACGCGTAAATACAGTGTATTGAGCCATAATAGTCCGTTTCCGTATCGGCTTTATCTTCCGAGAAACTATATAGCGATAGAATCTCAACCACTGCATTCTTGATTTTATGATATTCGTGCATACTTCACTTGCGTATAACAGCTATTAGGTGCGATTCTCTCAGTCTGGTATGTAAGGAATCAAGCCTTTTTCAAATGCTATTTCCTGGATTTCTCTGGATACGTAACGTGCATCAACAAAAATACCATTTACAGATATTGACCATGCCATAGGATTACTTGATATCTTGCTAGGCAGGGTCCAGTTTGGATCGAATTGATACATTTTTAGAAGATCACGGATTATTTTTGACTTTCCTTGCCCGGTACTCTCACTTACCCCAAATTCATTGTATAAATCTGAAGCCCTAATATATGGTGGCTGGCCCTTATCAAATAGGAAGTTGACCACACCTATAGCATGAGTAACACCACATGCCCAAGTTACCGCCTTACCCTTTTCAAGGGGAGACGGTCGTTTCCGACATAGAGCAGCAACAGCATATTTTATTTCTTGTGCATACTCTTCATTTAGATTTTTTTGGGAAAATGACTCCGTTATCGATATGATTTCTTCATATCTAGCCCTCATGGATTTCGGGACACTCTCTGATTTCTTCATCGTACTTCTATGATCGTGCTATGAAATGATCCCGAAGTATAACATTACCTGATGTGTGTGTAGCACCTAACGCTTAAATCAGGTGCGCCGTAGGCGTCACCTGGATTTACTTGGTACGCCCGGCATGGGTATGAACTTATGGGGTGAAAGTCCCCTATGGTAGAACCTACATCGGATCTGGAGCCGAATAAGCCCACCGATGAAACCATTAGTCTAAGGCAAGTGCAGTCCCGCGAGGGGCTGTGCGGAGGAAGTCTGAGCGCAAAAGTGTTGAGCCGACGGACAGAAATCGCATATAAGGCTGAGTCTCTGGGCGAGTGAGCCAAAGATTGCGAAGCCCAATGGTTCGTGAGACACAGTAAATGCGGCGGTTGTGCACTGAAGGTTCATGTCATTATCCGGGGAGATCTGTTCAACTTTGCGATTGGTAATTTTCCCAGTTCTCAGCCACTGGTTACAACAGGCTCGGCGAGCAGCGACTCATCACCCTGTTCGAGCAAACCCGATGACAACCAATAGCGCCAACAGGAGTAATCCTGTTTGGTGATTGAGCAGAAGTCAGCAGAGGCCATAGTAGTTGTTCGACAGAAGTCATTCACGGACGGGAAGCCATCAGCGAAGGGCCGAACATCGATGAAAAGAGGAGACTGACTCCCTCAAGGCAGTGCAGCCGACCGACGAAACACTGTACTTGGCGATAGAATCTTTAACCAGCTTTGAACCATGATCTACTAAGTTACGTACTTGAACCGGCTAATCTGGCAAGCGCATGGAAACAAGTCAAAAGCAACAAGGGTGCTCCGGGTATCGATGGAGTCACCATTGAAGCTTATCCCGACTTTGCCAAACAGCATTGGCCTTCAGTGCGTCAAGCCTTATTGGACGGAACCTACCAGCCGTCACCCGTGCGCCGGCATGTTATAGAAAAGCCGGACGGCGGTGAGCGTTTGCTGGGAATCCCAACCGTGATGGACAGGGTCATACAGCAGGCCATTGTGCAAGTGCTGACACCTGTCTTTGATCCGGGGTTCTCTCCAAACAGCTTTGGCTACCGACCGGGACGGTCAGCACATGACGGAGTCCGTCAGGTTAAGCAGCTGATCAACAGGGGGCTGCATTGCGCCGTTGACGTTGATCTGAGCAAATTCTTTGATACGGTCAATCACGACGTCTTGATGTCGAGGGTCTCCCGTAAGGTCCACGACAAACGCCTTTTAAAACTGATTGGTCGCTACCTGCGCTCCGGTGTCAAGATTGAGGGCAAAGTCTACCCAACCAGGGTAGGCATGCCACAGGGTGGGCCTTTATCACCCTTACTGTCTAATGTGGTCCTCGATGAACTTGACAAGGAACTGGAATATAGAGGTCATTGTTTTGCAAGATACTGTGATGACTTCGTTATTCTCGTCAAAAGTCAGCGTGCAGGAGAGCGGGTGATGCGAAGCATTACCCAATTTATTGAACGCAGACTGAAGCTGAAGATTAACTCCCGGAAAAGTAAAGTTGTGAAAGCAACAGAAAGCGAATTCCTGAGTTTCACCTTCACAGGGAAGAAAATCCGGTGGACCCGGAAGTGTCTGGACCGGTTCAAACACAAGGTACTCAAGCTGACGAGCCGTCGCTGGGGTGTCTCTATGGAGTATCGGTTACGCAAAATAGCGGAATATATCCGGGGTTGGATGGGGTATTTCCGATTATCGGAATATTACCGACCACTCCCGCTGCTGGATCAATGGATACGTCGGCGAATCCGTTGCTGCTTTTTGAAGCAATGGCGCAAACCGAAAACCCGTTTTAAGAAACTGGTCAAGTCAGGTGTTGATAAAGTCAATGCCGCCAAGATCGCAGCCAGCAGCAAAGGGTATTACCGTCTAAGCAAAACCTATGCGGTTCAACAGGCACTGAACAACAGCTACCTCGCTAAAATTGGGCTTGTTTCCTTGAAAGACCTGTGGATCAGGTTAAACCATCATCGTTGAACCGCCCGGTGCGGACCCGCATGCCGGGTGGTGTGGGGAGGGCTGGAGAAAGACCAGCCCTTACCCGATTTATGCCTGCTTACAGGATTGTTAGTGGCAAAAACAGTAATTTAATTTAATTTAATATGTCAACTTCTGACCAGAAATTATATTTTATTCTTATTAAAAGAGATTAACAAAATGAATACTTCAACTGGAATTAAAGACAGTATAGATAAAAACATGCACTCTGCTTGTTCAGCTGAAAATAAACCAATCGACTCCGAAGTGAAATCAAATGGAAGAGCAATTGAAAAGTTTCGCAGTGCCATCAACTTTCTACTGAAAATTGTACCAAACAAAAACCAAGAAACTAGAGGCATTATTGAACGTGTTTGGCTAGAAGCAAAAGACCCGAAGCATCGCTACTGGAAAGGATTAGTCGGTATGGGTTCGGACGGTGCAAGAAAAGTTTGGCTAGAAACTAAAGCTTATGAAAAAGATGATTTATTTACATGGATGGATAAAAACCCAGAAACAGAAATTTTATTAGAAAAAGGAGATGTAATAAAAATAAAAGATATACCTTCAGTAAAATATTTTTCCGAAAAAGAGAAAACCCAATATATCGCGATGATAAAGAACGGTATATTTCTTCGTCTAGATGGATCTTTAATAAACACCTTATCTTCAAAATCATCTACTAAAGCCCATATAGCAGGTGACGGTTACGCTATTTTAGTTGTAGATAAGAATAAGCAAATTTACATATATGATTACATTGTAAAAAAACAGCATCACAGTTCTATAACTGGAGGAGAGCCAACATATAGCACAGGATTGATAAAGATAGAAGAAGGCACCCTAAAATCTTTTATTCCTTACTCTGGACATTATCACACAAAAAAAGATGACTTAATGAAGATGATGTATATTTTGAAAAATCATGCCATAGATCTATCTAAAATTAACTTTCAAGCCCCCCATATACCGGAAAAAGAAATAAATGAAATATTGAAAGCTGCATTAGAGGCATAACGTCAATGTTGAGCGGATAAGACAATGTGAGCGAAGCGAGCTTTGGCTTATTCCGCTCGAACTAGTTGTTATATTTCGGTATTTACAATGTGACCTGTTGAGTGAATGACAAGCTTTGCATTAGCACCCATACCGCCAGTGACATAACCAAAAAGCCTACCCTTGCTGACTTCTTTATCGATAATAACCTTATATTCGACTGAACCTTCAGATTTGATACGAAATCTAAAGGTCTTAGTTGTATTAGGCTTTATAGACCCTAAAGAAATTTCATTTTGATCTATTGAAATAACTATTAGCTCAGAAACAGCTTTCGAACTGTTGTTTTCACAGATAAGTGTTGACTCGCCTATTTTAGAAAATACTAGCTGTAGAATAAGAAAAGCCGCAGGAAAATTTGAGAAAAGAATTATGCCAGAAAGAAAAGCCGGCAAAGTGATTTTCTTTTTTTCTTTATATGCCAGATATACATAACGAGATAAAAAAGCAGACCCGGCAATAAAAAGAATGACGCCCCAGAAAATAGTATATACACCGATTTCTTCAAAAACTCTATTTTGATTGACAGACCACATTAGATAACTGGCAACACCAACAACTAATGGAGTGATGCCACAGACAAGAGACAGGATGAAATACTTTTTCATTTAGAAAATATAACAGCTATTAGATCTCAACCGAGTAATATTGGATATTGAACTCAGTTAAGTCATATTATCCATGAACGTTTCTTATGAACTCACGTGAGTCATATTACCTTATGAATATTTATCACATAACATTCTGAATATTATACTTTTTTCTTTCATTCTTGATTAACCCTCTCAATATTCATCAGTTAAGTTATTTGCATTATCTCAATATGAATCAATAATACTGTTCAAATAAACAGTGTTTGAGGTTTTCGTGGCTTCTCAATTTATGCTCGACTTTAGACTTTATATAAAACGAACGATTGGTTGATTTTATATAAATTAAAAAAGCCAATACTGGCGATCTCTTTTTCTAAGTTCGCTTTTATTACCAATTTTTGTCTAAAAGCCTTTATTTATGCGGCTTCCGACTTATCAGGTATCGTCTGATCGATCAGTTCACCAAAATTGAACTCATATTTTTGGCTATATCGGTTCCAGCCTTTACGAATAGGGAACCTCGGAATAATTCTTGAAAGGGCAATTCTCATCATGCCTGCGGTTGTTGTATCCGGATCTCTCCAGGGTATTCGGGAAATATTCAAACACGCCTGATTTTTGCAGACGGTCAACAACTGCAATAACGCATAGCCTGCCATTTTCAAATGCATCCATCTCAGTAGTGTTCTCAGCTTTTGTTGCCACAGGTGGCGACAGCCAAAAGCGTGTTTGAGTTGATGAAACATGGACTCAACCGGCCACCTTCTGGCATAGGCACGAAGAACTTCTATCCCTTCAAGTTCCACGTTGGTAGCGATAAATATCCGGTTTTCAGTGAGCCCCTTGTCATTCTCAAACCGGCTCCAGACAACCCGAACTTTCTGCCCCTTAAGGAACCGGGCACGACAAATTAGGGTGCGGTAACGTACAGTACGAAATCTGCCGTACATCCATACTATTACCCTGTCTTCTGGCAGTTTTTCCACCTCTGCGGCTATCATTTTGGTACCGTACTTTTTTGGACGACCTCGTTTCTTAACAGTAATCGCAGGGGGCAATGCATACAGAGCCCGATTCGATGGTATTTGACCAATCACCTCATAGCCCATATCTATAGCGGGTTGCATCAGTGTCCAGTTCATATACCAGCAGTCGGCAAGCAGCCGCAAAGCTCGTTCCTGTACTTCTTGTCGAACCACCTTGAGCATGGCAACTGCGATTCTCAGTTTGCTGGTATTGCCAGAAGCCGGTGCCGGAAATGAGATAACGGGAATGGCAGTAAAGACTTCATCCATAGTTCGTTCAAATACCACAGCCAAAGACACCCAGCATTGTCCCCAGATATAAGTAGGACGGTTACGTTTTTTACTGTGTTGATGGTGGGTACGGCAAGCCGGAGCTTTATCAGAAAAGCGTTCGATTACCCAGTCATCAAGATCCAAAGTAATAGGTTCGTCCGGTGGTGCTTTTGAACATACCAGCCGAATCAGGCGACATGCCAAGTGTTTCCACCGCCACTTACCTTGGGAGAGCCAGTGGTGGTAGCTGCTCCACACACACTGAAAGTTAATAGACAACAGAGCCTGTGTGACAAAACCTTGCCCGGATAACATGCAACCAAACAACAGTTCACAGAACGTTGGTACTGCATTTGGTGATAGCGCTCCTGCAATAAACGTTGTATATAAAGCGAGCTCCCGGAGGATCACTCGATGATCGGAAGTGAGCATAGCAACCGTCTCGTATTTGAAGATTAGAGATGGTTGCTATTAGCTGATTACGAATTAACTGTTGAACTATTGTGCTTTGATAACTCTAAAGTCGAGATTATAAAAATCCGTAAAAAAAAATACGTAAATAAAAAGGCCGGTTTCAGAGAGAACCGGCCTTTCTACAGTAGCTTTTAAATCAGAGGTTTATCCACCGAAATCATCCAGCAGGATGTTCTCAGGCTCAACGCCCTGATCTTCCAGCATCTTGATAACGGCTGCGTTCATCATGGGTGGTCCACACATGTAGAATTCACAGTCTTCCGGTGCCGGGTGATCCTTCAGGTAATTATCGAAAAGAACCTGATGGATAAAACCGGTGTAACCCGTCCAGTTATCTTCTGGCAGCGGATCAGACAGCGCCAGATGCCAGGTGAAGTTTTCATTTTCTTCAGCCAGCTTGTCGAACTCTTCTACATAGAAGGCTTCACGCAGAGAACGTGCACCGTACCAGAAAGAGATCTTACGCTTGGAAGAAAGACGCTTCAGCTGGTCGAAGATGTGCGAACGCATTGGCGCCATACCCGCACCACCACCCACAAAGACCATCTCGTTACCGGTCTCTTTGGCAAAGAACTCACCAAATGGTCCGTAAACGGTCATCTTGTCACCTGGCTTCAGGTTGAAAACGAAAGAAGACATCTTACCAGGCGCAAAGTCAGTACCCGGAGGTGGTGAAGCAATACGGATATTGAACTTCAACAGCCCCTTCTCTTCCGGGTAGTTGGCCATGGAGTAGGCACGAATAGTCTCTTCGTCCACCTTGGAAACGTACTGCCACTGGTTAAACTTGTCCCAGTCACCACGATACTCTTCTTCAATATCGAAGTTTTTGTACTCAACCGTATGAGGAGGGCATTCCAGCTGAACATAACCACCGGCACGGAAGTTAACGTTTTCACCTTCAGGCAGTTTCAGAACCAACTCTTTGATGAAGGTGGCAACGTTCTCGTTAGAGACAACTTCACACTCCCACTTCTTCACACCGAAGAGTTCTTCTTCTACCTCAATTTCCATGTCCTGCTTAACAGCGACCTGACAGGAAAGACGCCAGCCTTCTTTCTCTTCACGCTTGGTGAAGTGAGAACGCTCGGTTGGCAGCATTTCGCCACCACCAGAGAGCACCTTACACTTACACTGTGCACAGGTACCACCACCACCACAGGCGGATGGCAGGAAAACACCTGCACCGGACAGTGTATTCAGCAGTTTGCCACCGGCGGCGGTAGTCACGCCTTTTTCCGGATCTTCGTTGATCCCGATGGTCACATCACCAGTACTTACCAGTCTCGAACGGGCGGCGAGGATAACCAACACCAGCGCCAGTACGATAATGGTAAACATGGCAACGCCATAGATAATATTTGAATCCATATCGTCCCAATCCCCTTACAGCTGTACGCCAGAGAACGACAGGAAGCCCAGGGACATCAAACCAACAGTAATGAAGGTAATGCCAAGGCCTCGCAGTCCCGAAGGTACATCACTGTACTTGAGCTTTTCCCGAATGCCCGCCAGTGCGGCAATGGCCAGCGCCCAGCCCATGCCCGCACCAAAACCGTACACAATGGATTCACCGAAATTGTAATCACGCTGAACCATAAACAGCGCCGCCCCCATAATGGCACAGTTAACAGTGATCAGTGGCAGGAATACACCCAAAGCGTTGTAGAGTGACGGTACAAATTTATCCAGAAACATTTCCAGAATCTGCACCAGTGCCGCGATAACACCGATATAGGTGATCAGACCAAGAAAGCTCAGGTCAACACCCGGTACCAGCGCGTCAGGTTTCAACACATTTTGGTAAATGATGTTGTTGATGGGCACAGTGATGGTCAGAACCGCAATCACCGCAACACCCAGGCCTATGGCCGTTTTTACCTGCTTGGACACCGCCAGGAAGGTACACATCCCCAGGAAGAAAGCCAGCGCCATGTTTTCCACGAACACCGCTTTCACAAAAAGCGAAATAAAATGTTCCATGACTTAGTGCGCCTCACTGAATTTGGTGTTCGGTGCAATCTTGAATTCCACCGCTTCAACCTGGTCGGTCTTCCAGCTGCGAATCACCCAGATCAGCAGACCGATCAGGGAAGAATGCAGACGGTGCCAGCAGCATCAGACCGTTGGGAACATACCAGCCACCGTTGTTCACGGTTTGCAGGATTTCCACACCAAACAGGTTGCCCGCACCAAACAGCTCACGGAAGAAGGCAACGACCAGCAGAACCGCACCGTAGCCCAGACCGTTACCGAAACCATCCAGCGCAGACAGTGCCGGACCATTCTTCATGGCGAAGGCTTCCGCACGCCCCATAACGATACAGTTAGTGATGATCAGGCCAACGAATACCGACAGCTGCTTGGAGATGTCAAAGGCGTAGGCTTTGAGAATCTGATCCACCACGATTACCAGCGAGGCAATAACCGTCATCTGACAGATGATTCGAATACTGTTAGGTATCTGCTTACGAATCAGGGAAACGGCAAAGTTGGAACAGGTGGTCACCCCGATAACCGCCAGTGCCATTACCAGACTCACCTGCATACTGGTGGTCACTGCCAGCGCGGAGCAAATACCGAGAATCTGCAGGGTAATGGGGTTATTTTTAACCACCGGCTCCAGCAGGATGTCTTTGGTCTTTACAGACATTATGCATTCCCCGCTTTCAGGTTATTGAGGAACAGCTTGAAGCCGGTGTCGGACAACCAGAACTTGATCAGGTTGCTGACGCCGTTGGCTGTCAGTGTAGCACCGGCCAGACCGTCGATCTGATTCATGGCACCCGGATTGGTTGGATCAACACCGCCTTTGATCACGTGCAGAGCAACCTGACCGTTAACGCCGTAAATCTCCTTACCTGACCATTTGGATTTCCAGACCGGGTTGCTCACTTCACCACCCAGCCCCGGTGTTTCACCCTGTTCGAAGAAACCGAAACCTTTAACGGTGTTCAGGTTATTTTCCAGAGCCAGAAAACCGTACATGGTAGACCACAGGCCATAGCCATGAACTGGCAGGATCAGCGTCTGCATCTTGCCATCCTGTTCAACCAGGTAGACTTTAGCAACATCAGCCTGACGCTTGATACCGGCAATATCCTTACTGCCAGCCAGCGCTTCAGAAGCGTTAGGGTCTTTGGCGGCAACACGCTGATCGTATTGATCAACGGTCAAACCATTGGCCTCATCGATGAACTTGCCAGTTTTCAGATCCACCAGACGTGGCTGAATGCGCTTGTAAAGCTCAGCAACTTCAGCAACGCTCAGCGATTTTGCATCCTGAGTCAGACCGGAAATCGCCAGAATATTACGCTGAACATCCAGTTTAATGTTCTGATCCTGAACCGGCTTCAGAAGTACTGCTGCCGCCGATACCAGCACTGAACAGATCAGTGACAGTACTACCGTGACCAGCAGTGTCTTTTTAATAGAATCGTTACCCATCAGGCCCGAGCCTCCCGACGCTTGATATTGGCCTCAACCACAAAGTGATCAATCAGCGGCGCAAACAGGTTGGCAAACAGAATGGCCAGCATCATCCCTTCAGGATACGCAGGGTTTACCACTCGAATCAGGATGACCATGACACCAATCAAAGCACCGTAGAACCAACGACCGGTGTTGGTCATGGAAGCCGATACCGGGTCAGTGGTCATAAAGATCAGACCAAAGGCAAAACCACCCAGAACCATATGCCAGTACCAGGGCAGCTGGAACATCATGTTGGTCTCAGAACCAATCATGTTGAACAGGGTTGCTGTGGCGATCATACCGATCATAGTACCAGCAACAATTCTCCAGGAAGCAATACCGGTGAACAGCAGAACTGCACCACCAATAAAGATAGCCAGAGTGGAGGTCTCACCAATGGAGCCCTGCATCACACCAATGAATGCCTGCATCCAGCTGATGGACTGTTGCAGAGCTTCAACACCGCCCTGCTGGGCAACGCTCAGCATGGTTGCACCGGAGAAACCGTCAACGGCAGTCCAGACCAGGTCACCAGAGATCTGTGCCGGGTAGGCAAAGAACAGGAACGCACGGCCAGTCAGCGCAGGGTTCAGGAAGTTCTTACCCGTACCACCGAATACTTCCTTACCGATAACGACACCGAAGGAAATACCCAGAGCCACCTGCCACAGAGGAATGGATGGCGGAACGATCAGGGCAAACAGGATCGAGGTAACGAAGAAACCTTCGTTCACTTCATGCTTACGCACCATGGCGAACAGCACTTCCCAGAAACCACCGACGAAGAACGTCACGGCGTAAATGGGCAGGAAGTAAACCGCACCATAAATCAGGTTATCCCAGATGCTGGCCGGATCGTTCCCCGCCAGCATGGCAATCAACATGCCGTGCCAGTCTGAAGGTGCTGCAAGGCCACCAGCAATTGCAGTATTTGCCTGGAAACCGACGTTCCACATACCGAAGAACATGGCTGGGAATGTGCATAACCACACCAGTCCCATCATACGCTTCAGGTCAACCGCATCACGAACGTGACTGGTGTTGTGAGTTTTGTCCAGCGGTGTGTAAAACAGCGTGTCAGCCGCTTCAAACAGCGCGTAGAACTTTTCGTACTTACCGCCCTTGACGAAATGGGGCTCCATCGAGTCAAGGAGTCTTCTTAATGGCTTCATTGATTACCCCTCCAGCTCAATACGGGTCAGGTTGTCACGCAGCAGGGGACCGTATTCGTATTTACCCGCACAAACGAATGAACACAAAGCCAGATCGTCTTCTTCCAACTCCAACGCACCCAGTTTCTGGGCCGCTTCAGTATCGCCAACGATAATCGCACGAAGCAGTTGTGTCGCCAGAATATCCAGAGGCATCATTTGCTCGTAGTTACCAACCGGCACCATGGCGCGCTCACCACCATTAGTCGTGGTGGTGAAATTGAACAGACGGCTTTTGCTCAGACCAGACGTCATGACTCGCAGAATGGAGAAGCGGTCAACCATTGGGTTGACCCAGCCAAGAAACAGACGTTCATCGCTCTCTTCCAGAACCGATACCTGGTTATGATAACGGCCAAGGTAAGCAAATGCTCCATTGGCTGTTCGACCACCAAAAACCGAACCGGAAATGATACGGTTAGTAACAGGCTTCAGTTCACCCGCAGTGATTTCATCGGTGGATGCACCCAGTCGGGTACGGACCAGACGTGGCTTTTCAACCTGAGGTCCTGCCAGAGAGACAACACGGTCAGTGAAGAGCTTACCAGTGGTGAACAATTTACCCACGGCAATCACATCCTGATAGCCCACCTGCCAAACCGTTTTGGTGGCAGAAACCGGGTCCAGGAAATGAATGTGCGTACTTGGCAGACCCGCAGGATGCGAACCGGCAAACTCTTCGCTATTGGCAATGCCGGCAGGAATGTTGGCACTGGGTGCCTTACACAGGAAAATCTTGCCGCCGCTGAGTTTACCCAGGATATTGATACCCTGTTCAAATGCTTCAGCCTGCTCTTTGATCACCACTTCCGGATTCGCAGCCAGTGGGTGGGTATCAATGGCCGTTACAAAGATAGAAGCAGGACGAGAACCCAATGCAGGCACTTTGCTGAACGGACGGGTGCGCAGGGCAGTCCAGAGACCAGACTCATTCAGCAGCACTTCAACCTGATCAGCGGTCAGACCCGCCAGTTCTTCAGGTTTGTACGCAGTGAAGGTCTCTTCATCTTCCTGGCCATCAACATCAATCACAACGGATTGAAAAACCCGTTTTTCGCCACGGTTAATGGCTGAAACGGTACCGCCAGCCAGAGCGGTGTACCGGATACCCGGTGTTTTCTTGTCGGTAAAGAGCAGTTGCCCTTTTTTAACTCGATCTCCCACAGCAACCGCCATAGTGGGCTTCATGCCCACGTAATCAAAGCCGATCACGGCCACAGAGCGCACCGCCCTGCCTTCCGTGATACTTTGTTCAGGCGATCCTGAGATCGGGAGATCCAGCCCCTGTTTGATTTTGATCATACCTTTCGCCTAATCAATCAAGTTGAGGTCAGGAGTAACCCGTCTCTCCGGTGATCCGGAATTGTCCGAACGATTACGAAAGTTCTGATTTCCTGACTTTCTCTCTCACAAAAAGAGCCAGTACAAAAACCAAAACTCCCGACAACCAGATAACTGGCCGAGAGCACTGCGTACGCTTTCATGTAAACACTTGAGAAAGGGGAGCAAACATACTGCGCAAAGCAAAGCCCTGAGGCCAGCGGCATCAGGGGAAAGCAGCAGGGTCTGGTAAAGCACCCCCTTTCTCAAGGTTACTGCTGCGCAGTCTTTATCCCGGAAAGCACTCTGGCAATCCATCCAGACGCAGAAAAAACCCCGCCTTAAACCAGCAGGATCCTAATGGGCAAACAGATAGACACGCATCGTAATTGAGAACTTATGTTCTTTATAATTAGCCGAAACATGATCGGAATTTCCGTACCTGAGCCTTAATTCGCAACATCACCGATGAAAATGGTGGCGCAATTATAAAGAGACTGGAAGTGATATGCCATACTGATTGGCAGGATATTTTTACCAATATCTATTAGAAATAACCAAAAAACACCTTAATCGCGAGAGTTTTTCACGCCCCTTCCCAGTAGAGAGAAAATACAAAAAAGCAGCCCAGGTCCGCCCTTGATGCATTCAAAACAAGATAAAAAACTCGAGAATATAACAATTATTTATACGACAACTTCACTCCAATAGAGCCTGACAATCACCAGTCAGGTAGCACGGGAAAAGAGTCGGTAGAAATTTTCGGTCGTTTTCTCTCCGAGTATCTTGAGATCAACCTCCTTAAGCTCAGCAATAAACCGGGCAACATCTGCCACAAAACGTGGCTCATTCGACTTCCCTCTATGAGGAACAGGCGCCAGATACGGAGAGTCAGTCTCAATCAACAACCGATCCATGGGGAGGTACTGAACCACTTCTCTCAATGCAGCAGCATTTCGAAACGTAACAATACCCGAAATGGAAATATAGTAATTCAAATCCAGGGCAGCCTTTGCCATCTCCAGAGACTCAGTAAAACAGTGCAGTACACCCGCAGACGCTTCAGAACCATACTCACGAATAAAATCGATGGTATCTTCCCTGGCATCACGAGTATGAACAACAACTGGCAGCTCCAGCTCTGAAGCCAGCTGTAAGTGGTTGATAAACGACTGCCTCTGAACAGCCTGCAACCCTTCACTGCCCGCATAATAATAATCCAGCCCGGTCTCACCAATGGCTATAACCTTCTTATGGTCAGCCAGTGAACGCACTACATTGATGTCCGGAACCATCTCTTTGCAGTCTAATGGATGCACTCCGACAGAGGCATAGACATCGTCGTATCGCGACGCCAGCTCAACCACTGTGGGACCATTCTCAAGATCTATACCAATGCAGAGCATACGTTCCACACCAGCTTGCCTGGC
The DNA here is from genome assembly GCA_965261315.1 of Endozoicomonas sp. Lineage (GTDB taxonomy): Bacteria > Pseudomonadota > Gammaproteobacteria > Pseudomonadales > Endozoicomonadaceae > Endozoicomonas. The sequence goes on along the minus strand of CBDHDM010000103.1, from coordinate 29,288 downwards.
TGCTTCTACAGCCTTATCAAGATCACCCTCGTAAGCACTGAGATCGAGGCGATCAAGATGACAGTGGGAGTCAATAAACATACACAGCCCTGTAGCCAAAAAACACTTCAACAAAATACGGCTTTTACCGCAAAGCAGTAAAAGCCGTAGTTCTTTTCAAAAAAATCAATTACATCGTATTGGTTGGGCGATTTGAAGCCAGTGTTCCCGCAATATAAGCTTCAATTTTAGTCCTGACACCGTCTGTCGGATCATTGAACTGAATACCAATACCTGACTGCCTTCCACCCTGGGCCCCCATCGGCGTAATCCATATCACCTTACCAGGAACAGGAATTTTTTCCGGCTCATCCATCAACGTCAGACGGATAAACACATCATCACCCAGGTTATAATGTTTATGGGTTGGAACAAACAGGCCACCACCGCTGATAAAAGGCATATAGGCTTCATAGAGCGATGCCGTGTCCCGAATGGTCAGAGACATCAACCCCTGCATTCCTTTTCCCATGACAATCCTCTCCTTCTATTCCAGATTCAACCTGTTAATCGCAGGTCTGCTTATCGTACAGGGAGGCTCGAATCCTCGGGTACCCTGTGAAAATCAACCTACACCACCAGTTCAAGGTAATCACTGAACACGCCTTCCAAAAGCATCTGAGTGTTCAGGTTAGCGCCTTCCAGCAACTGCTGCCGCTGGCGCATAATTTTATCTCGCATCATTAACAGCTCGGAAGCCTCAGCCTTCTTAGCAAGATAGTCCAACATTCTAATCAGGTCACGATTTCTGATACTGCTTTCATCGGCGGCCAGTTTCAGTTTTACAGCATCATCCAGCCAGCTCCCCATCCAGGCCAACAGCTCAGTTAAGTTACCGGCATGCCAATCCTTCGCCATTTCAACAGGGGTCAGATTGCCCCTGAACAACTCCGGCATTGCATTAATCAAGCGTCCACGAATGGCGAGAGTACCGTTATCAAACATAGACCTCACAGTCATCGGCGAACCTGAAGCAAGGTCAAGCAACTGCTCCACGACCAACGGGTCTGCAATATGATCGGATAGCCAGGCAATTGACTGGGCTCTCTCTGGCACAGAAAACGCCACTATCTGGCAGCGACTGCGAATCGTTGGCAACATATCACCGGAGCGGGCACTGGCAAGCATGAACAGCGTACCACCACCCGGCTCCTCCAGGCTTTTCAATAACGCATTGGCTGCATTGATATTCATTGCCTCAGCCGGATTAATGACAATAACCCTGCGACCGCCCTGCTGCGCCGTTTTACGGGCAAATTCATTCACCTGGCGAATCTGATCAATCTTGATCGGCTTGCCAGCCGACTCAGGCTGAACCTCCAGCAAATCAGGGTGAGTTCCCGCCTTGACCAGCTCGCAACTTTTACAATGACCACAAGCATAGACACCACCCTGATTACAAAGCACACGGGCAGCAAGCGCTTTCGCAAACAGACCTTTGCCAATACCAGGCACACCTTTAAGCAATAATGCATGGGAAAGCAGGCCTGACTCTAATCGCTGAATCAACGGCTTCCATTGCACCTCCTGCCAGGGCAGCGGCTTTCCCGGAAAGCTATTCAAACGAGTTACCCAACCGATCCTGCAGCGCCTTAAGAATCTGCTCTTCAACCAGAGCAATGGATTGGCTGCCGTCAATCACCACAAACTGCCCGGAAAAACGTTCCGCTCTTTGCAGATAGACATTTCGCACACGATGAAAAAACTCAATAGCCTCCTGCTCAATACGATCCAGAGAGCCACCCTGCTCCAGGGCACGCCCGCGGGCTCTGGCAAGTCCAAGCTCGGGCTCAACATCCAGAAGCAGGGTCATATCAGGCCGTCTGTCACCCTGAACCAACTGTTCAAGAACCGCTATACGCTGTTCATCAATACCACGACCTCCACCTTGATACGCATAGGTCGCATCAGTAAACCGGTCGCAGACGACTACCTTCCCTTCAGCAAGCGCAGGCTCAATTCGCTGAGTCAAATTCTGGCAGCGGGCCGCAAAAACCATAAGCAACTCCGAGGTATCCGATACTTGCTCTTCGTGCTCAGAAAGCACCAAGTTTCTCAACTCCTCAGCCAGTGGAGTACCACCTGGCTCACGGGTTTCAATAAACTCACGGCCAGCAGCTTTCAACCATTGCAGAACCACACCTTTAGCTGTGGTTTTACCAGCACCTTCACAGCCTTCAATCGTCAGAAAAAAACCCATCAGTCTCTCAGTTTCATCAGTAAGCAGTAGTATCTGTGCAATCTATTGCTGCACAGTGGAGCGGTAATCTTTCCGTCGTTCAGAAATCTGATACTTTCTCACGGCACGGTTATGCTCTGCCAGTGTTTTGGAAAAATGGTGGGTGCCATCGCCACGAGCAACAAAATACAGTGTTTTTCCATCGGATGGATTCAGCGCCGCCCGAATCGCTTCGCGTCCGACCGCCGCGATGGGTGTTGGGGGCAGCCCATGAATGACGTAGGTATTATAAGCGGTACGCTCCCTGAGCATACGACGATTTAACCCACCCTCATAACGGTCACCCATACCGTATATGACGGTCGGGTCTGTCTGTAAGCGCATTCTCTTTTCCAGACGCCGAACAAAAACACCCGCTATATCAGGCCTTTCTGATGGAACACCCGTTTCCTTCTCAATAATGGAAGCCATGATCAATGCTTCATAAGGCGTCTTATAAGGAAGCTCCTTGGCCCGCTGCCCCCACTCTTCGGTCAAAACCGACTGAAGCTTTTTGTGCGCCCTTTTAAGGATGAATTCAACCGACGTACCCGCCTCAAAGCTGTAGGTATCCGCATAAAAAAGCCCCTCAAGGTTCTCAGCCTTTGACACCCCCTGAACATACTGACCCAGCATCGCTGACAGACTGGCAGGCTCTACCGGAGAAAGCAGCCTGGGATGACTGTTAAGATCCTGCAACAACTCTTTCAGAGTCGAACCTTCAACCAGAGTGACGCTGTAATAGCGAACATCCCCTTCAACAAATTTATTCAACAACTGTCGGTAGGTAATACCGGGAGAAATCAGATACTCACCGGCATGAAGCGCAGCTGCAACGCCTTTTATTCTGGCAAATATCTCAAACACCTCTGGGTATTGAATTAACCGATCTGTCGACAAGCGCCGAACAACCCGCCCTAAAGAGTCTCCTGGCACAATAACAAACTCTGTGTCATTGTCAGCAGAAACCGGTTGATCCCCATACCAGCGCAGCCCGTAAAAACCAGCAGTCAGAGACATCACAACCACCAGCAAACCACCGAGCAGTGTCAGCAGTAACTTCTTAAGCATGTAATTCTTCCAGAACACAATCCCGAATCAGGGTAGTAACAGGGCCGATCTCCCACACCCTGCCTTCATATTCAACCACAGGCCAGACACCGTTAACACTGTTACAAAGAAAGATTTCCGCCACATCCAGGTCTGATACCGACTGTTCTTTAACGGTGATTCCACGACTGCGTGCAAGCTCAATAATAAACTCACGACAGACACCTGCCACACCACTGAATGACAGGTCCGGAGTAACCAGGTCACCTTGATGAGTCACAATAAACAAATTACTCATTGTGCCCTCAACAAGGATCCCCTCATAGTCACACAGCAAACCTTCGTCGTAAGCATCCCCCTGCCATTCACTTCTTGCCAGTACCTGCTCAAGACGGTTCAAATGTTTCAAGCCTGCCAGAGAACTGCGTCCAAGGCGGGTCTGGCACGCCTTTACCCGCGCCCCAAAAAGTCCGGGATCACGTTGACGTACAGGCAGGGAGTGGAGTGAAAGAATCCGGGAAGAAGACAGGCAACCTTCGGGGTTATACCCACGACCACCACTCCCCCGGGTCACAATCACCTTCAATACGCCTGCACTTGCCTGATTGCCCGACAAAAAGGCATCAACCTCTTCAAGGAGCTGAGCAACATCAAGAACAATACCAAGCCGCTCGCAGGAACGCTGCAGACGGGACCAATGGTAACCCGCAAGGGTTGGCCTGCCATTTGACACTCGAATCGTCTCAAACAAGCCATCACCATAAGCTAACCCTCGATCTGAAACAGGCAGATGATCCTGAGGAGCACCATTTACCCAGACAGAGATATTATTCATCCAACGCCCCATTTACCCTGTATTTTCCAAATATGGCTTATGCCACTCGAGAAAATGCCAGAGTTACGTTAGTACCACCGAACCCAAAGGAGTTTGAGAAAACGTGATCCATTGCCATTTTGCGAGCCTTATGGGGCACATAATCAAGGTCACAACCTTCACCGGGCACATCCAGATTGATGGTTGGCGGTATTACGCCTTCAACCAGGGACTGAATACTGAACACCGCCTCAACAGCCCCGGCAGCGCCGAGCAAATGGCCTGTCATGGATTTTGTTGAACTGACTGCAAGGTGCGCGGCATGCGCACCAAACACTTTATGTATAGCCCGGGTCTCTGCGAGATCGCCTGCAGACGTAGACGTTCCATGTGCATTAATGTACGACACATCTTCAGGTCTCAGGCCTGCATCTTCCAGCGCAGATAACATTGCTCGCGCAGCCCCCCGACCATCTTCTGGCGGTGACGTCATATGCCAGGCATCACCACTCATACCGACACCACTGAGCTCGGCATATATTCTGGCCCCTCGGGCCATGGCATGCTCATATTCCTCCAGAACAACAATGCCAGCGCCATCACCCAGCACAAAACCATCACGGCCGACATCCCAGGGGCGACTGGCTTTCCCAGGTGAATCATTATGGGTAGAAAGCGCACGAGCAGCAGCAAAACCTGTCATGCCAAGAGCAGATGAACCTTTTTCAGCCCCTCCTGCCACCATGACATCTGCATCGCCATAGGCAATGGTTCGTGCTGCAAGAGCAATAGCATGGCTACCGGTTGCACAAGCCGTTGAAGTGGCGAAATTTGGCCCCTGCAGATTGTACTTCATGGAGACCCAACCAGCTGCCATATTGACAATAGCTGCGGGGATAAAAAAGGGGGATATACGACGAGGCCCGCTATTCAGAAGCGTAGAGTGATTTTGCTCAATAGACGTCAAACCACCAATACCAGAACCAATGACAACCCCATAACGATGGGAGCAGTCATCACCCACCAGAAGACCGGCATCAGCTATCGCCTCAGCGGCAGCCGCAACACCATACTGAATAAAGACATCCATCTTACGGGCATCTTTTTTATCAATCACACCAGTAGGGTCAAAGCTTTTTACCGCCCCACAGATGCGCACACTGAAACCCTCAGTGTCCAGATGGCTGATTGACTCAATGCCACTACGACCCGCTACAAGGTTAATCCAGCTATCCCGGACATTATTACCCACCGGGGTGATAGCCCCCATCCCTGTTACAACAACCCTTCTACGTATCTGCTGCTGTAATCTTTCTATTTTTTTTTCTTCCGACAAGACTGACTCTCCTGCTGACCTGCCGTCCAGATTTAATGATCCGTCATTCATCAGAACCCGTACAAGATCGCTGAATATGAAAAAACGACAACAACATGATATATATCCAAAGAATCCAGCGTTGCTACACAGCTATAGGTAGCCACCTCAGATATGACGCGTATTAGCTCACTTTACAACCAGCTGGTATAGCCCAGAAGGCTGCCAGAAACAACAAAAGCCGCAGACAATTGTCATGCGGCTTCTGTTGTCACATTCTTGTCACAGGACAGTGTCACAGGACAGTGTCACAAGACAGCATCATGAGACATTTCCGTGAGATCATAGCTGTGCAAATCAAGGCAGAATCAGGAATGGGCAACGACGTAATCAATTGCTTCCTGTACAGTGGTGATTTTCTCAGCCTCTTCATCAGGAATCTCTGTTTCGAATTCCTCTTCCAGCGCCATCACCAACTCAACTGTGTCCAGAGAGTCCGCGCCCAGATCCTCTACGAATGACGCACTGTTAGTGACTTCGTCTTCCTTCACGCCAAGTTGTTCGCAAACAATCTTCTTAACGCGCTCTTCAATGGTACTCATACCTTGTTGTGCTCCTATCGATATTCGGTGCAGCCTGAGGCTACAGGTGAACTAGTGTATATGGTCAATTATGGGAATTTCAAGCCAGTTCATGGAAAACCAGTGACTATCCGCGCAAATTGACATTTGCTTCAAAAAAAAACCAAAACCCAACCCATCAGAACAGAAATTCTTCCCGTTCATGGCTATTTTCGCTCACAACTATTCAAGCCTGGCGACAGCCCTGGGAGAGAGCATTAATTCATGTACATGCCGCCATTAACATGCAAGGTCTCACCAGTAATATAACCCGCCGGCTCACTGACAAGAAAAGCAACTGAAGCAGCGATTTCTTCCGGCTGCCCCAACCGAGCCAGTGGAATCTGCCCAAGTAGAAAAGACTGCTGCTCTTCAGGCAACGCCCTGGTCATATCCGTCGCAATGAAGCCCGGGGCAACGGTGTTCACAGTAATACTTCTTGAACCCGCTTCCCGAGCCATCGCCCGGGTAAAACCTTCGATACCCGCTTTAGCTGCGGCATAATTAGCCTGCCCCTGATTCCCCATGGAACCAACAACAGAGCTGATATTCACAATCCGCCCCCAGCGTGCCTTTGTCATACCACGCAGAACGGCTTTACTCATGCGGAAGATGGAGCTGAGATTGGTATCAATAACGTCATCCCACTCATCATCCTTCATTCGCATCAGGATATTATCACGAGTAATACCGGCATTGTTTACCAAAATCAGAGGAGCGCCGTACTTTTCAGCAACCGACTTCACCACCGCCTGGCACTCACCCGCTGAAGTAACATTCAGCGCCATACCCTGTCCCTGAATACCTTCGGCCTGCAGGGCTTCGGTAATGGCAGCCGCACCGGATTCTGTCGTTGCAGTTCCAACAACAATGGCTCCGGCCTTACCAAGAGAAAGCGCTATTGCCCTGCCAATGCCACGACTGGCACCGGTAACGAGAGCAACCTTTCCGTCCAGTTCTTGTCCTGAGAAAGCTGTCATTTCCCGTCTATTCCTTATTGGTTAGCTTCTGCCAGCATTTGAGCCATAGCATCAGCGGACTCCAGCGTGACAATGGGCGCACGTCGTGCAATTCGTTTACTCAGCCCTGCAAGCACTTTACCAGGGCCACATTCGGCAAATCGCCCAACCCCTGCCGTCATCATGCCTTCAACAGACTCAACCCAACGAACAGGACTGTACAGCTGAGCAACAAGATTGGCTTTCAACTGAGCAGGGTCAGAGCACACATCAGCGGAGACATTCTGGACGACAGGAATGACTGGCTCAAGCAGATTAATGCTATCGAGTTCTTTCCTGAGGCGCTCAGCTGCCGGCTTCATCAGCGCACAATGGGAAGGAACACTAACGGGCAGCTCTATAGCCCTTTTTGCACCCGCCTCTTTTGCGCACTCAATTGCCCGCTTCACAGCAGCCACCTGACCAGCAATAACCACCTGTCCCGGAGCGTTAAAGTTAACCGCTTCGACCACCTCCGCCTTTTCACCAAGTGCGGCAGCCTTTTCACAGGCCGCGATCACATCCGCATCACCCAGACCAATAATTGCCGCCATGGCGCCTTCACCAGCAGCAACAGATTCCTGCATAAAGAGCCCACGAAGATGAACCAGTCTGACCGCATCAACAAAACTCATAGCTCCGGCACAAACCAGTGCGGAGTATTCACCCAGGCTGTGTCCTGCCATCATTAATGGAGCCTCACCCTGACGTTCACACCACAGGCGCCAGAGAGCCACACTGGATACCAGCAGTGCAGGCTGGGTATTCTCAGTCTGATTCAACTGCTCAGCCGGGCCTTCGGAGACCATTTTCAGGAGATCAAAACCCAGCACGCCTGCTGCTTCAGCAAACGTTGCCTGCACCACTGGCTCTGACAAGTAGTCCGCCAGCATACCAACCTGTTGAGATCCCTGCCCGGGAAAGACAAAAGCTAGCTTATCCGTCATTTCAACCCGCTCTTTTTCCTTCGACCCTGCTTTTTATAGAGAACACCAATAGGCCTTCTTTAAACAGAACCATCAAAACGTAATCGGATACAAAGCGAGCCTTAACGATGCAACCACTATTAAAAACAGGCAGTTACTCACAAATCGGCCACGCTTCCCTGTAGAAAACCGGTGCAATTATAGAAAAAGTAGACAACAAGGTAAGTAAATTTATGTTTCTGCTGAAAATATGGCCAAACCCAGCAACTATTTCCCTGCAAAAAAATTAAAAAAAACATTTTTACCTCAAAAAATCATACCCTCCCCCCCAAAAAAAAGAGCCTGGTTAAACTATCATAAAGAAGGTTCAATCAGGCAAGGGAGTGCATGAATCTTCAGAATTTGGCTTAATAAACAGATGTCAGTGTAGCTGAGCGTTGATACCCATACCGTCAGCACTGAGCTGAGTCGGAGTGCGGAGTCACCATCCTTCGGCTCCACTCAGGATGAACAGACTTGCAAGCTTTTTAACGTTTTGCCGCACTATGAGACTACCCCGATGCGATGCAGCTGTGCCTTCATAGGCTATCGCAAAAGCGAGCGGGCTTATCAAGATGATGAGGCAAAAAAAATGGCAAATAAGGGACAATTTACAGGTAAAAATGGCCATTTTGATCAGACCCACGCCCGAGTTATTTTTAAAACCGTATTGGCAAGCGCAGCCTTTATCGCGACAGCCGCCTGAGCATGCCTAAAAAATTGCAGCTTGCTTATGCTACAACAATTTGAGGTTGATCATGAATCCACTCTCTTCCAGCCCCCCCCCCCCTCATGACGACAAGCAGTGATCGACCAGAACGAACTGCAGAAAATACCAAGCGCCCGCCCTCCAAATATTTACCTCGTCCTGAGTCACCTGAATACCCCCCCATTATAGAGGCTTTATCCCGGATCAAAACATGCTGTGTTCGTCCTGCACAGCAGACACCGAACTATCTATCCGAACTGTCCAGCACCTCTGATCCCGTGGCACTCCGGGAAGCCCAATCCAGGCACCAGCCCTTCCTGCTATGGCTCAAGGACAAGTATAACGATAACGCCCCGTTTTATAACCTGATCAATGACATGGTCAGCCATTACTCGGGCCTTTTTGAAAAGGCAGTTATGGAAGCACCTGATGTCACCAACGAAACAATTCTTGAGCAATTATGCGACATCATGGCAAAAGATTTGTAGCCACTTCTGCCCGAAAGACTCGTCAGTAAGCTGACAATACCCCAAAGCAGAAATGGAATCGTTCCAAAAAAACAACTATCCAAAGAGGAAGATGAAGTGATCACACCAACAATGGCCCCACAACCACTTCTGGCAACCGGTAGACCCGGATTTGAATCGGAGAAACATCCCCAGCTCAGAAAAAGATCACACACACCTGAACCATCAAACGGTCTGAATATAGGCAAAATGATTATCGATGAGACCAAAGCGATTAAGGAGCGTTTTATCAAAGTAGAAAAAGGAATTGAAAACGAGATATCACACCTTGTGAACGAAGCAGAGGAGGAAATCAGCAAACTCAATAAGCTGAAAGGCTATGCCTACAACCTGTTTCACCCAGATAAGTCTACGGTAGAGAAGAGCACCGAAAACCCGACATCCAATAAACATAACCCAGCGGTTGCCATAGAGCCAGAAAACATTCCGACCTCTGTCACCAGCGAAACAACAGCAGCAACGCCTGCAACAACAGAACCTGCAACAACAGCGTCAACTTCAGCTCCCGCCACAGAAGAGGCCAAAGAACCCCGGACGACAACGGTCAGTCTGACAGCCCCAGCTACCACATCAACAACAACGCAGCCAACACCAGCCACTACCGTCACAGCGGCTGTTACCGACACCACAACCAAAAGCACCTCAGAGCCACAGACAACCGACAGTGCAACGACCCGGACAACAATATCGAAGACAGTATCAACGACCTCAATTACACCACCAGCAGCCGACACCACCTACTCACCCTCAGTGTTGAAGACAACAAACAGTCCAGCGACCCCGGCAGCCACAACGACCCCCGCTATCGCGGTCAACCATACGTCCTCTGTCCGTCCGACACCTGCTCCAACCATTCAGAGCGTGCTCCATGAAAGTGTCGACTCCACCATGATAGGCAGACTCGAAGATGATCTTATCGCGTATCATAAACAACACCCGGACATTGATATCTCTTCACTCATGACCAGCCTCGACCAGACGCTTGTCGTTTATCAGCTGCTTTATGCTGCGACGGTAATCTCCGCATTCATCCGGACCATAAAAAAATCCCATCCGGAAGCCGCAAAATTCTATGAGGACAAATTGGATAGTCTTCAAAGTCACCTGAAAAACATCAAAGACAGCAACGAAAAAAAGCACATCAGACACAGAAGAGCCCCAGATAAAAATCTGACCATCCTGAGATCAGCATTAAAACATCTTATTGATTTTGAAAAAGCCCCCATGAAAGAAGAAATGTTGGGTTTCTTTAAAGGGTATGAAATAGCACGCAGTCGATTTTCAGAGATGATGCGTCTTAAACCAGCAATTCATGACAGTGAGTTCAACATTATATTTGAGCATATAAAAGATAACCAAAACATTCTTGAGGGACTACTTAAGATCAACACCAAAATAGCAAGGTTATTGAACAACTCACAATATGAAGCAATTGGTAAATATGCCTTCGAAGCCAACGTACTTTATAATCATCTGAAAATTATAGGTAAAAAACTCCCACCAACCATTCAAAACGATTATGAAAAGTATCAGTATTTGTTCAGCAACTTTGAAACACTCATTAACAGGTTGCCGAATTATCAAACTACAACAAGGCACCTCCTGCCTTTACAAGCATTATACACTTGGAGCTTTGCATACGATGCACTCGAGTTAGCTCGGAGAGAACAACGAATTCCGGTAGGCTTTTGTATTGCTGATCTGGTAACAATCGGCATCGCAGCAGGCAGTGGTAATATCCTTCCCTCTCTGAAATACATGGCTGAGGCAATAATTTATGGCACCGGCTACCTCCGATATCCATTCCTTGTTAAATATGCATTACAAGCCATATATATGGCAGATATACCTGGTGAACACCTCGGTAATGATCTAGCCTCTCTGGGTTTAAAATCCAAAAGTTTATATACAGAAAAGATGACAAAAAAAGTCGTTGAAATATTCTATAAACTAGAGGCTTTATTAGAAAAAAAAACTTTCACTTCAGCAGAAGATTTATTACCAAGACTTATTCCATCTGATTTTAACGGCAACTCTATTCAATTTGCCATAGCACCTTATAATGGCCATGTATGGTATTGCTCTCTTGAAAAAACGAATAACGGATATCAATTGATCATTCATGATATACAACAGGGACTCCTTGTCCTGAGTGCAGACTCTCTTGATGCTCTTCGAAACGATTTATCGACACACCTGACAAAACTTTGCGCTCAATATCATATTCCGGATAAATGGTCTTTACAGGCAGAACAGCACCCTTTAACTAAATCCCAGCATATTGCGATAATCCCGGAAGACCTGCTGCTCGAATTGGAAAGCATCAAAATATTTCCAGAATCGGAGCTAACCGTTGGGGAAATCATGACCACTCCACCTTCCGAACTGAAGCAACTTGACCAGAAAAAAGTGCAGGATTTGTTTGAGCACTACCTGCAAGAAACCTCCAAGGATGCAAATATCGCTCGACTCAAAGACACCCCTAAGGCACCTCACAAAGCCCATGGCGTATCAAAATCAGCTCCGGACTCAGTTAACAAAAACGACCCCCTCATTACACAATGTCGAGAGGTACTGACCGCCTTGGACACGCCAGAAAACACCCCGATTCCCGACTCAATTATGCAGCTGCATAGACAGATTATTAAACAGATCATGGAAATTTCGAAACAACCTGCCCCCCAGCAGGTTGATGTTGATAAAACCCCTTTGGGTGCTGATAACCCAGCCTTCCTGCCCGATATCCACCAAGCTTCCGCTATTGAAGCAGGAAGCGACAGCGCATTGATCAGCCAGGCAACCAGTGCCGATCTGCAGAGTTTGATAAACCCTGCCATTGAGATTATTCCTGAAACGCTTCCTGGCATAACCCCAAGCCAGGGCAATAGTGCTTCAAGCCAGGGCAATAGTGCTTCAACCCTGGGTGGACGAATCGCAGGAGGAGTGGCCAGTGTTTTTGCGGCGGTCACAGGCGCTCTGGTATCATTCAAAGCAGCCTGTCCCGGATGTCTTTCTAAATTAGCTGAGGAGGCAGGCAGAGAGGGTACTGAAGAGAGTTTGCAGTTACTCGAAAGAGAAGCTGCGGAAAAAGCAGCCAGAAAAGCGGCAGAAAGAGCAGCCAAAAGAGCAGCAGAAAAGGCGGCAAAAGAAGCCGCCAAAAGAGCGGCAAAAGAAGCCGCCAAAAAATCCGCTGAAAAAACAGCTGAAGAAGTAGAAAAGCAAGTCGGCAAAAAAACTCAGCAGCTGTTAAGGTGCCGTCGTTCAGCAGGTCCATGTAATCTGGTCAAAGATTTAAGTGAGACAGAAAAACTGGCAGAGCTCGCAGAACAACTTGAGATCGCCGAGGAGTCTGAAAATCTCGTCCTAGCTGCTTTAATAAAAGCACGAATAGAGAGTATAACGTCAGCTATGAAACATAGTCAGAGAAACAGCGAAAAAAACGAACCCAAAAACAATAATAAAAACGAACCCAAAAACAATAATAAAAACGAACCCAAAAACAATAATAAAAACGAACCCAAAAACAACGAAAAACAAAATATAGCAGCATCCCCTAATCCCATAACAACCAATACTCCGCCCCCCCAGGATGCAAGCACCACCCGCCAGCCGTCCTCGTCAACCACCAGCACTCAGCCAGACAGCACCTCCGCGCCAATCACCACAGGAACCACCCAGGCAAGGGTAACTGCAGGCCAGCCAACGACCCGATTAACAACGGGCACTTCATCAACCCCGGATGAACGCACCACCCACCAGCCGTCCTCGTCAACCACCAGCACTCGGCCAGACAGCACCTCCGCGCCAATCACCACAGGAACCACCCCTGCGGCGGTGACTGCTGGCCAGCCAACGACCCGATCAACAACCGGCACTCCATCAACCCCGGATGAACGCACCACCCACCAGCCGTCCTCGTCAACCACCAGCACTCGGCCAGATAACACCTCCGCGTCAACCGGCACTGTCACCAAACAGGCAGAGGTAACCGCTGGCCAGCCGACGACCCGATCAACAACGGGCACTCCATCAACCCCGGATGAAAGCACCACCCGCCAGCCGTCCTCGTCAACCACCAGCACTCAGCCAGACAGCACCTCCGCGCCAATCACCACAGGAACCACCCAGGCAAGGGTAACTACTGACCAGCCAACGACCCGATTAACAACCGGCACTTTATCAACCCCGGATGAACGCACCACCCGCCAGCCGTCCGCGTCAACCACCAGCACTCAGCCAGACAGCACCTCCGCGTCAACCGGCACGGTCACCACCCAGGCAAGGGCAACTGCTGGCCAGCCAACGACCACGGATGAACGCACCACCCGCCAGCCGTCCTCGTCAACCACCAGCACTCAGCCAGACAGCACCTCCGCGTCAACCGGCACGGTTACCACCCAGGCAAGGGTAACTGCTGGCCAGCCAACGACCCCGGATGAACGCACCACCCGCCAGCCGTCCTCGTCAACCACCAGCACTCAGCCAGACAGCACCTCCGCGTCAACCGGCACGGTCACCACCCAGGCAAGGGCAACTGCTGGCCAGCCAACGACCACGGATGAACGCACCACCCGCCAGCCGTCCTCGTCAACCACCAGCACTCAGCCAGACAGCACCTCCACGTCAACCGGCACGGTTACCACCCAGGCAAGGGTAACTGCTGGCCAGCCAACGACCCCGGATGAACGCACCACCCGCCAGCCGTCCTCGTCAACCACCAGCACTCAGCCAGACAGCACCTCCACGTCAACCGGCACGGTCACCACCCAGGCAAGGGCAACTGCTGGCCAGCCAACGACCACGGATGAACGCACCACCCGCCAGCCGTCCTCGTCAACCACCAGCACTCGGCCAGACAGCACCTCCGCGCCAATCACCACAGGAACCACCCCTGCGGCGGTGACTGCTGGCCAGCCAACGACCCGATCAACAACCGGCACTCCATCAACCCCGGATGAAAGCACCACCCGCCAGCCGTCCTCGTCAACCACCAGCACTCAGCCAGACAGCACCTCTGCGTCAACCGGCACTGCCACCACCCAGGCAAGGGCAACTGCTGGCCAGCCAACGACCACGGATGAACGCACCACCCGCCAGCCGTCCTCGTCAACCACCAGCACTCAGCCAGACAACACCTCCGCGTCAACCGGCACTGTCACCAAACAGGCAGAGGTAACCGCTGGCCAGCCGACGACCCGATCAACAACGGGCACTCCATCAACCCCGGATGAAAGCACCACCCGCCAGCCGTCCGCGTCAACCACCAGCACTCGGCCAGACAACACCTCCGCGCCAATCACCACAGGAACCACCCAGGCAAGCCGGTAACTGCAGGCCAGCCAACGACCCGATCAACAACCGGCACTCCATCAACCCCGGATGAACACACCACCCATCAGCCGTCCTCGTCAACCACCAGCACTCAGCCAGACAGCACCTCTGCATCAACCGGCACGGTCACCACTCAGGCAAGGGTAACTGCTGGCCAGCCAACGACCACGGATGAACGCACCACCCGCCAGCCGTCCTCGTCAACCACCAGCACTCAGCCAGACAGCACCTCTGCGTCAACCGGCACTGCCACCACCCAGGCAAGGGCAACTGCTGGCCAGCCAACGACCACGGATGAACGCACCACCCGCCAGCCGTCCTCGTCAACCACCAGCACTCAGCCAGACAGCACCTCTGCATCAACCGGCACGGTCACCACCCAGGCAAGGGCAACTGCTGGCCAGCCAACGACCCGATCAACAACGGACACTCCATCAACCCCGGATGAAAGCACCACCCGCCAGCCGTCCTCCTCGACCACCAGCCCTCAGCCAGACAGCACCTCCGCGCCAATCACCACAGGAACCACCCCTGCGGCGGTGACTGCTGGCCAGCCAACGACCCGATCAACAACCGGCACTCCATCAACCCCGGATGAAAGCACCACCCGCCAGCCGTCCTCGTCAACCACCAGCACTCAGCCAGACAGCACCTCCGCGTCAACCGGCACGGTCACCACCCAGGCAAGGGCAACTGCTGGCCAGCCAACGACCACGGATGAACGCACCACCCGCCAGCCGTCCTCGTCAACCACCAGCACTCAGCCAGACAGCACCTCCGCGTCAACCGGCACTGTCACCAAACAGGCAGAGGTAACCGCTGGCCAGCCGACGACCCGATCAACAACGGGCACTCCATCAACCCCGGATGAAAGCACCACCCGCCAGCCGTCCGCGTCAACCACCAGCACTCGGCCAGACAACACCTCCGCGCCAATCACCACAGGAACCACCCAGGCAAGGGTAACTGCTGGCCAGCCAACGACCCCGGATGAACGCACCACCCGCCAGCCGTCCTCGTCAACCACCAGCACTCAGCCAGACAGCACCTCCGCGTCAACCGGCACGGTCACCACCCAGGCAAGGGCAACTGCTGGCCAGCCAACGACCACGGATGAACGCACCACCCGCCAGCCGTCCTCGTCAACCACCAGCACTCAGCCAGACAGCACCTCTGCGTCAACCGGCACGGCCACCACCCAGGCAAGGGTAACTGCTGGCCAGCCAACGACCACGGATGAACGCACCACCCGCCAGCCGTCCTCGTCAACCACCAGCACTCAGCCAGACAGCACCTCTGCATCAACCGGCACGGTCACCACCCAGGCAAGGGCAACTGCTGGCCAGCCAACGACCCGATCAACAACGGACACTCCATCAACCCCGGATGAAAGCACCACCCGCCAGCCGTCCTCCTCGACCACCAGCCCTCAGCCAGACAGCACCTCCGCGCCAATCACCACAGGAACCACCCCTGCGGCGGTGACTGCTGGCCAGCCACCGACCCGATCAACAACCGGCACTCCATCAACCCCGGATGAACGCACCACCCACCAGCCGTCCTCGTCAACCACCAGCACTCGGCCAGACAGCACCTCCGCGCCAATCACCACAGGAACCACCCCTGCGGCGGTGACTGCTGGCCAGCCAACGACCCGATCAACAACGGGCACTCCATCAACCCCGGATGAAAGCACCACCCGCCAGCCGTCCTCGTCAACCACCAGCACTCAGCCAGACAGCACCTCCGCGCCAATCACCACAGGAACCACCCCTGCGGCGGTGACTGCTGGCCAGCCAACGACCCGATCAACAACCGGCACTCCATCAACCCCGGATGAACGCACCACCCACCAGCCGTCCTCGTCAACCACCAGCACTCAGCCAGACAGCACCTCCACGTCAACCGGCACTGTCACCAAACAGGCAGAGGTAACCGCTGGCCAGCCGACGACCCGATCAACAACGGGCACTCCATCAACCCCGGATGAAAGCACCACCCGCCAGCCGTCCTCGTCAACCACCAGCCCTCAGCCAGACAGCACCTCCGCGCCAATCACCACAGGAACCACCC
Organism: Endozoicomonas sp.; assembly: GCA_965261315.1. Taxonomy (GTDB): domain Bacteria; phylum Pseudomonadota; class Gammaproteobacteria; order Pseudomonadales; family Endozoicomonadaceae; genus Endozoicomonas. The sequence continues at coordinate 12,629 of CBDHDM010000103.1, read as the reverse complement.
CTGCTGCGGTGACTGCTGGCCAGCCAACGACCCGATCAACAACCGGCACTCCATCAACCCCGGATGAACGCACCACCCACCAGCCGTCCTCGTCAACCACCAGCACTCAGCCAGACAGCACCTCCACGTCAACCGGCACTGTCACCAAACAGGCAGAGGTAACCGCTGGCCAGCCGACGACCCGATCAACAACGGGCACTCCATCAACCCCGGATGAAAGCACCACCCGCCAGCCGTCCTCGTCAACCACCAGCCCTCAGCCAGACAGCACCTCCGCGCCAATCACCACAGGAACCACCCCTGCTGCGGTGACTGCTGGCCAGCCAACGACCCGATCAACAACCGGCACTCCATCAACCCCGGATGAACGCACCACCCACCAGCCGTCCTCGTCAACCACCAGCACTCAGCCAGACAGCACCTCCACGTCAACCGGCACGGTTACCACCCAGGCAAGGGCAACTGCTGGCCAGCCAACGACCACGGATGAACGCACCACCCGCCAGCCGTCCTCGTCAACCACCAGCACTCAGCCAGACAGCACCTCCACGTCAACCGGCACGGTTACCACCCAGGCAAGGGTAACTGCTGGCCAGCCAACGACCCCGGATGAAAGCACCACCCGCCAGCCGTCCTCGTCAACCACCAGCACTCAACCAGACAGCACCTCCGCGTCAACCGGCACTGTCACCACACAGGCAGAGGTAACCGCTGGCCCGCCAACGACCCGATCAACAACCGGCACTTCAACAACCCGGCATCAGGATTCCACTAACCAACCATCCTCCACCACGAGCCCTCGTACAAAACCCACAACAAGCGCCAGTAGTGAAACTCCGGACGTTACTACACCTGAGCCCTCGAAAGAGACTCTGAACACCAGACTGATTCCCTTACTCATCCATCATTTCAAAAACAAGGCCAATAATATTCAAACTCGATTTAACCGAGTTATCGCTGGCAGTTACCAAAATGCACTGAACCAGATCAACAGATTACCTGACCACCAGAAGGACAGCATTGATAAGCGAATCATCCTGGGAGATACATTGAACCGACTGAACGATCAGTTCAATGATGGTTTTGCCCGCATTTATAAATCAGCACATCGACAGGTTAAACACCTGCGCTCTCAATCCGGGAGTAATGATCAGAAACAGCAGGCAGCTGAACTGATTATCAGCAGACAACTGGTGTCTTCGTTTGGGGATATGTATGCCACTCTGGCAGACCTTCGCCTGCAACTGTTTACTGACGGAGGTTATACAAAAGCAAAAAGGTTAACACGAGATGATATTCTGAAACTGGAGTCAGGCATCCGCGACCCAAAAGGCAAGGAGTCGTTTAACCCGGCCATGCTGCTTCAGGCGATTAAGTCCCGGCCAGTTCCGGAGAAACCCGATAGTTTTGACCTGTTTATCACAGATCTTTCTCACCACCTGAAAGGTGATAGCAAAGTCAGACAACTGCAGAAAGCCGAGCGAGAATCCGGGACTTCCAGCCCGTTACTGCAGGAACGGCAGAAACTCTGGTCAGAAATTATGGCACTGTCCGTTAAATCAATCAGCAGTGATCTCGAGGCAAAACAGAACCGGAAGCATAATCTTCAAACACTGGAAGCGATCATGACCCAGGAGAAAGAACTGTTTATTGATGAAGCCCAACGATTACACTTCCGCAACAGCGGCCACTTACCGGGCGAAGTATCCCCGGATGAGCTTGGTGACGATATGGTATTCCTGCCGTCTTCTTTTATGGATGTTCTTAAACATCCGGACGCTTACCGCCCTTCAGACAATAGCTACCCAAACCACCACAGACCGGGTGGCATCGGAATAAACAGCAGGAACCGCAGAGATCTCCCTCAGCAATACGCCACATCTTCAGCTTCCCGGCACAGTGGATTACTTGGACATATCCGGGAAGGACTCGGCAAATTGGCCGGTTACCTGGGTACGCCTACTGCCGGCACCACCTCTCCTCCATCCATAACAGATACCCACTCATGGCATGACAGCAGTACACCACGGCAGTTGTCTGCACCGGGCACTGCGGATCTCGATGTGCACGGCAACCTGGTCCTGGCCAGCCTGCTGTCATCCAGAGTTAATGACCGCCCCATTGGCTCCCCCTCTCCTCTCACACCTGCTATCCATTCGCACCGTGACATACTTGACCAGACACCGGGCATGAGACTGCTGAACAACTGCCAGATGATATTCAATCAACTGCAATCCGAAGTAACCGCATTTGCCAGAACACTTGAGAATCCCGATACACCAGTCAGCCAGATTTGGAGCCGGAACGACCTGATCAACCTGGCCATTGTACAAACACTCCCGAAAGCCCCCGCTTCGAAGGTAAATGAGGCCTTCCTGCAGGCTGCACTCACTTCAGCGGAAATTGGCATAAGCACACAGCGTCCGGAATATATTTTCCGGGCTGATGGTTCCGTTCGGGGCTCAACCCCTGACCAGCCCGTCTTCTATGCTTCGGGAAAGACCTCTGACAATAAAATGGGTCAGGAACTGGCCAGAACCATGTTACAGGCCATGGCCAACAGTCAGCTTGAATACTCCAGGACCGGAGATAATACCCCCCCCCAGCCACAGGCCAAGCTGTTACCCGACCAATTCAGCCAACTGCAAAACCGCCAGGGACAACGTGCAGATTTTCCATCATCAGTCAACGCACTTATTGATGAACGATTCAAGGTCAGTCGTCCCCCAATAACGCAGCCAGAAAAAACCATGCACAACCCGCTGATAAATATCCTGAACCAGAACCACTATGGTAAAGCAGAGAAACTATTCATAAACCTGCCCCTGCAGCATCAACTGGACATGCTGGATAAATTGCAAGGCGGAAACCCCGACTATCTGGGATTTGGTTATGTTGCTGAATCCGTGGCAGAACTCAAGCAAAAGGTCGGAGAACTGAAAAGAACAAGTACTCCCGAGAAAGATGGCAATCCACCTGAGTGGCAGAGCTTTAAACTCAAACAGCAGGCATGGCAATTATTCACCCATCTGTACGACGCCAAGGTTAATGCTCCGGAAGAAGCACTCAACCGGGCAAAAATACAATCCCTGGTCAATAAAAAGAGCTATCCGGGTTCACAGCACGACCAACAGCATCTTGCCGAACTGGTCGTTGAACTGTTACCGGCCCAGACCAGTGCCAGCATTCGCGCCAACATGTTGACAGCCGGGGGAGACACTCTGCCACCACCGGTCACTCTGCACCATTTCGGACAGCAACGGGTTAACGAAATACTCAGGAGCTATGAAACCATTAAGCGGCATACAATCGGACTATTCCCTCATGTTTTCGGAAATACTGTCACCGATCCCGAGTTAATTATTGAATTAACCAACCAGATAGCACGCACCACACTGCGCGAACTGAACGGTAAACTAATACCCGGCGACTGGCAGAAAGTGACCATGAAAAACCTGCATAATGAGTTCATTGAGTTTAACCAGGAAGTAGCAGCCTGAATGGCTGCTTCATCAGCAACCTGTTATACCAATTCAGCTTACTAATTTACGTGATGTGTGAGTTTTCTTGATAAAGCTCGATGAGGGGCATGACCACTGTCTAGCGCAAGGAAGCGTCAAAAACCATACCTTTATCACCGCCGTCATTCCCGCGAAGGAGGCTGTTGCAAAAGCCTCTTTTGAGGCTCTTTTGACGAGGGTCAACGTCACATAAATCCCTCCATTTTGGCGGAGGGCTTTATATGTAATTGCACAAATCAGGCAACCTTAAAACCAAATACCCTGTGATGGCACTGATAAGCTGACCAATAGCTCCAGATAAGCCTGGAAATAGCCTTAAAACAGGTCGCTACAACCCTGCTGAGGTTGTAGGCCAGCAGGTGCAAGCTGAATTCCAGCTTGACTGAGGCTAAACCCCTTCGGCGAAAACGGTTTAACCCCTGAACGGTTCTCAGGTAGCCAAAAACAGGCTCTACCATGGCTTTTCTTTGTTTGAATGCCTTTTTAGCCGCCGGGTGTTGCATAACTTCTCTCAAGGTATCCTTGTAATCTTCGGGGTTCTGACCGGTTGCTTACGGGCTTCTTCAAGCGCGGCTTTAGCAGCCTCTTCTTTGATAAGATTTTACGCTGGTTACTGGAACAACCACTGGAAGAAGACGGCAGTAACCTCTGTACTCAGATGTATAACCAGCCTGTAAAGCCTGCAGACAAGTAATGTTTTATGCACTCACGCCCGGGGCGTGGGTGCATAAAACAGCACCTTCTGGATCTTGTTTTATAACCTAAATCCTGCAATTCCAATTTCAAAAGGCCATATACAGGAATTGAACAAGACCTCCTGATGTCCTGACATGCTGCTGTCGAGCCAATATTGCCATTTCAAGCGAATTCGCATCACTTGACCCGCCGTATTTTTGCCTGTCTTTCTGCTATTCCTGATATCGGGGCGTGACAACCCCTTCCACATCAGCAGAATGTGTTTTTTCAGCCATTAATTTTCGCTATTTACAAGCAGTCACCCACTGCCAGCGAGGCATCCCACTCCGTCTGGTAGAGATGTTCTTTGTTACTGGCAACGGTCAACTGTCTGCTACCTGTCAACAGTTTACCGGCTACCCGTATCATGTAGCAGCGAATGCTTTCCGGTTCCCATTTCATCAACTGACGATTACCGCTCATCAGGGCCATCCAGCGTGGTTGTGTTATAGGCCAGTATTGCACATTGCATAAGCGCACTGTTGCGCCATGAAATGATCCGTTTTAATCTGCCCAAGTGACGTCTGGTTTTATTCTCTTCGATCCAGGTTTCACAGGTAGCCCGCTTACCGTAGGTTTTGTGAGTTTCCCATGGGGTCAATGGTTCAGTGGTGACATAGCAGAAATAATCATATTCCGGCTGTGCCTCTAACAGCTCACCCTGAACACCTTCACTTCTGGTTTGTTTTATCTGGCACAAACCGGCAACTCCGATGCCAGTCACCACAGCGGTGTTGAAATTCACAACACTCCCAACCTGACTTATTAACGACAGGTTGCCAGTCTTGCGGGATTAACAGTTTGTGCAGATTCTTCAGTTTGACCTTGATGAGATAACGATGTCCTGAATCTTCCAGGTAGGTCAGTAATGGTCCACCAAAGAAGCCACTGTCTGCCCTGAAGAATATCTTCATGTGGGAAGGCAGGGTAGCCAGCAGCTGCTTCATAAACTCTATGGATCCATTGGCCGTGTATGCATCGCCACTTCGCAGCCAGCCCTGTAAAACTTCTTTGGTTTCAGCACAAAAGGCCAGCAGTAGGTGATACGACAGTGCCCCTCATTTCGTGGACAGCGGTTTCCAGTTCGACGACGCTGGCAAAACGAAACAGCTTTAAAATACGTCCAAATTGGCTATCACAAGGGATGCGTTGAAAGCGGGTACACTGCCGGAGTATCTGATCCTGCCATACCGTGCACACTTTCATCAGGCTTCTGGCGCCTGCCAAAATGCCGGTGGTTACCATCAGAATGACGTCTGTCGGCTGAAAGGTGGCGTTAGAGCCTCGCTGAATAGTCATTCGTTTGTCCAGTATGTCGGCCAGTCCCAATCGTTTCAGGAAGCGGAACGCTGAAATCAGTCCAGCCTGGCTGGTGATCGGCTTTGACGCTTTGGTGAAATGAACCTTCTGCTGCCTCAAACGTGCTTTAGACTTGTGTTTTTTGCTCATGAAAAAAAAGTGATGTTTTATTGAATCCAAAACATCACTTATTCCCTTTATTTACAGGATATTGCAACTCCTGATCAGAGAGCTTTTGCAGGATTTAGGTATAAGGTTAAAGCATTTCAAGATCAGGGAACAGGCTTGGAAATTCCTCTACACTCCATTGAAAGAGTTCCGGATCCATTGGTAAGTTATCTGCCCCTGTCACAGATATTGAAGAGTTTAAGGCTGACCGCTGCTGTCTATTTGCTTCTTTTTCCCGTAGGGCCTGGTTATCTGCCTCCAACGCTTCTACTTTGGCACCGTTAATATCGATAATATCTTTTTGCAAATTGATCTCTAACCTCAGGGCTTTTATCTTTTTATCCTTACATGACTTCAATTTTTTAATTTTTTCTTTTTCCGAATTTAAAGAGTTCAACGTTGTTGCCATTTGGCCGTTTAGATCTTTTAGCTCACGTTCAAGGGTATTATTATTCAGAATCAATGTTACCTCTCTCTGCTTAAAGTTGTTTTTTTCCAGCTCATGCCCGGCAACCTGTTCTTTAAGCTGCGCTATGTCAGCAAGCAGGGTGTTTTTTTCCTGCTCATGTCCGGCTTTCAATAGGCTTGCTTTTTCGAGTTCTTCTCTCAGTCCATTATTAGCCTGCTGGAGCTTTAATGTTGCATTAAAGGATTGAGTCAACTGTTGTGCTGATTTGTGGTCGGCCTGTTGCAGAGACTCTTTTAATTTTGCGACAGTGACCGCATTAGAATCCTGTTCGAGCAAGCGGATTTTGCCCTTAAGGTATTCGGAATATTGTTTGGACACTTTACAAAATCTTTCGTTCTCTTCTTTTAACGTTGTGTATTTGTTTTCCAACCTGGCATACTTGTGCTGAAGTTCTTGATGTTCATTTGCAAACCCGGCCAGAGCAGTATCAACCTGAGTATCCACAGTTTTCACTTCAGTTACTGGTGTCTGGGTGGCTTTGTTCTCCAGGACGACGGCCTGACTGGTAGAACCGGCAGAATCACCGGACTCATGCAAGGGCTCTGTCTTTTTCCTTTTAGGGGCAGGTTCAGGGCGTGGGGCAGACTTTCGCTTATGCGATGGTTGATCTGTTTTTCTTAAGCCCGATAACTCGCTCCTGCGAGTACTTTCCTTTTCCTGTTGCTCTATTTGTTCCTTCAGTTGATGATAGGAGAGTTTAACGATGGAATTAAGAGGTGGGCGGAAGTGGGTGGCTTCAGCAACTAGTTTTTTGGCAGCCTTTACATCGCCTGCAGATAAATATAGTCGCGCAGCTTTGAGGTGGGATATAGTACCCGGGTGGAATTGGCGTTTGTTCAACCTTTTAACGACCATGCTAAATCGATTATCCTGAAGATAACACCATGCCTGGGTGAGATCGACAACTTCCAGTTCAAATTTTGTTAGCCTTCTATTAGGGGCTGACAGCTCCTTCAGACAGCGCTCTGCCTCTTCTAAGTGACCATTATTAATGGTATCCATAGCTTTTAGCCAGAGCGTATCCATCATAATTGCGCAATGTTTGCTAAGACACTCAGATACTTGATCTCTGACATCAGCCGGATTAAAGTTTTGCTCGTTTATGAGATCCAGGGTAAATTCCCGGATAATTTTCTGATGCAACTTCATAGGAATGCCCAGTCGCCCAAAACTGATTAGGGACTGGACGAACTCTGTAACGCCCGCTTTGTTGTCAACAGAGTCCCGGTAGCACCTGGGGCCAAAAGCAAGCATACTCCAGCCATAATACAAAATATTCTGTTGCTGGCGAACGGACTTACTCCTATCGTAACCATCAAACTGTTTCGTATTCATGGCTCTTGCCCCGCACGCCATGATGAGTGCGGCATCCTGACTGAAGTCTTTGCGAATAAACATTTCATGGTGTTCTTTCAGGACGGCACATGCCTGTTCAATACCATGGGTGGAGTGGAGCTTATTAACCAGTTCAACGAGTTTTTTTGCCTTCTGTCCTTCCTCTGATGCCGCAAATTCGGGATCTATTTTGAAGAGCTGGTCACAGATTTTGGTGTAACAATCAAGCCACTGGGGTTGGGACGTGTTTTTAAGCGCCCTGCTATCCAGAGCCCAAATCAGATAATCTCTGGCGGCCTTTAGCCGGTCGGTAACCGCTTCTTTCGAGAAGCTGAAGTGCATACTTTCATTGAGAAGATAACTGTCGGCAAAAATAACCGCCCTTCGAAAATCACTCCAGTCCAGAGTCTCATAATCTCGGGGCAAATTGACTTGCCATTTAACCGGGGCTTCTATGTGTTTGGTTAAGCTGGCAAAGCCATAGTCTTTGCTGCTTTTTTTTACGGTCTCTGACTCTTGCGTTGTTGAAGGTTGATGGTATTTGGCAATCATCACCAGAGCCATCATTATCTCGTCAAGTTCGAGCAGTTTTTTCGCGTCTTCGCCTCGTACTGTATAATTTCTAATCAGATGCCTGGCGCCGTTAAGCGTCAGCCCCATTTCATTAATCGTTTGACAGGCTTTGGCGAAATTTTGCGAGCGCATATGGAGGCAGCATTGAGCGTGGACATGACTGATTTGCTGAATAATTTTATGAGCTTCTCCGAGTGTTATTTCCTGGCGAGGAGCTTGTCGTGAAGATGTGTAGCGTTCCAGAGTTTTTCTGGAGCTGGCTCTTTGTGGCGACCGGGGTTGGCTGCGAGAGTGCTGGAACTCCCGCTCTCTGTCAGGGCTCCGTACGGAAGGCCGACCGGCAGAAATATTGTGATGGCCAACCTCGCTATGACGGACACGGGCTCCTTGTGGTCTGCCTTCAGGTGAGCGATCGGTAGGATGCTGTGTTGAACTGCCCCCTGTATGGGGGGCAGAGCCTATTTTGCCGGTGAACATACTGTCTTCCCTGATTTTGCATATAGTGTAAGTTCAGACCCTTTCACGTGGAGATAGTTCCAGAGGTGTAGGGGACAGGGTCTGGCAGTAACAGGAGTCCAGAGTTAACAGCGTTTCTGTTCAGTATGTTCATGACACTGAAGCTTTTCAATATTGGGTAGTGGGTCAGATGTGTGGGTAGGCACATTTCCATACTGATAAAAATTCTCCTGCCCTAATATTCGTCTCATGACGTGTCTTATCGAAGTAAAGTGCCCTAACTGCAACCTCCCTGTCGTTGGCCGACATGGCAAAGGTCGTAAAGGGAATCAGCGCTGGCTGTGGCTCGCCATTGACCATGCAACTGAAGTTGTACTTACCTATGTTTTTGAAAAGAGAAAAGATGATGTATTCAGGCAGCTTCAGACTCTTTTAGAGCCCTTCGGAATTAACCGCTACTACAGCGACGACTGGGGAGCATATGAAGGAAATATCACCCCTGAAAAGCACGTAGTCGGTAAGAGAAACACACAGAAAATTGAGCGTAAAAATTTAAATTTCAGGACCTGGATCAAGAGGTTAGCGAGTAAGGAACCTATGCTTTTCCAAGATTGAGAAAATGCACGACATTGTAATTGGATTACTGATTAACGCTCTTGCATTTGGAGTGGATATTTATGCAAAACCACAGACCTGACCCACTACCCAACAACTCAACCCTCCCCCTCCCCAAGCATCGCTGCCACCCCCTCAGACAAGCGTCCCAACACATCACTGTCTACTTCTCTCAGCGCCTCAATAATAGCCTGAAAGAAACCCTCTTCATCGGAATGACCATGACTTTTTACCACTATCCCCTGAAGACCCAGAAAACTGGCACCGTTATAAACCACCGGATCAATGCTTTTATAGAGCTTACGCATAACCGGTGCGATAAGTAGAGAGAGAAAGCGGCGCCAGAGCGTCTGCTGAAAGGCTGCTACCAGACTATCACGAATAAGACAGGCAACCCCTTCTCCGGTTTTCAAGACAATATTACCGACAAAGCCATCACAGACCACCACATCCGCCCGGCCGGCAAATACATCATTCCCTTCGATATATCCGATGTAGTTCAGGCGCCCATCCTCCCTCAAGAGACGGTTTGCCAACCGGACCTGCTCATTCCCCTTGATATCCTCGGTGCCGACGTTCAGCAACCCCACCCTGGGAGAAGCAATGCCGCTCACAGAAGCAGCAAGCAGAGACCCCATGACAGCAAACTGATAAAGACTGTTAGCCGGGCAATCAACATTGGCCCCCATATCCAGAAGCAAAACACTGCTTCCAGCACAGGGAATAGCGCCTGCTATAGCAGGGCGATCAATACCGACAAAGGTTTTCAGTGCAAATCGTCCCATAGCCATCAGCGCGCCGGTATTTCCCGCACTGACACAGGCGGCAGCATGACCATCAGCAACCTGCTCAAGGGCAACCCACATGGAACTGCCCTCTTTGGCCCTGAGCGCAGAGGATGGCTTTTCATCCATACCAATGGTCTTCTCAGCATGAATAACGGTGAGGCGGGTCTGATCGAAGGAAACCTGATCTATGAAACCAGAGGAGAGGTGATCAGCAATCAGTTTCTGATCACCAACCAGAGAAAGGTGGAGGTCCGGATAAGCATCCAGAGCCCGGAGGGCAGCCCGAATACGAGAACGGGGACTTTCGTCCCCGCTCATAACATCAAGCGCTATTCTCCGTCCTGGAGCCGCCAACCGTCCTGGCATCGATCGGCTCACTCGCCTATTTTGCCTTCAAGCACTTTACGACCACGGTAGAAACCATCAGCAGTCATGTGATGACGACGATGAGTTTCGCCGGAAGTAGCATCAACAGACAGCTGAGAAGCAGTCAGACTGTCGTGGGAACGGCGCATGTCACGCTTGGAACGGGTTTTACGATTTTGCTGAACAGCCATGTGTCAACTCTCCTGAATCTCTATTTGGGTTCGGTAGCATCTGTTTTCAGACTGGCCAGAACACTGAACGGGTTACGACGCTTTTCTTCTTCCTCTGCCTGAGCAGCGAAAGCTTCAGCCTCTCCATCAGATTCAGTAGTAAAGCTCTGCTGAACCTGACAGGCTTCAGGCGGATGATAAGCCACAATCGGAAGGCTCAATAAAAGCTCTTCCTCCAGCAAAGGTACCAACTCCATCGGCTCATCTATGAGCATCAGGGGTTCATAACCCTCTGGCAGGGATCGGGCCTGCTCATCAGTCAATACACCCATCAGGTTGAGGTCTGAACGTACGGGAAGTTCTGCCACATCGAGGCAGCGCTGACAAATCATTTTCAGATTTGCTTCAACATACCCCTGAAGAACCACTCGATGATCTTCGCTCATGTAGAAATGAAGAAAGACCTTCACCTCACCTTGATCGTCAGCGAGACTACCGACCAGTCGGTCAAACTGCTTAAGCGCCAGCGAACCTTCAAACTGTAACCCCTGACGCGCGAGTTTACGCGGATCAACGGTTTTTGGTAATTGGCCTGATAACATAAGCGCGCAATCATAGGGCGATGCCCCTTTGCTGTCAAACAACCTTTTTATCAGATTTTCAACAATTTCATGATTAACATGCCTCAATCCCGTATTTTTCACAATCCCTTCCCCTGAATACACGGGGTTATTTCACAAAAAACTGAGACAGTACATACTGTTCACTCAACTATCCCGTATCACCACCACTTATCACGCCCGAAACATCAATCAATGAATATTCTGCTCGCTTCAGGTTCACCCTACAGAAAAAGCCTGCTGGAGAGGCTCAACCTGACTTTCCAACAAGCCTCACCCAATATAGACGAAAGCCCAAGACCGGGCGAAAATGCAAAAAACCTGGCCTTGAGACTGTCAAAAGAAAAGGCTCAGGCCCTGGCCGACCTATACACTGACACTCTTATTATCGCTTCTGATCAGTGCGCCGCACTCGATAACACCATTCTCGGAAAACCGGGAACCAGAGAGAACGCCATTAAACAGTTATCAGACTGCAGCGGCAAGCAGGTTATATTCCATACCGGCCTCTGCCTCTTAAACACATCAACAGGACAACAACAATTGACTTGTGTGGACTACACAGTCTGGTTCCGCAAACTCTCCAGCTCACAGGTTACCACCTATATAGATGTAGAGAACCCACTAGACTGCGCTGGAAGTTTTAAATGTGAAGGGCTGGGCATTACACTTTTTGAGAAGATGGCGGGGGATGATCCCAACAGTTTGATTGGGTTACCACTGATTGCTCTAACCTCTATGCTGATGAAGGAGGGAGTTTCACCACTAGCGAATTGAGCCCCCCCCCCCCTCTGGGCTCTGTCTCTTAGTCACATATCCACACCTCTCGTCATTCGGTAGGTGTGGAGGCGGTCTTGCAGTTTTGCCCAGCCTTTCCATACGACCAGCCATCCAGGTATGCCAGTGCGTTTTGAATCACACCAGCCACCCACTTTGGCAATGGTATGGAGAAGCCAGGCCAGTGTATTCTCATTCCAGGTTTTGTCGTCTTTTTTCTGTCTTTTATAAGGTAGCATCAGGGCTTCTCTGATCTGCAGCAATCTAACCGCTACAAACATCAGCATGACTGCCAGGCGTTGCAAATTGTCAGCGCAGAGCATCAAAAAGTAGTCGTTCATCGTCTATTAAAATCCGGTTTTGCGTTGCCCTGACAACAAACCTTCTGCCATGAGTCAACTGGAATCGGATGTACTCATAAACATCAGCTTCACGGTCACAGACACTGATAACCTTTGATATTTGCGCGCCCAGCCTGTGCTCAATATTTACTCCAGCGTTGCTGATCAATCAAGCCTATAGTTCGTTCACTATCTACATCCAGTAACATCACTAAGTGTGCCCAAATGCCTTTGGATATACTGATGAGGCGATAGGCTCCCTCAACCGCCGCAAGGTTGCCACTACAGGAGGTGGCCAGTGAAGATCCAGTATGAGCAGACAAGTCTCCTGCCACTTTCACCAGCCGTTTGGTTCGGCGCTTATCTCCCAAATTGGCACATCCAAAAATTTGTTCA
>CBDHDM010000102.1:0-8162 GCA_965261315.1 Endozoicomonas sp. | reverse complement strand
GAAAAATTCATATTCACCCCATGGAAGGTCATTGGAAATTCCTAGGGGGAGGAGGGTCTTGAAAGTAAAAAATTTAGAAGCAAAGTATGAAGCTAAACTGGAATTTCCTAGGGGGAGTGGGGGTGCAAAAACAAAAAACCTTCTGCGTGGGAGTATGGATTTTTTCTGGAATTGCACAACAGATGACGGTCACACTGTCATTTTACTGAGTGCTTCATCAATTACCGGTAAGAAATTAATTTGTGCACATTTTTAAAGTAACCTGTATTAAGCGGCACCGTATTAAGCGGTCACCCCTCTATTAAGCGGTCACAGTCACCCTTTACTAAGTCCCAACAAGCTGTTTCTATTGTCCTTGTAGTGTCGTTGTATTGCGTTACAGTCATGCGCACAAGAAGTCAGTGAAGTCGAAAGTATGAAGGATTACTGTATTTTACTGTTAGAGAATAAATAACAAGTATTTCACAATCAAGGACTCTATAACTGGCGACGAGGATAACTCAAGCGAATTCCACTACAGCAACACTTCTCTTAATCGTCACCTTGGATCGAGTGCACTGGATAAACAATGGCAAAACATGTTCAGTTCTCAACAACACGTGCGCTCGCCGCAATTTGAGTAAGGCGGGAAACCAAAGTTGAACAATAATATATTGTCGTCAAAATATTACATCGAAAGATTACATCGAAAAATTACCTCGAAAGATTACACGGGACGATCACACAGTTGCCAAAGCGAAATGGCGAATGTCTTACCTCCATTTCCTTCATTTTCCGTCCACGAAGACAACGCTTCAGTCGGCCCACGTTGGAAAAAATGGCTGAAACGTTTCGAAATGTACCTCGCTGCTCATGATGTGAAAGATGCAACACGCAAGAGAGCGCTGCTACTATACTCCGCTGGTGAAGAGGTCAGTGACATATTTGAAACACTTCCAGATCCAGGAGAAGAGAAGGGACTATGCGAAAGCAGTGACTGCTTTGAATACTTATTTTCAACCAAAAGTAAACAAGACCTACGAAATTTACATGTCCAGAAATGCTTCTCAGAATCCCGGTGAATCGCTAGATTCTTACTGCACACGGCTGAGGCGTCTTGCTCGAACATGCGAGTTTTGCCAACGAAGATGAAGAAATTAAGTCACACATAGTCGTGTCCTGTTTATCTTCACGACTACGGCGAAGAGCTCTATGAGAAGACATGGATCTCAAAGCCTTACTCGACTATGGCCGTGGGTCTAGAAATGTCTGACAAGCAAGCTAAAGGCATCGAGGAACAGGAAAAGTTAGCCAAAGTAGCAGAAGTCCAAGCGGTGAGAGAAGAAAAGCCAAAGTCGGAAAACAAGAAGTGTTACAGGTGTGGAGAAAATTACCCTCATAAAGGACGACCTTGTCCAGCACTGAATGAAACTTGTAAACATTGTCGCAAGAAAGGTCATTTCACCAAAGTATGCCGAAGCAGATTAAATTTCAAGAAAGTCAATACAGTGGACGAGAAAGATGGCGATGAATCCACCGATGAAGAGTACACTTACCGTATCACTCTCCATTCCATGCGTGACAAGATACAACCGTTTACTGCAATTACCATTGGAGGCAAGAGAGTGAAATGTCTTATTGACTCAGGAGCGGGAGTGAATGTCATCGGACACATGTTCTTTCAATCAGCTGGAAAACATTCACATTACACCTACCTCGAAGAGGATCTATGGCTACAGATCTTCTGAGGCCCTTACCAGTAGTTGGCAAGTTTGAAGCTGAAATCAAGTCGGGAGTAACAAGCAAATCGACGGTCATGCAATTCTGCGTTGTTGATGGATGTGATGGAAATTTGATAGGTTATGAGACGGCAACTGATCTCGGGCTGCTACACATAATTAACAGTGTGTCGACACCCAAAGTTGATAACATCATCGAGGATTACAAAGATTGCTTTGAGGGGCTGGGAAAGATGAAAGGTAAAAACTGCAAAATTACATGTTAATGACAGCGTAAAACCACTCGCCCAGAAGTACCGCAGACTACCATTTCACATCCGTGATCAAGTCGAGTCTGAGCTCAAGAATCTAGAGGAACTTGACATCATAGAAAGAGCTGAAGGTCCAACCCCCTGGGTCTCTCCGATAGTTGTGGCCCCAAAGAAGACCGGAATACGCATATGTGTCAATATGAGAGCGGCCAATCAGGCTATAGAACGTGAGCGACATCCAGTACCCACTGTAGAAGACCTGATTGTTGATCTGAACGGAGCCACTGTTTTCAGCAAGATAGACTTAAACCAAGGATATCACCAACTTGAGCTGGACGAAGACTCCCGGAGCATTACTACTTTTGCCACGCACATTGGTTTGTTTCGTTACAAGCGACTGAGTTTTGGAATTAATTCAGCAGCTGAAATCTTTCAGAAATCCATAGAAGAAGTGCTACAAGGAATTGGCGGTGTTAGAAACATTTCTGATGACATAATAGTGTTTGGCAAGGGACCAATCCGATCATGATGATGCTTTACAAGCTGTTCTTCAGAGAATGAGAGAAAACAGTCTAACTGCAAACCCCGCCAAATGTCTGTTCAACCAATCGTCCACTGACTTCTTTGGTCATCACTTCTCTGCAGATGGGCATCAGTGCAGATGATAAGAAGGTTGTATCCCTCATTAATGCCAGTCCCCCAAAGAATGCAACTGAGGCGCGCAGCTTCCTTGGTTTTGGCACAATACCTCTCACGTTTCATAAAGGACTTTTGCGTCCCTCTCTGCTCCAATCCGTCAACTCACGCATCAAAATGCTAAGTGGGGTGTGGGGACCAGAACAACAACATGCATTTGACTGCCTCAAAGCCAGCATGGCAACTCCAGAAATCATGAAAATACTTCAACCCCTCACTCCAAAACGGAGCTGATTGTTGATGCCAGCCCAGTTGGCCTGGGAGCAATCCTCACGCAAGTAACAGCAGATGGAGGAACGAACATTGTAGCGTATGCCAGCCGCTCACTCACGGATTGTGAAAGCCGCTACAGCCAAACCGAAAGAGAGGCTCTTGCGGTGGTCTGGGGAATTGAGCACTTCCACCTATACCTCTATGGGTCAGCCCTTCCAAGTTACCACAGACCACAAGCCGTTAGAAACGATCTTCAACAACCCCACTTGCAAAGCAACTGCGCGAGTTGAGAGGCTACAGCTACGCCTACAGCCATACAAAACCAAAGTTGTTTACAAGCCAGGAGCAAACAATCCAGCTGATTACATGAGTCGCCATCCAGATCCCAAGCATTAACTTTGTAACCAATAATGCTGTGCCCCATGCCGTTACGCTTCAAGAAGTAAAAGATGCGACAGCAGCTGATGAGACATTGCAGAGTTTAGCAAGAGTGATAGCAACTCAAAAGTGGCATGAGGCGGGGAGAGCTGTCAGTCAGTACCAGCAGATCAAGCAGGAGTTGTCAGTATCAAATGGCGTAATTCTGAGAGGGACCCGCATAATAGTTCCCGAGAAACTACAAGATCGAATGGTCATGCTAGCTCACAGTGGACACCAAGGAATTGTCAAGACCAAGCGTCTTCTGCGAGATTCAGTCTGGTTTCCAGGGATAGACAGAATGGTCGAGGAAGTTGTCAAAGGGTGCCTACCGTGCCAAGCTGCGAACCCATGATCCAAAGCCAGTATGCAAACCTCTGCAAATGTCCCCCCTACCACTAGGCCCATGGCAAGAGCTCTCCATAGATTTCTGTGGCCCCTTTCCAAGTGGAGATTACTTGCTTGTCGTGATTGACGATTTCAGTCGGTACCCAGAAGTTGAAATCTTGAGGTCAACATCAGCAAAGGCAGTGATTCCTCACCTTGACAGCATCTTTGCCAGGCAAGGGATCCCTGAGGTAATAAGAACGGACAATGGTCCACCATTCAATAGTGAAAGTTTCCAGATGTTTGCCACTCAACTTGGTTTCACACATTGCAAAATAACTCCTGAATGGCCCAGAGCAAATGGAGAGGCGGAGAGGCTGATGAAGACACTGGAGAAAGCAATGAGGACAGCCATCGTTCAAGGCAAGAACTGGAAACAAGAGTTGTTCACCTTCCTTCGACAGTACAGGGCCACCCCTCATAGCACCACAGGGAAGTCTCCTTCGGAGCTGCTGAATGGACGAAAACTCAAGTCCACATTGCCTCTGGTGCAGTTTGATCAGGCATCCCCAGAGATCAGACAAGCTGATGCTAAGAGAAAGGGAGAAGATGAAAGAGTATGCAGATAAGGTGCAACCATGTCAAAAACACAGACCTGAATGTTGGTGACAAAGTATTGATAAAGCAACCAAAACAGAACAAGATGTCTATACCATTCAAGCCCGAGCCATTTGAGATCACAGACAAGAAAGGAAGCATGATTACAGCTCAAAATGAAGAACAACACCGTAACAAGAAATGCGTCATTCTTTAAAAAGCTGCCTTCTAACGTACCTGTACATCCCGCTCCAAATGACGAGGGAAGAACAGTCTACACCCTTCATTGATGCAGCAGAAGCAATTGAGCCAATGGAGACAGTCGAAACCGCCTACAGTTGCACCAGTAGCACCACCTGGAAATGCACCAGTTGAACCACCTACAGTTACACTAGTTGAATTACCCGCACTTCGCAGATCAGCAAGAGCAAGACGAGTCCCTGGTCATTTCAAAGGACTATGTTACTTGAACATTGCTTAGATCAATTGCTCAAAGAAAATAGCTTGTGTAAACATTACCAGAGACTGACAGATTTAGGAAGTAACATGTTGAGTTTCGTTTTTAAGCTTTTACCTAGCTCATTATTCAGAGGAAAGGAGAGATGTAGTGTCGTTGTATTGCGTTACGGTCATGCGCACAAGGAGTCAGTGAAGTCAAGAGTATGAAGGATTACTGTATTTTACTGTTAGAGAATAAATAACAAGTATTTCACAATCAAGGGACTCTATAGTCCTGACCTGTTTTAAATGGTCACTTTTGTAAAAGGAAACTAGACTTTAACTAGACTGGTTAGACTTTCTAGTCTTCTCGGATAAGGACGAGAAACCGGAGGTCCCGTCTCACAACCCTTGTTCGTAAATAACTCTGTGGGACGTTAAAGAACCCACTCACTGTTCGCAAAGAGAAGGGGACGTAGTTCCCGGTGTTGTGGTCTGGTCATGTATTGTAATTACAGCAGGTCCACATCAGCAATTGCTGCCATTACATAACCTGCTTTACCAAATAAAATATGATATGATATGATATGATAAACCACTCAAATATGGTGACCAATAGCATGCCAGGAAATTGAATTTCTAATGACCTGCAATACTGAATGTAAGATCTTGGCATTAATGTTTTATTAACCGGTTTCTATACCATGTTCTCCTTTGCCATACTATTTTATCGCTGCAGTTTGTTAATCAAATATTAACTATGTGATTTTGTGTTTGAAGTGTATAAATCTGTGCAACCTGTATTAAGCGGTCACTTGGCCATTCCCCAAGGGTGACCGCTTAATACAGGTTCGAATGTATACACATCCTTATTAATAATGTCAGCCTTGTTCATGGCCATGAAACACAAACCTCCTTAGCCCATAAACTCAAGCAAAACACTCTCTTATCCAGCACAACAGAACTTAATAATATTATCATTTATTTAATAACTGCATGTTATTTGCAAAATTTATATACTCACCACAGTTCACACAGCTGGGCAATGTTATTCTGCAAAGTCTTTGCTCCCTCAGGCAAGAACATTAACAGACCTACATGAAACACACTGTTATCACTGAAGGATCATACATGTACATGAAAGGTTCATGTGGCTACATGTAATTTAGGCAAAGATAAATTCAAGGCAATGCGATCAGCGGTCTCCCCCTTAAAGCATTCATGATCTGTGGGGTGAGCTCGATCAGGGGCTCCTTGCTTGTCTTGTGACTTATGTTGCATTGCACGCTGGCATTTTTGGAGCTGATCGTTGCAGATCTCAGGTTCAGGGCTCAAAACAAGTGCCGTCCGGTTGTCCGGGACAAGTACATGTAGATTTTACTGTCGGGCAAGTCACTTCTCATTCTCACTTGCCCACCCAGGCAAGTTGTCTGCCAACTAAATCGAAAAAAGGATAACCAAAGGGCAAGCTGGAATTCAAGTTTTTTTCGAGCCCTGAGGTTGCCTTTGCTTTAAAGCGAATCTTTGCAGATTCTTGCTCCCAGCCCACCCATGCACCCTCTTGGGTTTTTGCGGTATCGGTAAGTATGGGGCCCAGGTGAGTATTTTCCACTGAATTCCTTTCAGTGTGACGGTGCCAGTTGGCAGCTGCATGCAGGGGTGGTTCCCGCTCGCAGGGTTGCCATGGATACCTCCCTGATATGCCTAAAGTGCTCAACCCCTCAGCCAACCTGTAAAGCACCAGTTCCCAAGCTCATCTACATGTACATGTATTGATGATTTGGTGATGAGTTTAATCTGCAGAACACTTTGTTATTGTAAAACAAAGTTGACGGTGGTTTTCTATGGTGTATACAAAAGCAGACCAAACACAATGGCTTCATAAAATGTTTCAAAACTTGGACCACATGAGCCTCTTCCACTTGAGTTTTGAATATTAATATTTTTATGACATCATGTTATGGTCTATAAGAGTATAGACCATAGAAAACTGCCATTTATTTTATTTTAAAAACATAAGAATGATTTGCAATTCCAGATCTTACAATGTGCAGTTCCAGAAAAGATCCATACCCACCCCAAGGAAGGTCGTCAAAATTTCCTAGGGGGAGGGGGATATTAAACGTCAAAATTTTATACCCTAAGTATGAAGCTAAACTACTGTAGCTTGAATTTTCCTGGGGGGAAGGGGGAGGTGCAAAACAAGAAATTTTCTGTGGGGGAGTATGCCTGGATAATTATTTTCCAGTACTGCAAAATGTGCATGAAGATCCAGAGATGTACATGTATGCAAACTTTTCATGAATCAATCAGTCATGAGTGTCAAGTCCCCTTATAATTATTATGGTGTCTACATGCTTCACTCAAAAAACATATTACAAAAATGAAGGCTGCAAAATAAAGTAAAATGTGTTTTTCTCCATCTTGAATTTCTCATGGAGGGAACACAATACCGCCGATTGCATCGACCCGTAAACGCACTGGCGCACAAAACATGTTTTCAAATGACGTCAAACGTGTGCATTTCAGGTGTCAAACTTTGAAGTTTTCCCGCCCAAATGTGAAGTTCCCACGACGGTCGTTGCTTTCTAATTCACCATCATATATTAATAAATCTTCATCTACTTCTCTGAGGAAGTCATCAATGCTTTTTCAGCTCTTGGTATGTCAGTGAAGGGATTTTCGCAAATTTGGCACACATTTTTTACTGTGATGACAGCGAACGACTGTCGAGGGAACTTCACATTAGGGTGGGGAAAACATCAAAGTTTGACACTTGAAGCGCAGACATTTGACGTCATGTGAAAACATGTTTTGTGCAAGTACGTTCACGGGTAGATGCAATCGACGGTAGCAGTATATGTACATGTGAAAAGGTCAGCAGAGAAGTGGTGTTTGAAAACAGGTTATACTCAGGGTTGTCGCTAAGCACCAGCTGCCGGCGAAATTCGCCGGCTGGGAAAGAGGTCATCGCCGGCTGAATTTTGGCTGGCGAACACTTGGTTAAAAGGGCAATGAACAGTTCTTTGGTTACGCACTAGCAATTGTTCGATTTAGAATCATATATTCTAAGTGAAAAGGTTGAATAAGCTCCTGACTACCTTGAGTATCGATGCCACAAAGTAATTGAAATAAAGTCTTGTCGGTATCTGCGTCCGCCATCTTGTCAGCACGAAGCTTGTTAGCCCCCCGCATTCAAGGCGTTGCGAAAGATTGGGAACTAGTTTGTTACCAGGTCTCTCGGATCTCTCGTAAACATGGGACAAGATAGTTTGTTCGATCAACGAGTGAATATTGTAAAGTCATCCGACAGTTGTTGGGGGCGACCCCCTCCCATACCCTACCCCCCCCCCCCCCCCCCGGCTGGTTCAATTACTAAGATAACCGGCAGACAAATTTCTTAGCTACAACCCTGTATACTGTATGTGTACACACGAGAAAATGATTACATTAACATGATTGTATAAGTTAAGAATATATACACTGTGCATACCATGCAGAATAA
>CBDHDM010000101.1:0-22360 GCA_965261315.1 Endozoicomonas sp. | reverse complement strand
CGAGCGTCGGTTCGATACGGTCACGACTCTGTATCAAAGTGGTACCGGTGCTAATGATTCCACCATTAACGGCCAATCTTTTACATTAGACAGTGATGTGAATAGTACTCACGATGGTGGTGTATTTGGTGATCCCCAGGGTAACCATTACATTGTACCGGCATCATACCGGGTCAATTACGTCAACGGTGAACAGCGAACACTCCAGCAGGCGCCGAAGAAAAAAGGCGTTTCAAAAAACTACTCGGAAGTCTCGCTGCCCGCAGTCAAGGCGTTTATTAACCACGGAAAACGACCAGATCAGCAACGCTATGAGTATCTGTTAATGCCTCAATCCAGCTACGGTGACGCTAACCGTCGTCTGACTGACAAAGGCTATCAGGTAATTCAGCAGGATGACCGGGCTCATATTGTTCATCACGAACAGTCAGGCCAAACAGGCTATGCCGTATTTGAGCAAGGTAAAACCGATCACGGTGTGCTGCTGGCAACTGATACCCCGCTAATGGCTATGACCCTTGAAAAACCGGGAATTCTCGAGCTATCCGTTGCTGACCCTGATTTGAGGCTGAAGCAGTGGAATCATAATATGTCCAGAATGCCTGAGAATATTGTTCATGGCAGTGCAGGGGATCATGTTGCGACCATTCAGCTGAAAGGTAAGTGGGCGGCGCAGCCGGGCTCTCCCGACCTGGTCGCAGTTGACTACCAATCGGACAATACGGTGATGACACTGAAGTTAAACCATGGTTTAACCCGCTCCTTAACTCTGAATCAGATCGATTAATCAAGGAGGCAGAGAGCGATTGTAACAAAGACTGGCACTGTCTAACGGCATGCCAGTCTTTTTTTTGGAAGCTCTTGCTCACCGGTATTCTTTCAGGTTGGAGGTTTCTGTGTGTGGATCAACACTAATGCAGCTAAGCGTTGATACCCATACACAGTATCTCGTTCCCACGGCTCCGGTGTTTGTCAACATAGTTGTTGCGAAATAGTTGTCGCGAAGCCCGGAAAGTCGGTCTTGATGTAGGTCTGTTCGCATGCGAGTTGACTCGTGGCCTCACCGGCATCCCGCATGAAATTCCCAAAATTCCGAGTAAAAAAAGTCTGTTGTTCATTAGGCAAGTTCCGCTATGCATTCCCACGCAGAGCGTGGGAACGAGAGTAGCCCAATGAAGCCATGAACTAGTTGATCGGAATTGTCACGGTTGCAGTCATACCTGAGTAGAGCTCTTCTTTTAGATCATAGATTTGATCATCAGTGCTATCTGGCAGATTGATTGACAAACGACTACCGCCGTTCCTGAGTGAATCGACTGTAATATCCTGTCTCTGAAAATATCGTTGCTCATATCCTTGAGTCAGATATCGGTACTGTCCAGGCTGTAAATTCCAGTTCAGGTCAATATTGATTATGTTCACCCCCTCTTTCAGTAATACTCGGAAGTCGGTCTTTTGCTCAGGATCATCATCCCTGCTGTGATGAGATAGATCGCTGGTGGCAATTGTCCAGCTATCATCCCGTTCCTGAAGTTGAACCAGCGCAGGCTTATCCACAGCAATGGTCTTCCCATCGGAGAGTGTGACAGAGCCAGCACGATGAAACGACAGCTGTATCAGTTGTTTATCATTAATTATCCATCTGGACCCGTAAATACTGTCCTGGCTGATGCGTTCGAAATGAGACTCGCTCGAATAATAGTGGAGCAGCTCAGGCATTGAAGACCGGGACACGTTAGGGAGTATCAAATACTGATAGTTATCGCTTTCAGCATCCGGGCTAATACCATGATTAATGATGATGGAATAAACGGGCGTGTTTTTATTGATCTTACTGTAAGTATCCCTGACAGCTGAACCGGCAACGATCATCAGTTCACTGTTGCCACTGTCGTCAGGCCAGATCAGATAGCCTTTGTTATCCTGATGTAACCAGACCGGTTCTGTAATGTTTGCCCGAAGGTTTAGATTACTGCCAACCGGATGACTGCGCTCACCAGCTCCCAGATCATAACTGAGAGAGGTACTCCATAGTGCCTGATCAACGGTTGTTACAATTGGATCAGTACCTTCAGATGTGTATTCACCGGTCTTACGGTCTCGCCGGATTTGGGCACCAACGGCAAAAACGCCAGCATCGGAGAAAAATGCAGATTTATCGGCCTTGGTGGATGCATAGCTGGCTTTTGTCGAGTATTTAAAGCTTCCGATTGAGTTGCGTCCATCCGACAACACTGAAGCCAGCACTTCATCACTCAGTCCGTCCTGTTCATCCTGTGACTGCATGGGCAACGGGTCGTTACGCCATTCCTCTGTTAAACCAGGCTGTAGATGCCAGTCCCAGTCGAAACGCGCATTGTTGTACTCGTCTCCGGATACTTTGACCTGGAGAATTCCACTGCCGTTATGGAATCCTGGCGCCGAGTCAAAACTTTCAGCTCCGCGCACGCGAATGGACTGTGCACTGAAAGAAGCGTACCAGGGGCTTTCACTCTCCCCACCTCTGCGATGAACCAGGAATTCACTGTTCCAGAATGGGAAACTGCCAGAAAGCTCATGGCTTCCACTGGTTAAGTTTTCCTGAAAAGAGAGCAGCTCGTTTTCAAATACCAGCCTGGTACCGGCTGTTTTTCCGGAAAGGATCGTGGAAATATCCTTTGCGACTTTGTTGCTGCCAAAATCCCCCAGGGAGTCTGATAAAAATGATCGTCCCGTCGTTTGGTAGTCGTGACCATTTTTATAGATCACCGGGCCGATGGTTTTCAAAATAAACTCGGCCGAATTATCAATTGATCTGGCATCAGCAGACCACTGTGTATCCCGTAGCAGTTCAGCGACTTTCATTGGTGTAGTGGAAAGCCATTCGTAACCGTAGGCGAACATTGCCAGATCCTGGCGCAGTCCGGTGTGGTGAGAAATGGTGCCATCCGGCAACAGTCCGGCATTGCCAATGGTCAGTGCATCGGTTGTATTGGAGTCTACCCAGGCCTTCAGATCGCTAAAAGATCCTGTGGGGGTCCAGCTATTCAGTAGAGTGGTGTCGCGGTCAGAAAAAGGTTGATAGTCGCTATACCACCAGGGCTTATCAGTCAGAGGTCTATTGTAATCTTTCCATAGACCGGCCATTGCAGCCCATCCACGAATACGATGATGCCGGTTAGCATCGCTCCAGGCACCGGGAGACTGGCTTAAATCTTTCTCAAGGAAAAACTTGGTGTAAAGCGTGGTTGATGGGTCAAATTCGAGGTCATACCGGTGTTTATAGGGCAGGGTGAATGCAATTTGAAAGAGGTTGTGGATATTATCGAGAAACTGTCTGGCTTCGGGAGAGCCAGACTGAGCATCTGCCCACAATGGTTCAAATGATAAAATTAATGGCAGGGTGACAGGGTCAGTGAAACGCCACTGATGGGTGCGGTCACTGAAACTAATGCCGTTGGGGGAATGGTCGTGACTGAAGTCTTCAAATTCCCGTACTGGAAGCACAGATGCGTAGGCATTAAACGACAGTAAAATAGCCTGAATCAGGCGGTTTCGTTTTTCAGCGTAGCTTTGATCCCCGGTGTCCAGTGCTTTAAGAGCATGACCTATGCCACCAATACGTTCAGCCGCGGTTTCAAATTCTTTGATATTTTTTGATGCCCGCTCATTCAGCAGTTCGTCCGTAGTGCTCATGTGGTAAATATTAAGGTCGGTAAACCGGCCATTATTGGACTCAATGTGCGACAAGATAGTTTCCAGCTCAGGACTTCCATAGAGCAGATCATTGCGTCCCCATAGTCGGCTTTCTGACATGGCATAGGTGGTCAGGCGTTCAAAGTACATTTCCCACTGTGTTTTTTCTACCGCATGAATATTAATCGTAAAGCGGGCTTTGACATTGTTATTGTGACGTAACTCCACTCTCATGGCGTATATACCTGCCAGGGCAGTCTGGCCAGGTGACACAGAAAACTCACCGAAGACACGATCACCGGAAACATCACGAACGGTGTTCAAGGTAAACATTCCGTCGCTGCCATCACCAATCAGTGAGAATTGGTAACCCTCCGGAACCGATTCCGGCAGCGTGTTCCAGCTGCCCAGAGCGCGATGGTTTCTCAAGAGATTGATACGGCCGGTGACTTTGCTTCCTGCCGGGCTGCCTGTGTTGATATCGAAAAATTCTGAAAACACTCTTTCATCATTGATGTCATCTAAATCGGAAGGATCGGTGACCGTCACATGTCGAGTCGCCGTGGTTGTTTGATTCGCTGAATTAGTGACCTCATACGTTACGTTGTATATGCCGGGAGTTGAGCTATCAACCCGGTTTTCAGTGATAAGATTTCCGGTTAAATCGCCATCAACCGTATCATTAGCGGTCGCCCCCGGATCAGAGTAGGTCGTGTTTACCAATAGCTCTGAATTCTGATCACCAATAAGGGTAATAACGGGTGGGGTTCTTGTTGGAACCCTGGGAGGGTCGCTTGAGTCACCACTTTTACAACCAGTAATAAAGGTAAGCACACACAATAAAAGGATCAATTTTATACATATTGTTGATTTCAGAAGAGATGAGACATTTTTTGGCTGATGCAGGTGAGTAGTCATTATCATGATGGAAAAGATGTTCAGATCGAGTGCAGTGAATGAGATTGTCAGATGCTGATGATCCCTGGAATGATGGTCTGGCTGTCAGGTAAGCCATCACTGACAGCCAGTGTTTTAATAGGTAAAGCTCTTATTATTTCCGGTGGTTCATATAGCCAACAGAGTGGTGTCTGCTGTGTTCGCCTGGTAGAGCCTGCATGGATAGGTAGTCATCACCTGTTTCAGCCAGATAATCTGAAAAGAGTTGCCGCATGGATATCAGAGCGTCTTCATAACGAGGGTCGTGAACCAGATTCCGTGTTTCTCCCGGGTCATTAACCATGTCATAAAGCTCTTCGCCGTTATCCTCAATGAAATGGGTGTATTTGTAGTCACGAGTGCGGATCATGCGTCCGGGTTGAACAGAGTGCCCCTCCATGGAATACCACTGACTGACGATGTTGCTTCTCCAGTCGTCAGGCTCCTTATCGTTTTTGAGCAGTGGGAGAAGACTGCGGCCATAGAGGTTGTCGGGATAATCAAGACCGGCGTATTCACAGAGGGTTGGCAGAAGATCACAGAGCCCCGTCAGGCTATTAATGTGTCGACCTGTGCTGATGCCCGGGCCTGCCAGAACAAAAGGCACACGGGTAGTCTCATCATAAAAGAAGTGAGATTTTGCAACCAGGTTATGACTGCCCATGCCATCACCGTGATCGCTCATGAAAACAATCAGGGTGTTATCGGCGGCGTCAGACCTTTCGAGTGCATCCAGAAGTCTGCCGACGCAGTCATCAGCCATCTCTGTGTAGTAGTAATAGGCTTTAAGGTATTGACGGAAGTTGTCATCACTCCAGTGGGCTGCCTGTGCCTGCCGTGTAGTGGTACAGCATGCATATTTGATTGCATTCGGACGATTGTGAATATCATCGTTATGATGATTGTGTCTCAATGCTGGCAGGCTCCCCATATCGGGCATATTGTCAAATCGATCTTTGAACGCACCAATCCAGTTATTAATATTATGAGGATTATAAAATTCGACAGCCAGAAGGAAAGGAGTGTCATGCTCCTCTTGTAAATACTGGGTAGCCAGCTCAATCGTGACGCGATCTCGTTTAGATTGGTAGTGCTCAGGATAGGCTTCGGGTGTGTCTATTATTTGTTCGATATTATCCCGTGCAACGTCAAACCCTCTCAGGCTTCCAAAATCGTGCGTCTTGCCGAAGTGCTTTGTTTCATACCCTGCCTCACCAAATAAAGAGCCAATCGTGGTTGTTCGGTTGTGAATCATCATTGCATCATTGGCCATCACCCGTGTTTCATGGGGAAGCTTTCCTGTCCAGAATGAGGCTCTTGATGGGCTGCAGAGAGGGAACTGACAGTAGGTACTATCAAATGAGGTGCCATTGCTGATAATTCGGTCCATGCCCGGTGTGCGAACCTCAGAATTACCATTGGCAGAAATGGCATCAAACGATAATTGATCACATGTGATGATCAGAATATTAGGCTTTTCTGAAATTGACTTTTTTTTAATCGGTGTTGCCG
This sequence comes from Endozoicomonas sp., assembly GCA_965261315.1. Classification (GTDB taxonomy): domain Bacteria; phylum Pseudomonadota; class Gammaproteobacteria; order Pseudomonadales; family Endozoicomonadaceae; genus Endozoicomonas. The sequence continues at coordinate 16,237 of CBDHDM010000101.1, read as the reverse complement.
CACGGAGTTCCGTATTGGTTGCACAGCCTGTGATCGAAAGCCCGGTGGCGGCAGCCGTAATGGCGGACGATTTGATAAAAGTGCGTCTTGAGATGAGATGAGCTTTATTATCGGTCTCTTTCATTCTGGTGCCTCACTGTTCGGTTGGCTATTAAATGTAAGGTTAAAATCTCATCAAAATGGAATGAGAAGTTAAGCTGTAGAGGGTGAAGCGTTATTGGATGAGGGCAATATTTTATTTGTTGGATAAATTATTTTAGGAGTGATCATTTTGTGTTGATCTGGATCACATGTTTTCGTTTTTGTCTTTTGTTGATACTAATGATTGACGTAGTTACTAAATAGTACTCTGAACATTTAGAACAAGTTTTAGCCAATAAGGTGAATTAATAAGCAGGCGATGTAATGTATCGCTCAATAATGATAATAATATGATTTGAGTCAAGGAAAGCTGGCTACCCGTTTGCAATGATTAATTAAAAGTACAAGTTATTTGAAATGCTATTGCTATGTAATAGTCTTTGGTGAATTGGTGCATCATGAATAGCCCAAGATTAAATCGAATACTTAAATATATAAATAAGGTTGGGTTCGCCAGCGTCGAAGAACTGTCTGAAGCGGTTGGCGTATCCATGCAGACAGTCAGGCGTGATATCAGGCTGCTAAGTGATCAGAATCTGGTCAATAGATATCACGGTGGCGCCGCAAGGCTGAATGAAGATAACGCCGATAACGCACCGGAAAATGAGAATAAAAATATAGATTACAGTATCCGACAGGAACAGAGAATATCTGAAAAAAAAGCAATTGCTCAAAAACTGGTTAACCACGTAAAAGATGGAAGCTCTGTTTTTCTTTCAATTGGCACGACAATGGAGGCAGTTGCTCGTGAATTAATCTGCAGAAAAGATCTGACTATTTTTACCAATAGTCTGAAAGTTGCAAATATTCTGCATGAGCACTCAGAGTTTGATGTCATTATTCCTGGAGGAACGGTTCAAAAACGTAATGGTGGTTTGGTAAACAGCGAAACCGAAACATTTATCCGGGGAATTCGGGTCGATTATTTGCTGTTCAGTTGTGGGGCTGTTGATCGATCCGGGTATTTGCTCGATTTTTATATGCCCGAAGTTCATATCGTCAAAATGGTAATGGAACGATGTTCGCAGTCGTTTCTGGCGATTGATTCTGAAAAGTTTAAAACCTCGGCCTCAATAGAAATAAGTCACATTTCGAAGGTAAATGCTCTGTTCATTGACAAGGAGCCTGCCAGAGAGCTCAAGGCCATTACTGCAGCAGCCGGTGTGGAAATTTTTACGCCGCAATATGATCAATGAGGTGAGCATGGCAACCATTATGTGTGTTGGAAATACGACATGGGACAGATTTTATTCCGTTGAGTCAGTACCGAATGCTCCAACTAAATATTTTTCTACGGATTACTACGAACTGGGCGGAGGGATCGCAGCCACCGCAGCGGTAACCGCTGCCAGGCTCGGCCATCGTGTATCACTGGTCAGCCGTATTGGTGATGACAGTATTGGCCAACTGATTAAACATGAGCTGGGTGAATGGGGAGTAGACACAGGCAATTTACGAGTGATACCTGACGCTATCTCCAGTAATGCTGTTGTTCATGTGGATCCGCAGGGTGAGCGACAAATTACGGTTCATCGTGATAAACGCTTGTCGACGGATGCTTCGTGGATTCACGACAGCCTTTTGGATAACGTCGATTGTGTACTGTGCGACTGTACCTGGCTGGAGGGAGCGCAAAGACTGCTGTCCATGGCCAGAGAGCGGGCAATTCCAACGGTTATTGATGCTGACCTGGGAGGTGATGCTCTGCTGAAATTGCTGCCATTGGGCGATCATGTTGCGTTTTCTTCACCGGCTTTAAGTAAGCTGACAGAGAAGGCGGGTGCCAGCAACGTAAAAGAAGCACTGCTGGTTGCCCAGGGATATGTAAAGGGCGTTGTCTATGTTACTCAGGGCGAACAGGGTTGTTACTGGCTCGAAAGTGAAAAGCTATATCACCTGCCTGCGTATCGTGTGAAAGTGGTGGATACCACCGGAGCTGGTGATGTATTCCATGGGGCTCTTGCTGTAGCCGTTGCTCAGGGAAAGTCTGGAAAGGATGCGGTGCAATATGCCAGCGCTGTTGCTGCCCTTAAATGCACTCAGTCTGGTGGTCGGGCCGGTATCCCCAGTCAAAATCAACTCATTGAATTTATAAAAAACCATTCTTAGGAGAGAAGTATGCCTCTGGTTACTTTGCGGGAAGTGTTATCGGATGCTGCAGAAAAAGGCTATGCCGTAGGCAGCTTCAACGCTATTGATGTCAACCTGCTGCGGGGGTTGATAGCTGCAGCAGAACAGGAGTCTTCTCCAATTATTATTAACCTGGGGCAGGGGCAGTTCAGATTGACCCCCCCCGAGATTATGGCGCCTATCATGGTGCAGATGGCTAAAGAAGCTTCGGTGCCTGTAGTTATTCATCTGGATCATGGTAAGGATGTTGAAACCTGTGTTCGTGCACTGCGGCTTGGTTTTTCATCGGTTATGTATGATGGATCTGCGCATTCATTTGAAGAAAACCTGCAGAATACCAAAGAGGTCATTCGCATTGCCCGTCATTTTGGCGCATCGGTAGAAGCTGAAATTGGCAAAGTAGGTAATGTGGAAACGGGTGATGAAGAAGAGACAGCAACTGCACCAGCGATTTGTGAAGAAGACCAGCTGACAAATCCTGAACAGGCCAGGATATTTGCAGAAAGCGCTGATATTGATGCATTGGCAGTCGCTTTTGGTACTGCTCATGGTCTTTATAAAGGGGAGCCGAAACTGGATTTTCAGCGGCTACAGACCATCGGTCAACAGGTTAGCGTCCCACTGGTCATGCATGGTGGTTCCGGTTTGGATGACAGTGTTTATGGTGAAGCCATTGCCTGTGGCGTGAGTAAAATCAATTACTTCACGAATATGTCTCATGATGTTGGCATTCAATGCCTGGAAGTTTTAAATCGTGGCAGTGAAGCGTTTTACCATGACACGGTACTGACAGCTATTAATGCAACCAGGAACCATGCAGCCAGAATCATGCAGGTATTTGGCAGTAGTGGTAAAGCCTGATAAAAACCTGAACGGTCAAAAGCGATTTTATTTACTCTGAATCTGGGATAATTAAGTATCCAGATTATTAAACCCAGTTAACTCAGTCATCAGTATTAACTACTTTTCATTCAATCCTGATGATCATTTTTAATTTGAGAAATTAATGAAAACGGTCCAGTTTGAATACGGCTCCGGGTTTATGCCTGCCCGTCTTCCAGATAATGCAGATATTTTTATTCCCGGAGAGACAGTAAAAGACCCTGAGCATTTAGTGGATCCTGTATCTGCAACCCGAGATGCCATATTAAAGCCAATTGGCATGTCACCCATCAGTGAGACGGTAAATAAACAATCTAAAGTAACCATTGTTTTCCCGGATCGGGTCAAAGGTGGCACTCACGATACAGCTCACCGCCGGATAGCTATTCCAGTTGTTTTGGAAGAGTGCTTAAAAGCAGGTGTTGAAAAAAAGAACATCATGCTGATTTGCAGTAATGGCCTGCACCGGAAAAATACCGAGCAGGAACTGCGGGATATTCTGGGTGAAGAAGTTTTTAATAATTATTTCTGGGAAGGTCAGGTTGTCAATCACGACAGTGAAGACTGGGATAATCTGGTTGACCTGGGGCGTAATGAATATGGCGACAAAGTGGTCATGAACCGCATGGTTTTTGAATCTGATCTTTGCATCATGATCGGCCATACACTGGGTAACCCTTATGGTGGTTATTCCGGAGGTTATAAGCATACGGCAACGGGTATTACTAACTGGGAGTGCATCGCTTCTCATCACATTCCACGGGTTATGCATCGCGCAGACTTCACACCGGTATCCAAAGACAGCCTGATGCGTCACAAGTTTGACCAGATCGGCAAGTGGATGGAAAAGTGCATGGGCAAAAAGTTCTTTACCGTTGATGCGGTACTGAACACTTTCTCCCAGCAGATCGCCGTTTATGCCGGTGGCTGTGAAGATATCCAGCCCATCTGTTTTGAAGTAGCTGACAAGCGTACCTACGCAAACTGGGCTGAAAAGAAATACGACATCATGATGTTTGGTATGCCTCAGAATTTTCATTATGGAAATGGGCATGGCACAAACCCGGTTCTGATGATGCAGGCCATTGCAGCCCAGATTGTCCGACATAAACGTGTTATGGCCGATAACTGCGTTGTTATCTGTTCATCATTGTGTAATGGCTATTTCCATGATGAAGAGTTTCCTTCGTACCGGAAGCTCTACGACCTGTTCCAGACTGAATATAACAACACGCTGGTTGATATTAACAAGCACATCGAATACATCGCCCGCGATGAAGAGATGATCAAGAAATACCGTTACAACTATGGCTATCACCCATTCCACGGTTTCTCCATGACCTCCTGTGGCCATATTGCTGAAATGAATACCAAAGCCGTCTATGTAGTGGGAGCCCAGGAACCTGGACTGGCCCGTTCAATGGGGTGCAAAACCCGAGCTACTTTTGAAGAAGCACTGAAGGATGCGGAGCGTTATACCGGACCAAATCCCAATATTCTGGCTCTACCGATGGCATTCACCCGTGCAGCTATGCACCTTGGTAATAAGGAATAAGTGCTGTGGGTAAAAAAGAAATTCTGGTGAACCTGAAGCGCTTCGAGGTGAGCAGGAGTCAGGGTGGTGTTTGTGATGTAGATCAGCCGGGTGAATGGCTGCAATCAGTGATTGCGGAAATTATCAGGCTGGAGCTGGATCACAGTGAACATTACAACATGACGGTCATTGTTCCTGACTTACTGCTGCCTTTTGCGGTAGAGCAGCTGAAGAAGCAGTCTGTGGATGTTGCCCTTAAGATTGGTACACAGAGCTGTCATCGTGAAGATGTAGCCCAGGGGGGGCATTTTGGGGCATTTACCTCGTTAAATATTGCTTCCAGTCAGGCCAATATGGGAAGCAGCGCAAGCCTTCTTGGGCATTGTGAGGAACGACGTGAACTGTCTTACAGCATGCAGAAATACGCTGAAGTATGCGGTATTCCAGTGCAGCCAGAGCTGATAAATCGTGCAGTCAGTGAGATTGTTGGAGAGCGTGCGGTTCCAGCTTTAGCGCAGTCAATGAGAGTGATTATCTGTGTTGGGGAATCTGCAGAAGAGCGTGGTGAAGGTACATTTACAGAGCAGAAACCCCGAATTGAGCAGGTGATCCGCGACAAACTGGTGGGTGGCTTATCACATATCCGTGAACAGGTTACATCAGATCAGTTGGTGATTGCCTATGAGCCGGTCTGGGCAATTGGGCCGGGTAAAACACCACCGGATCAGCAGTACATCGAATATATCTCCGGCTTCATTAAGTCCGTCACTATGGAGCTGCTGGGATTTGAAGCAAGCGTTGTGTATGGCGGTGGACTTAAGAATGAGAATGCCAGCATGCTGGCAGGGATTGAAAATCTTGATGGAGGGTTAATTGCTCTCACTAATTTCACTCCTCCCATTGGTTTTAATGTGAAAGAGTTGAGTCGAATTTTGACCAGCTACACCGAAGCGCTGAATTAAATCATTCTTAAATACCTTCTGTAAGTGTTGTTTTAAACCAGAAACAACGCTTACAGGCCTGCTTCACTTAGGTTGCCGTGATGAATGTCAGAAATAGTCTGGTGAATCCCCAGTGGTGGGATTTTACTTCGTTGGATCAAGAGTTAATTAATCGCGCTTCAGCACTCTCTTTACAAGATCTGCTGGCGCTGAGCAGTGAATATTGTGACGTCAGGGTTTATCAGAATCTTGATGATATGTTTCTGTCTCAGGCCCTGGAATACATTACTGCCTGGCAACAGGCGACAGCGGACAAGCCTGCAGGTCTCTGTGGTCCGGTTGGACCGGTCCGACAGATGCCCATTGTTGCCAAGCTGGTCAATGAGCTGAACATTAATCTTCAGCACTGCCATTTCTGGGGTATGGATGAATGGTGTATTGATGGTAAGGCTGTGGATCGTTCTCATCCCCTGAGCTTTGCTGGTGCCAACTACCGGCTGTGGTACGAGCAGATCAAGCCTGAGCTGCGTATGCCGGAGGAGCAGCTGCACTTTCCGGATCACTCAAACCTGGTTGAGTTCAGTCAGTCCTTCGCTGATTTTCATTGCGTGAGAATGCAGGGGGGGCTTGGTCATACCCTGCACTGGGCGTTTAATGATCCGGTTGCACGCTCCGGTCAATACCTTGATGAGCCGCCAACGGCAGAAGAGTATCAGGCGCTACCTGCCCGGTTTGTTAAATTGCATCCTATTTCGCAGATTCAGAACGCCACAGGCCTGACCGGTCGCGATCTTACCCGTGTACCTGATGAAGCCGTGACGGTTGGCCCGAAAGAGACCTTCCTCTGTGATGAGGTCAGCATCTGGTATCCCGGACAAAACCAGAATCCCTTTGGTATCAGGCTGGCCATCCTAATGGTGGCAGAGAAGATGAAAAGCAGTCTGGTTCCTGTTTCGGTACTGGCTGACCATCCAAAAGTGACTTTCCACATTTATGGTCCTTCGATTACTTCCTGTGAAAGTGCGATCAGCGCTTAACTAGAAAAAGAGCATCAAACATGGAACAGATTATTAAAGAAACTGATGTTGGGCGGTTTGAGTTTATCCTGCCAGCAGACGTTATGGTCGGTGGAGAGCTTGAGTGGCGATTTCGTTTTGAAGCCAGTCAGGAATTCAAACCAGGTAGCCATCTTCGTATCACGGTGCCAGCTTACCAGCATCAGCGCAGTGAAGAATATCTTCAAGCTTATGACTACTGGATGCCGAACTATCTCTGGGTTGAAACCGATGATGAAAACATCCGGGCTGATGTGCATGTTGAAAAAGTCACAACTGCTTTTTCACATATCAAACGCTGGCACGACTCATGCCGTGTTGGTGTGATTACCCTGGAAAGCGGGCTTAAGCCTGGCGAAGCGGTTACAGTTCGTTTTGGTGGTGTCGACCGCCCCTGGCTGGAAGGTGACTGCGCACCATCACGGGTAGGGCAGCTAGCCTTCTTCAAGGATGGCACGCATCTGGAATATAGGCTTGAAGTCGATCAGCAGGGAAATCGTGAATACAAGGATTACGATATTTTCCCAAGCATTAAACTGATACCTGAAAAACTGGCCAGGCTTCAGGTAACTGCCAAAGGATATGCCTGCCCGGGAGAAGTGGTAGAGGTATCCGTTCTGCCTATGGACCGCTACGGCAACCCGCTGTTCGACTGTTCGTTAAATGAATTCAACATTGCCCTTCATGATTTGAAAACAGGCGTACTGGTTAATCAAAGCACTATTCATGATCAGCAGTCAAAGCTACAGCTGGAGCATGGTGCTTACCGGATTACCGTTGGGAATACGAATCTGCATGTGGATGATGCGGTCATTATCTGCGAAGAAAATGCCCCATCACTGTACTGGGGGGACACTCATACTCATTCAAACCTGACCGCAAATATCCGGGATAACGATCTTGGTGCTACCCCGGAGCGTGCGTACACCTATGCTCGGGAGGTATCCAAGCTGGATTATATCTTCCTGAGCGAGCAGACATTTACTTTCAATGAAGATCGCACCGTCAACATAGATCGCGCGACCTGGAAGAAAATGGGGGATGTCTGTGATCAATTTAACGAGCCAGGCAAGCTGGTAACCATGAGTGGCTTTGAGTTCCATTGCCGCCGGGGGGATACGGTGTGTCTTTTCCGTGGATCACTCAATGACTACGAGTATCCCGGTTACGAAATGGAGATTGTCCATGATGTTTGGGATTTTTATAAGGGACAACCGGTTATCACGATTCCTCACTTGCATCGTTTCTGTAATGGCCGTAATCCAAAATATTTCGATGACCAGGACGCGAAGTTTGAAGATGGTTTCGATTTGAATAACTGGGAACCTGACAGTGATCATGAATCGATGGTTGAAGTCTATTCGGCCCAGTGGGGACGCTTTGAGTATGAAGGCAACCCGATGGTGCTCAAGGCCAGAAACAACGTAAAAAATAACACGGTGGTTGATTTTCTGAACCGTGGTAAGAAATGGGGCTTCACCGCTAACAGTGATGGACATGACGGTAACCCCGGGTACGGCGGTGTGACAGGTGTTTATGCTGACTCCCTGACCAGGGAGAGTATCTTTGATGCCGTTCAGGACCGTCAGACCATTGCAACTACCCATCCTCGTATGGTGATGGATTTCTTTATCAATGATGCTCATCTGGGTAGAACCATTGATGCCCGGAATGAGCTGAATATTCGTTTCCGTGTTGCAGCACCAAGAAAGCTCAAGCGGATCGAGATTATTCAGAATGGCGAAGTGTTCAAACGGATTGATACGGACCAGCAGTATGTTGAGCTGAATATGGCTGAATCCGTGCAAGCTGGTAATCACTATTTTTATGTCCGCTGCTTCCAGGATGATGGGCATATTGGCTGGGTATCTCCTATCTGGGTCAATGTTGCTTAATTCTGGCTTTACTATCCGGTCAGTTTTCTGAGGCTGACCGGTATTCAATTGAAATAAATTATCCTCAATATAAAGGAGCCATATTTAATGGACGTTAGAGAGCCTGTGCACAGTGAACATGCGAAATCCATGGATACAACGCAGTTGCGGAAGCACTTTCTGATTGAATCCCTATTTACATCTGGCCAGGTGAACCTTACTTACTCCCATGTTGACCGGGTTATTGCCGGCGGCTGTATGCCAGGGACCGAAGCAGTGACTTTGGAAGCTGGCAAAGAAATCGGTGCTGACTTCTTTCTGGAGCGCCGTGAGCTGGGTGCGATCAATATTGGTGGCGATGGCCTGATTATTGTTGATGGCACCGAGTACCCTATTGCAGGGCGTGAGGCACTGTACGTTGGTAAAGGTGTAAAGCAGGTCAGTTTTGTCAGTCTGGATGAAAAAAAACCTGCCAAGTTTTACCTCAACAGTACACCTGCGCATACCAGCTACCCGGTCAAAAAAATCACGCTGGAAATGGCCAGTCCTCAAACGTTAGGTGATGCAGAGAACTGCAATTGTCGAACCATCTACAAATATCTGGTGCCTGATGTAGTGGAAACCTGTCAGCTACTGATGGGAATGACCATGCTGGAACCAGGCAGTATCTGGAATACCATGCCTTGTCATACTCATGACCGCCGTATGGAAGTCTATTTCTATTTTGATATGAGTGATGAGAATGTCGTCTTTCATATGATGGGTAAACCTGATGAAACACGTCATCTGGTTGTCCGTAATGAACAGGCCGTTATCAGTCCCAGCTGGTCAATCCATTCCGGTGTTGGCAGCTCAAATTATACGTTTATCTGGGGAATGGCTGGAGAAAACCAGACCTTTTCAGATATGGACTTCATTCCAATGAGTGACATCAAGTAAACGCATATTGCCATGGGGGGAAAGGCCCACCCATGGCAGCAATGAAAATAGCTTCCTGTTTGAAATAATTTATAAAGGGATGGAGTGATGAGTTTTTCATTTGATTTGCGTGGCAAGGTGGCACTGGTTACCGGTGCAAACACTGGTCTTGGTCAGGGTATGGCGCTGGGGCTGGCTAAGGCAGGAGCTGATATCTGTGCAGTGGGGCACATTGATGCCCCTGAAACCCGGGCGTTGATCGAAGCCGAAGGTCGCCGTTTTCACTTGATTGAGGCAAATCTGCTCAGTATTGAGCCCGTTGAACGTATTGTTCAGGAAACCGTCGAGGTATTTGGCCGGATTGATATTCTGGTCAATAACGCAGGCATTATCCGTCGGGAAGATTCTGTCAATTTTTCTGAGAAAGACTGGGATGAGGTGATGGATATTAACCTGAAAACCCCATTCTTTCTGAGTCAGGCTGTCGCTAAAACATTCATCAAGCAGGGACTGGGTGGCAAGATTATTAATATTGCTTCCATGCTCTCTTTCCAGGGTGGTATTCGCGTACCGTCTTATACTTCCAGCAAAAGTGGTATTGCCGGATTGACCCGTCTACTGGCCTGTGAATGGGCATCCAAAGGAATAAACGTTAACGCTATTGCTCCTGGCTACATGGCGACGGACAATACGACAGCCCTGCGTGCGGACAAAAAGCGCAACGAAGAGATTCTGGCGAGAATTCCAGCCAGCCGCTGGGGCACCCCGGAAGACCTGGCTGGTCCAGTGGTATTCCTGGCGTCTTCTGCCAGTGATTATGTCAATGGTTATACTATTGCGGTGGATGGAGGCTGGTTAGCTCGATAATTATTTTCACATGACTCTGTTTCACCCCTGAATAATTGAGATATGAGTCATGTTTTTAATTCAGATGCCTTGATTTTTTCTGCACTGCTTGATTTGTGGTGACTATACAGGTTAATAGTCACCATTTTCTGATCATGAAAATATAGAATTACGGATTGATCCGATTATCCAAAAACTGACGTGTCTTTTTTACTTTTTCCTCAATTTTATCCCATTGGTGATGATTCAATTCATCAGCGGTCGCCAGCCAGGTTCCACCACAGGCAATGACCTGGGGGATTTCTAAATAATCTGCCAGATTGCTCAGGCTGATCCCTCCTGTTGGAATAAACCGAATACCTCGATAGGGGGCTGTCAGGGATTTAACCATGGTTACACCACCTGATGCTTCTGACGGAAAAAACTTCAGTACGGTTGCACCTTGCTGCATCGCCTGCTCTATATCACTGGGCGAATTGACTCCAGGTATCATAAAGATATTGGATTGTCGGGCATGATTGAAGGTAACCGGATTAAAACCGGGACTGATAATAAAGTCTGTACCTGCTTTGTCCGCAGCATTAACCTGCTCGGTTGTTAATACTGTGCCTGCTGATAATACACTGTGTGGATACTCTTTTTTAATACGCCGAATTGCCTCCAGGGCAATGTCGCTTCTAAGGGTAATTTCCATGATCTCAAAACCATGGGTAATCAATATTTTTGCCAGGGGGAGTGCACAATCCAACGTTTCAATTTGAATAACCGGGAGAACTTTTTGCTGTTGTAATTGATCCAGTATGGCAGTCATTTCTTTCTCGTCTGATTTATAGGTGAATAAAAGTTTGAATAGTGGCTGCAGCAACAAAAGCTGCGACATAAACAGTGACCGGGTCAGAGTTCAAGTGCTGGCATAAACGTTCTGGGAATAATTGCCCCGCGGTGCTGTATTACAGTGGAAGCGAGCTTATGTCCGTCGGCTGCAGCCGATGCCGGGGATTTACCTGCAACCCTTGCTGCCAGATAGCCTGCAGCAAAAGAATCACCTGCGGCGGTAGTATCCACCACCATTGGTATGGGCTGGGCAGGAACGTCAATTATTGATTCGCCTGATAATGCTACCAGGCAGCTTTTACTGCCACGCTTTAGAATGACTTCCCGGACTCCCTGGAGCTGGCAACGATCGACAATCTCCTGGCATTCCATATGGCCATATAACGCCTGGTCATCATCAACGGTCAGCAGTGCGATATCGGTTATCTGCATCATCTGGTCATACCATGTCCTTGCTTCCTCTCTCGAGTACCAGAGAGCAGGGCGGTAATTGTTATCAAAGATAATGGTTTTACCCGAATCATGCATTTTGCAGAGAAAGGTCAATAGCCGGTTTCGTGCGTCATTCGATAAGATGGCCAGACTGATACCTGACAGGTAGAACGCATCCATCTGTGACATGCGTTCAAGCACTTTCTCTGCATCGGCACTGTCCATCCAATATCTGGCTGCCGAATCCCCTCTCCAGTATGTAAAACTGCGCTCTCCCTGTTCGTTGGTAGTGATCATATACAGACCGGGATTTTTTCCCGGGACTTCAGCAATGGTGTCTGTATTGATGTTTTCTTCCGTCAAAGCGGATTTTATGGTTTGACTGTGCGTATCGGTACCAAGCCCGGTTGTATATGAGACGAATAGCTGATTATTGCGCAGACTGCGCCTGAAATAGACGGCGGTATTATAGGTATCTCCGGCTATATCAAGAAGGTAGGTATTGTTGTTTTTGGACAGCTCCAGCATAGGCTCGCCAATAAAAACTATTTGCTGCCATTGGACTTCTTGAAAAGACATTAATTGAACACCTTTATTCTTTTTGCAGTTGAAACAGATTGATTTCCGCAGTCAGGCAGCGGCACCATTAACCTTGATCCAGAAGCTGCCATCACTGTCGTATAGCCTTTCGCTGTGAATGTTGAAGAATTGTCGCAGGTTAGTTTCGGTCAGGACGTTTTCCGGAGAGCCATCAGCCTGAACCTGGTGATCGGCCAGGAGAATCAGGCGGTCGCACATTGTAGCGGCAAGATTAAAGTCATGATAACTGGCGATGACTGTTTCCACCTGGTGGCTGCAGAACTGAAGCAGTTGCCAGATATGGCGGACATCAAGATGATTGCTGGGCTCATCCAGCAGCAGGACAGCCGGTGCCTGATACAATGCCTGCGCCATAAATACTCGCTGTCGTTCACCTCCGGACAGGCTGCTGACTGGTTTATTAATAAGTTGAGTGAGGTGGCAGATATCCAACAGGGTATTCAGGTCAGGGGGCTGTACAGATGCATTCTGATCGTGTGTCATTGAGGCCAACTCAATGGTTTCCCGAACCGTCAGAGGCATATCTACGGGCTGATCCTGCAGGAGTATGGACAGGGCCCTGGCAAGATCCTCAGGTTTCAGTGTGTCCAGGCACTGACACTCCAGCATAATGTTACCGCCAGCGGGTGGATGGAGCCCGGCCAGGGCTTTCAGCAGTGTGGTTTTACCACTGCCATTGGGGCCGATCAGTCCAATCTTCTCTCCACGATGGATATGAAGGTTGAGGTTATCCAGTATAATTTTGCGCCCTTGTTTCAGGGTTAACTGTTTTAAATCAATGCACATGGTGCTTCCTCAGAAGAGAGAGCAGAAGTGGAACCGCCAGCAGTGCCATGGGGATACCCAGAGGTAACTCTTCAGGCGCCAGAAGGGTGCGGCAAAGTATATCAACCCACATCAGAAGAAATGCACCGATCAGCACGCTGCCAGGTATCAGGTAACGATGGCTTGCCCCCAGTAAAAGGCGAGTCAGGTGTGGTACAACCAGCCCAACAAAGCCTACTGCGCCAGCGATGGCGACAGAGGTTGCACTCAGAAGAACGATCACCCCACACCACAGCAGTCGTTCTTTTTTGATATTCACGCCGAGTGTCTGGGCTTTATTCCAGCCCATCAGCAGGGCATCCAGCTCTCGCCTGCGTAGCCAGGCAAGCACTGCAGAACCAAAGAGAATAATGGTCAGAGCAGGCAGTTGGCTGAGTTCAGCACCAGAGAGAGAGCCGAGCATCCAGCGCAGGGCAGGACCCAATGCACGCTGATCCCCAAGTAACATGATCAGAGTGGTTAAGGCCGATAGCAGAGCGGCAATTGCGACACCCGCCAGGGTCAGTGTTAATGGATAAACCTGACCCCGCCTGCCACCGGCACAGAGCCAGACCAGCGCAAAAGCCGAGAGTCCACCGATAAATGCAGCCAGTGACACGGGAAGCATGGCAACCAGTGACCAGCCGAAAATATGCATAACGACCAGCAGGCTTGCGCCATTAGCTACGCCCAGAAGATAGGGGTCTGCCAGCGGATTTCTGAATAAGGTCTGTGCCAGGGCTCCTGCCAGGCCGAGGGCTCCGCCAACCAGAGCTGCACCAAGAACTCTGGGCATTCGCAGTTCTGTTATGATGAGGTCACTGACGGAGTTTTGTTCTCCAGTCAGTATATTCAGCAGGCTCTCCAGAGGAAGAGGAACCCCACCCAGTGCCAGCCCGGCAAAGATGGATACTGGAAAAAATAACATGGCCAGGCACAGTAACGGCCAGGAGTAGTGTCTGAACATTTACCGGTTGTCCTCAAGGTCTGCCAGTGCTTTGTTGATCCGCAGAACACCCTGGGCTGTTCTGATGCCTTCAATAGTTTCAGAAAATGGCATGGTGATTGAGGGTATGGATGATAGTTGCTGGCTCAATACCGGATGGGACTGGATAAAAGACTCTTTACTTCTGGCAGGGGCCCAGTCTGCTTCCACAAAAATAATCAGATCGGGTTTATCCAGCAAAATGGCTTCCCAGGTAATGTGTCCCCAGGGGCGTGGAATGCTATCCCCGATATTTTTCGCACCAGCCAGCCTTATCATTTCCTGGCCGATACCCTGGCCACCCACAATATAAGGTGAGTTTTCATCGTGAGACCAGATCAGAACTTTAGCTTTACTTACCAGAGGCTGTCGTTGCGATAAAATACGCTGCTGTCGTTTGATCTCTTCTTGAGCATTGGCGCTAACATTGAGAATTTCACCAAGCTCCCGGATACTCTGCCAGATGGTTTCCATATTAACCTGATCTGAGCAGTTTGATGGTAACAGGTAGCTGTTGACGCCATGTTTCTGCAACCATTGCCGGTCACCAACACCCTGGGCAGAAAAGGCGCTGGTGAATCCCCCGACAATAAAGTCTGCATCACCGAACAGTACCTGCTCGACTGTCGGGTAAAACGCAGACAGCCGGGGAATGCGATCATAGGCGGCTTTCAGTGGTTGCCAGATAGCGTCATCAGGGTAGGCGGTGCCTACTATTCGGTCGGAAACGCCAAGTTGCAGTAGTAATTCTGTACTGTGCTGGTTCAGCGTCACTATTCGCTGCGGTGTTTGACCGTGTATGGTTATGCCGCAGTTATCGATTGAATAGGCTGAGAGCGGAATAAAGCTGATTATCAGCAGAGGCAGTAGTGACCAGAGCCTCATTCTTTGCCCGCCAGATTTAAAATTTTGATAGCCGCACAGGCTGCCCCAAAGCCATTATCAATATTTACCGTTAACAGGCTGCCAGAGCAGCTGGCAAGGCATGACTCCAGGGCAACCCTGCCACCCTCTGATATGCCGTACCCGACAGAGGTCGGCAGGGCTATCACTGGCGCTTTGACCAAACCACTGAGCACCGTTGGCAGGGCTGCTTCCATTCCGGCAGCTGCAATGATGACGTGATAGCTTTTCAGGACTTCCAGCCTTTCCAGTAAACGCCAGAGCCGGTAACGCCTAAATCATAATGTTCATCACAGGAAAAACCGTGGTAGTTCAGAGTCCTTAGCGCCTCTCTGCATACGGGTATATCAGAGGTTCCTCCAGAAACAACGGCTATTCTGGCTTTCCTGTGCACGAATACTGTCCAAGTATGGCCGTGTTTGACTCAGGCTCATAGTTTAATGCTGTCTTGATGTCGTCTGGCAGAGCCTGATACTTGTTGTTAATCAGGCGGGTCAGAAGAAGCCGGTAGTTTTTGTCAATGGCATCATGGCAAATGCTGGCAACTTGTCTCGCACTCTTACCCTGACAGAACACCGCTTCTTCCAGACCGGTTCGTTCAGAACGCTGTAAATCCAACATAACTTCCATGATGACTATACCAGAAATGCACTTCCACGATTGTAGGGGGACAGGGAAACAGACTGACTCTGGTTACCTGTTGGCAGCATGTCCGTAATCATGTTGACCAGTGAGCTTTGCTGTTCCTTGCTCATAGAAAACAGTGCCTGCTTATCCATTTCAATGACAAAGCCTTCGGGCCTCACACGACAACGAACATTGTCAGAAGCAGTCCTGGAGCGAACCTTGATTTCGATAGAGTCAACCAGATCAAGGTCAACGACGGATATTGGTATTCCGGTTTCTACCCGGCTGGACAGGCAGGGAGAGGCGGGCAGCTCTGAAAGCGCTTCATGGCCCAGTTCTTTCGCTATGGCTCGCAACTCCTTTTTGCTAATGCCAGCTTCTACAAACGGGTGACGGACCTGTTGCTCTCTGGCAGCAATAAGTCCTGGCCGGTAGTCGTCAAGATCATCCAGATTGGTTCCTGATAACGTGGTCCCAAGGTTGAGCTTGCCAATGGAGGAGTAGAGACAGGTTTTGCAGTGGTAGCAGCGGTTAGCCGGATTTTTCTGGTAGTCTGAGTTATTCATTTCGCCGGCATTAATTTCTACCAGATTCCATCCCAGCTGGTGGGCAAAGGATCTGACCCTTTGAGTAGCCTCGCCAGGTACCGCCGATGAAACCGCATGAACAACGGAGGCATTCTGCCCGAGCACCTGATGGGCGACAATGGCCAGGGTAATACTGTCAACGCC
>CBDHDM010000100.1:0-11896 GCA_965261315.1 Endozoicomonas sp. | reverse complement strand
CATAACCCCTTTGATGGTCACCTCTATGCCTTCACCAACCGTCATCGCAATAAAATCAAGTGCTTGTTTCTGGGAAGATAATGGTTTTGTGCTTTATTACAAGAGCTTGGCAGAGGATAAGTTTCCACTGGCCAAAGCCCGATGACGAACTGTTAGCCTTAACAGGCCAACAGCTCAATTGGCTGCTTGATGGCTATAATCTCAGTGCGATGAAACCCCATAAAAAAAGACATTACGAAAGCTGTTTTTAGTCTTAAAACTCAGCCGCTTATGGTAAAATATCGGCTATGAAATCACCCATTGACACCCTCATTTATCAGCCAAAATCCGCCCTGAGTTTACTGGCAGGAAGCGCTGAAACAGCTTTGGATCTGGAGGCCTTACTTGAGGCCATCCAGGCCATGGACGGTGTCATTCTCGAAAAAGACAATGTCATTCTTGAGAAAGACGACATTATCCAGAAAAAGTCTTTTGTCATCGAAGAGCAGAAAAAACGGGCTCCTCGTCCTTTGCTGTGGATTTCGTCAGGAAATATAAGACATAATTCGGGCCGTTTTAATCTCTGCCGAAGTCGTGTCCAACCATGGATGGAAATCAGATTTTTATACTCGGTCTTGGCTTGCAACATCCCTGGAAGCTGGTTGGTCAGCATTTGGATACCTCAAGCAAGCCTAATGCGCTAACACTTAATGTCGCAGCCGATCGTGGTAGCCTTTATCCTTGCCCATGTTGCGGTAAGGCCTGTCCTGCACACGACTTCAAAGCACTGACGTGGCGGCACCTAAACTTCTTTCAGCATCACTGTTTTATCACTGCACAGGTGCCCAGAACCAAGTGCGAAGAACATGGAGTCCCGTGAATTAATGTCCCTTGGGCCAGAGAAAACAGCAAATTCACGCTGCTATTTGAGCAGGCACTGTTGATGCTGACTCGTGAGATGCCAGTAAAAGCTTGTGCCGAGTATATCGGCGTTCCTGATAAACGCATCTGGCGAGTGATCAAGTATTATGTTGGCAGGGCTTTGTTAGAGATGGACCTCTCTGAGTTGAAAGCAATTGGCTTGGATGAGACGGCTTCTAAACGGGGTCACAATTACGTCACAGTATTCATCGACATGGAACGCACCGACAAGCCTGTTGTGTTTGCCACACCGGGCAAGGGCAAGAAAACGGTCATGCAATTCAAGGCGTTTCTCGAAGATCATCAGGGCAAAGCAGACAACATTCTGGAGGTGGTCTGTGATATGTCTCCAGCCTTTCTGGCAGCTGCCAAAGAAGAGCTTCCTAATGCCAATGTGACCATTGACTGGTTTCATGTGGTGCAACTGTTTACGAAAGCATTAGACGACGTTCGCAAAATGGAGCGAAAGTTTCGACACATCCCGAAAGCACTTCGCTGGGCCGTGCTTGCTGAACTGGAAGCAGGTGACTTACACACGGCAATTGCCTGGCAAATCAAAGAGAAATTACGCTGGATTCGCAAGGCTGAAACGGTCAGAGGCGCTCGCTGGCGTCTTTCGAACTTCATAAGTTACGCCAAGAAGAAGCTGGGTGATGTGGAGATCCTTGAGCCTGTACGCAAAGCTTTGGATACCGTAGAGCGCCATGCGGATAAGATCCTTGAGCGTTGGAGTTCAACCTACACAAATGCGCGCATGGAAGGGTTGAATAGTCTGTTCCAAGCTGCAAGGGCAAGAGTTAAAGGGTATAGAAATACTGATACCTTCATCATGATGATTTTTCTGATTGCCAGCCCCTGTTACAGACATCCTCAAATCCATATGAAACGACGAAGAGCCTGTTCAGCATACTCCATCCGCTGTCGTGCACAGCGTCGTTGTGATGAATGAAGTTATCTTGCCAGTTACCACGAAGCGTCAGGTTTTCAACTCCGATATTTTCCGTACGTACACTGTGAGACACCGTCCAGTGATCATCGGGGTTGATATCCACCTGAACCGGTGTTTCCACAGCCACTCCCGACGATTACACGACAACATCTTTATCAGATGCGTAGGCGTACTCAAAATGCTCAGGAAAAAAGAAAAACAATAGCGACTTTGCGCTGGAAAAATTCATCTTCTCTAACCCTGAATACCTGGCTATCTACCGCATTAGGAAGTATCAAATGCCAGCTTCTGGGATTTGCAACCGTGTGCAATTGCCTTGAACAAAGCATCCCAACTATCAATCATCAAGGTAAGAAAAAAACTGGTTATTTTTTTCCATAATCGTTTTCGTGTTGGCTTCGCTGGTTTATTTAAAGCTTTTTGAAATCGTGGACAAGCCAACTCCTGAATCTGATCGAAAAGAAAAGCCAGGAATGTAAGGTAGGCGAAATTCGTAGCCAGGTGATATTCGCCATGACCATAGCTGTGCTCAAGTTGATAGCCTTGGTTCTTCAGGGTGTTAAACGTTTGATTCTCAATATGCCATCTACAACGACCTCCTCTCATGACGGATTCAACTGTCTTTTTAGTCAATTCAATATCGGTTATCCAACACCAGACATGTGAATTACCCGCTTTATCAATTTCAATATAATCCAGGACATTGACCTGCTCTGCATCATCCTGCAGATTCAGGGTTACATTATTTGCATAGCGGAATCTGTGAGTTGTATTGTTCTCTTTATCAACGATGGTGTGGTGCTTAACTTCACCCTGATCATAAAGCTCATTCATGGCCTCAATAAGCGACACATGATTGCCATCTTTTGCGACGATAATTATAGTGCCAGCCATACTTCTTGATCAGAGCAATGGTGGGATTGTCAGCGTATAAGCCATCGAGAAGAATGACCAGTTTTAGTTGCGGGTGGTCGTGTTTTACCTGTGCCAGAAAACGTCGGATAGCCGCTTTTTCACAATCATTTTTTGTCGTACCATCTTGTTTGCAAATGGCTTCCGGTGCTAAAGGAATCACGGTTTTCTGATTTTGATGGACAATACACCCACCCATAATATTGTGATAATAGGCTTCATTCTTTTTGCCTTCATTCATGATGCAACAGTCATCACAACGACAGGTTCCTGAATAAAAAAGACCAGTGCCATCAATAGGAAGGAGGTAATGGTCTTTTAGCTTTCCGCATTTGAATTCGAATCCTTTCAGGGCTCCATTACGCTGAACAATGTTGAATAGTTCTTTGAAGGGTTTCTTAAGTTCGGCGGGATCTACAGGGTCAATAACTTCTCTCATTCTTGTGTCAGAAGGAACACTACCATCCTTAATATGGTAAAGTTTTTCGAGATTATGGCAGCATACTTCGTCGAGCCTTTCCTCATCGAATGCTAACAGCGAATCACACTTTTGATGCATCATGGCAAAAGCAGATTTAGGAAAATTGGCAAATGGAATGATGCACTGATTGGGACGGTGATCAGTTATTTTTTCAAAGCATTCAGAAACTGTTTTTATGAGATAAGTAGCACTGAATTGCCTGACTTTTTTCTGTATGGCAGTACCCATAATTGATCCGACGACGATGATTTAGTAAAGATCAATTTTAGTCGATAAATTGTGCGGGTGAGTTTTTATTGCTTCCTCTGCGTGTTGCGTGGTAGTAAGGCTCCGGAATTCATCGGGAATTGCTGGTGTTTCCAGCACAACTCCATTGCCATCAATCGTTGCAATTTGGTGCAGCTCCCTCAGCTCCAGCCCATTACTGAGATTTTTCATGGAGCCTTCAATTTTATAAGGGTGGATAAAAGGTGCAATTTTACTGTCGCCTTTCAATGTGGCTGCGAGTTCAATCCAATCGCCGTGGGATAGGTCTCCTGTTGTGGATAATTCCAGTCTCTTCGTCGTACCGGCCTGAATGGCTTGAGTGACGGTACCGACTGCCCGGCTGCTTTCTTCTCCAAGCACAAATAATCTGGGAGTACTCCAGAGCTGTTTGGGATTCATTGGCAGGAAGTGCTCTGCCATATAGAGGTTGGTATCCCTGCCACCCCCCCTGATAATAAAGTTGCCTGTAGATACCCAGATGGACTGTGATTTCAGGGAGTCTTGGTCGTCCTGACTGATTCCAGCCATATCACTCGCTTCATTTAAACGGTACAACCCTTTCGGAAAGAGAAGCACCGCCCCTGTTATTGAACCATTTGTGATTTCGACCTCTGCTGCAGCGATAGCCTTTCTTACTGCTTCTTTATCACTTGATTCATCATCGTTAACGGCACCGAACTCAGGAGTCGTCACATTAAAGATTTTGTATCCGGTTGCCGGGTCTACCGTAAGGTTTGCCGAACAATCAAAAGACGTATTAAACGTTGGCCATGGTTCTTCACTGCGCTTATAGCCAGCGTAGGAAAAATTAGTGACAACGGGAATAGTCGTTTTCCTGTAATCCGTTTTTTTTAAATCACTGCCTGCCTGTCTAGAATAAAACCAGTCTTTCCAGGCTTGGGCAGAATCGGCGGGAGGAGGTCTTGGTATTTCAGGCTCTGGTGTTTCGGGCTCGGGGGGATAGGTGTTTCCGTTTCAGGAGGTATTGGTGTGCTGGTTTGAGGACTGTCGCTGCCACCACCGGATTTACAGGCTGTTAACAGAGCCATGCAGACCAGGGCAGTCATTAAGGGTTTGCTCATAATGGTTGCTTCGAGAGGTTTGGTTGCTTCATCTCTGAAGCAACCAGAAAGTGAAAGGTAATGTTATGAATTACTGCTTTTCTGCCAGCCACTGAGGTAGCTTCCCCAACCTCTGTTCAAGCTGAGCCAGGAAAAGAGAGTCTGGGAAAACAGCCTGTCCATTTGACTCAAGAATGGCCTGGGGTTTATTGGGCAGTGGTGTTTCATACATCTTACTAACTGCGTCGTTCGTTGTACGGCTTGAGTAATGACGCTGGCTGGCAAACTTCACCGGATTGCCATGAAGACCAATAACGAACGGTGTCACCATACGACCATTCGGGCCATCGGTTCTCATAAACTCAAACGGCATCCTTGTGTAGGATGGTCCAGTATTTTCAGCGTTCCAGAACACAAGACCCATCAAGTGATTGGGCAGTGTGCGGATAGCGCCACCCCAGCGGCCATAAACCCAGCCGCCCGTCATACGGTCAAACAGATTGATTCGTGGTTGTGAGGCATGGATATCCGGTGAGGAATCACCCGGATGCCAGGTATCCAGATGTACATTGGAGGACGAGAAATGAGAGAAGCCCGGGGAGTGGTGCTGTCCAGACTCATCCAGAAAATTAACACTCAGGTTATTAAATGAGTTGATAAACTGCAGTGATAGGTGCCCGGCATTACCCGTTACCTTTGCATCCAGCACCGTAGAGTTTACGGTATCAGTGAAGGTGACGCCGGCACTGATATCCGTCAGGGTGACATTCTTTACCCAGCTATTGGCAGACTTGAGAATTTGAATAGCACTATAGCCACTGTCGTGTTCAGCTGAAGCATGATGAATGAATGCAGTGTGCCAGTTCCCTCTGAAACGGATGTCTTCAACGGCCAGATTCTCGGTACGGTCACTGTGCAGAAGGCTCCAGTCGTCAACGGGTGAAATATCGACCAGAACCGGCGTCATAAAGGTCAGGGTGTTACCGCTGATCTCTTTTATCTGATGAATCTCCCGGAGTTTCAGGCCTTTTTTCATAACGGCCATATTGGGCTCTACTTTGTAGGGACCCATTTCAGCCCCAACTTTTTCCTTATCGGTGACAAGGGCTTCGATTTCAATCCAGTCGCCGGGTTTTAGGTTGCCTGTATCGGAAACGGTCAGGGATTTTGTCGTTCCGCCAATAACCGATTGAGTAACCTTCCCGATCACCGTGGTCTCTTTGCGACCCAGTTGGAGCAGAGTTGGCGTTGTCCACATTTTTTTCGGGCTGAGAGGAAGAAGGCTTTCTGCCATAAAGAGTTCAGAACCACCCTCGGCAGAGCCGCAGCCTTTGACGACAATATTGCTTTCCTGGATTTTAATAGGCTGACTGTTAATGGATGCGGCATCGCCTGAAATAATTGAATCCAGATCGGACTTTTCACTGACTCTGAACAGCCCCCTCGGAAAGAACAGAATTGCTTTATTGTCCTTTCCTTCACGAACATAAGTTTCTGTGGCGGCTATCGCCTTGCGGATTGCTTCTTTGTCACTCAATTTGTCGTTAGCAATGGCACCGTAGTCAGTCACATTAAATACACGATAACCCGATGGCATCTCATTGCTTGAAGCGGTTCCACTGCAAAAATTTGAAACATCAATAGAAGGCAGAGGTACTTCACTGCGCTGGTAGCCAGCATAAGAGAAGTTGTTAACCAGCATTTTTCGGTTGCCTGCAAAGTCTTTGCTTAACAGGTCAGAGCCCCCAGCTCTTGAAGACATATATGCCTTCCAGTTTTCGGAGACAACGGGAGCCTTTTTTTCAACGGCGCTGGAATCAGCAACGCCAGAGACATCGGCAGATTGGCTGGCGCAACCCGCCAGCAGCACTGCAAGGGAAAGGGGCAGTATCCTGTTCATAACAGACTCTCAGGTAAAAGGGTTAGAAAATCGGGAATTTAGCTTCAACTACGATTTCACTGACGTCGTAACGGTCTTTCGGGTCGTCATCCTGCATGGCCGCCAGAGCTTCATCCGGACGGTAGAACGCCCCGAAAATTTTGAACTCGGCACCTTTCAATGCACTGAACTGAGGTCTGTATTTAAGGCCGACGACATGTTCAAAACCGGTTCCCCGCTCATAGCCAGTAATCTGCCAGTTTTCTTTCTGCTCGGCTTCCGGGCGGACAAAATAGTGAAGGTTGTAGTAGGGGGTCAGCCCATTCAGCCACTCAGGGTTATCATCGCTGCGGAAGGTATAAGCGCTCTTAAGGGAGTACTGTTTATCTCCGGGCTTTCTGAAATACGACATGATTTCTGCTTTACCACTGTCGTAAATAACACCATCCATACCATTGAAACCGTAATTGAAGTTGGTGGTTCCGGTAGTGGTGGCATGACCCAGGGTGAAACTCCAGTTGTTGTTGAAGTAGCGGGCAGTGACATCCAGCAGACGGGACTGGTCCATGCCTTCATCATGGATACCCTTCTGTACCGCTTCATCCCATACACTGCCACTGTATTTCAGAAGCTGGAATGCGGAAGTGAACTCAATATTATGCCCTCCACCCATACGGATCATCCTTTTGCCAAACAGGGTGTAGCGGGATAGATAATCTTTGCTGATACCTGTGGCGAAAGAAACGGCATAATTCTTGTCCCGCCTGGTAAGACCAAAACCGTAGACGAAAGGTACTTCAACGAACACCGGTTCTTCTTTGGCATCGTTGTCATAGATTTTGATGGGGCTGAGACGGTCCAAACCGTTACGAATAAAGCGGTCTACCCAGACTGCACTGTACTCAAAACCATATTTACGGCCTATCAGGCTTGCTCCACGGTAGGAGTTGGGGACAATCGATTCATCAGGGTCGTTGGTTTTAATCAGGCCGCCTTGATAGTGGCCAAGACCCATTTCAATATTCGTCTGATCATTCCAGCCTTTGCCCAGACGTACTTTGGCAGAGGCAACGGACATTCGCATGTAACCTTTTGGCTCACATTTTAAAATGCCATTTTCATTGGTAACACACTCCTCCTGGGCCAGCATTTTTTCACCATTGTAAAAGTCCTGATTCCAGTCACTGTCGCCCAGATTTACGGTACCAAGAGCGCCAACGTCAAAGCCCATTTTGACTTTGCCCCGGCCAACATAACCAGAATTCAAACGGGCGGTAAAAACAGAAGCGGTCTGGTACTTGTAATCCATTGCTTCGGTATCTGGATTCCAGCGGTATTGGCCTTCGTGCTTGCTGGCATTTCTTAAACTGATTTCAGCATCATCCCAGAAAGCGGAAAAAGGGTAGTTGGAATTAGCAGAAGCCGACAGTGGAAGTATGGAAACCATGGCTGCAATGGCTGCCAGTTCAAAGATAAATCCATTTTTTTTCATGACAAAGCTCGGAAGTCGATACAGTAATTCCCGGCTCCATGGTTGGGCTGGAACCGGGATGATTTCTTCTATTTACAGGGCGTATTCCGCTCGGAATTGCAGAGCAGTGTCGTTGAAGTCATCTTCAATGGTGTGAATGACATCCAGTCCCAGATTCAGGCCGCCGACAGACTTGAGATCAATGGCTGCTTCAAAATCAAAGCGATTTTCGGAGGAGCCGGTCGCTGTTGTGATAGTGCCCTTGGTGGATGGATCTTCGATAATGAAGGCATCAATCTCATGATTATCTGCATTGAAATCGTGCCATGCCATACCAGAAAGGCGAGCCGTCAGGTCATAATCGCCCAGGGAGAAATGACGGAAGACGTTGGCACCGGCACCGAGCTTGAACTGCTCAATGGATTGTTCTCCATAACCCAGGGAAGCTGGTGAGCCATCCTCTTCATAGGCGTCAATTTGTGTATGGTTGAACTCAGCAGCAATCAGAGGCTGGAGTTGGGTTCCGGTAATGGTGAAGTCTTTTCCAGCAACCAGGCGGGCTGCTGCAGAGTAACCGTCGTAGCTGGATGAGGCTTTGGTTTCACCGGTGTAACCCAGACTCTCACCAATGGTTCTTTCGCTTTCGTAGGAGTTCATACCGACGTTGGCAGAGGCATTGATGAAGAAATCCTGCCGATAGAAGAGGCTGTAAGCAGAGAGCTGATAGCTCTCAATATCATGACTGGTATCGTACAACTGTCCATCGGTTTCCTGCGCACTGTAACCAAAGGCAAAACCGGCGCGTACGTTGTCAGACATCAGGCCATCGGTTCCAATACTGAAACCACTGCCTTTCAAGTCATAGCCATCAACGCGGCCTTCAACATCCTTGCTGCCGTCATGGCCAAAGGCTCGAAACCACATACCCTCCATACCACCGTAACCACCGGCAGTCTCACTGGCGTGGATAGCATTCAGTCGGCGATTGACATTATCAAGCTGACGGTTCTGGGCATTTTGAGTAGCATGCAGGATGGCACCACTTCGATCCGGAGTGAGTTCACCGGCCAGCGTCGCTGCACGCTCAGGACTGCCGGTTCCTGCAAGGTTCATCAGGTTAGCCAGTTCAGCAGCACTGAAAGTGCCTTTACCATCACCGCTGCCAAGCACGATATCACCAAAGGCACCAACAACAGCAACCTCTGTTGTGTCTGCACCACCGGCAGCGGCATCCCGCATCAGTGTGGCCGAAGACGCGGTTTCGTTATATTCAATATTTACGGTGATATTCGTGTCATCGCCTTCTACTTCGGTGACTTCGGTCAGCCAGCCATGGGCAAGGGAGTAGTCACCAGTGATACTGTTGCCTTCATCGACTTTAATCAGCACATGTTGACCGTAGATGTCTACCAGGCCCTGGCCTTCACCGGCAGTCAGGTAGATTTCACTGCCATTGAATTTGACATCACCATTGTTCACTTTTAAAACGACGTTAGAAGTATTTCTGTTCCAGCCATTCAACTCCATTTCCATACGGGCACCAGCGCCAATGGAAAACTCCCCTTCCAGACTGGTATCTTCATTGCTCTTGTCTTTATAGTTAACCAGGTCAAAGTTGATGGTTTCATCTTGAGCTTTAAGTATCATCCAGGCGTCATCGAAAATCTTTATCTGATTTACGCCAGCGATCCTTGCTCCATCAAAAGTAGTTTTCCATTCTTCTTCAACATTGCCTTTAAATTGCACCTCGGCAATTCCACCGGATGTTTTGCTGTTTTCGGTGGCGTTTAGATAAATGCTGCCTTTTATATAAGAGTCTCTACCAGCTTCGATAAAATAAGCCCCGGTATTGCTTTGACTAATATCAATTGCAACCTGCTCATCACCTACCATACCGCCAATAAGTTTTCCTCGATTAACCAGTTTAGTTGTTAGTGCAGAGTTTTTTCCTGCAAAGATAGCAGCACCATTTTTTGATTCTATATGGCCTTTATTTTCTATAAACCCAATACTGGTAATGACTTTTGAATCTTCTTCATTCCCGACAACCTTGATTGCACTATTTTCAGCGATCAAGATTCCGTTATTTGTTATCATTCCTGTTATTCCACCAGGAAGAACATTAATGATGGTATCACCTTGAATAGTTACTCCAGACAGAATGTCATATTTATCTTTAATGCTATCTGAGTCCACTACTGGAGCTGTCAATTCCAAGGCATATACGGGAGCTGTCAACAATCCGGAAATAGCTAGCGCAACGCCTGTTTTTCGAAAGGAAAAGACCACCCGCAACTAAAACTGGTCATATCTTCTCGATGGCTTATACGCTGACATATCCCACCATTGCTCTGATCAAGAAGTTGATGGCTGGCATATATTATGTCGCAAAAGATGGCAATCATGATAGTCGCTTATTGAGGCCATGAATGAAACTTTATCGATCAGGGTGAAGTTAAGCACCAGTGCCATCGTCCGATAAAGAGAACAATACAACTCACATTCCGCTATGCAAAGGAATGTAACCCTGAATCTGCAGGATGATGCAGAGCAGGTCAATGTCGCTATGGATTATATCGAAATTGATAAAGCGGGTAATTCGCATGTCTGATAACCGATATTGAATTGCTAAAAAGACAGTTGAATCCGTCATGAGAGGATCAGTTGTAGATGGCATATTGAGAATCAAACGTTTAACACCCTGAAGAATTCCAAGGCTGCTCAACTTGAGCACAGCTATGGTCTATGGCGAATATCACCTGGCTAGTTTCGCCTACCTTACATTCCTGGCTTTTCTTGCTCGAACTCAGATTCAGGAGTTGGCTTGTCCACTGATTTCAAAATAGCTTTAAATAATACCATGCGAAGCCAACACGAAAACGATTATGGAAAAAAATAACCAGTTTTTTTCTTACACTTGATGATTGATCAGTTGGGATGCTTTGTTCAAGGCAATTGCAGACGGTTGCAAATCCCAGAAGCATGGCATTTGATACTTCCTAATGCTTAGATAGCCATGGTATTCAGGGTTAGAGAAGATGAATTTTTCCAGCCTGCAAAGTCGCTATTGTTTTTCTTTTTTCCTGAGCATTTTGAGTACGCCGGACGCATCTCGATGCAATCAGTCATGATTGTCGTGTAATCGTCGGGACATGAACTGGTATCAAAAAACTTGAATAGTTACTCCAGGGCAGAATGTCATATTTATCTTTAATCGCTATCTAAGTCCACTACTGGAGCTGTCAATTCCAAGGCATATACGGGAGCTGTCAACAATCCGGAAATAGCCAGCGCAACGCCTGTTTTTCGAAAGGAAAAGTATTGAGTTTATCACCACTATATGTTTCGATTCGTGAGATATGGACAGGTCAATCGGTTGATGCTGATCATAAATGTAAAGAAAATGATAGTTTTTGACCTTAATCAAACAATCGAAGCAAGTTACAATAACTTTCCATTCCCTGTAGGTCAATATGGATTTCAATCAAAAGAATTATATTTGCATATTTCTCTGTTTTTTTGTTGATCACAATTCTATTAAATTGATTTTGGTCAAGGTTTTTTAGTTATGTCTGCTCTACTGTTGCTGTCAATGTATAACTTGTCCTGTTTTTTTATTGAGTTTTTGTTCCTGGCTTTAATTGTCTGTCAGTTGATAATATTTCCAGAAATTAATTTTGGTTGTTTGAGTTTTTTATCAGCAAACAAGTTGGCTTGATAATTTTGGACTGGATAAATCTGCTTTAAGAGAATCATTTAATAATGTCAACTTTACTCAGTAATCCAGCGCCTGAACGTATAAGAGAATCGGAAACCGTTTTTGTCCGGCATCTGGAAAAAGTCTGCAATGCCGTTCGGAAAAATATTTCCCGAATCGGTGATAGAAACCCAAAAATTGGTACTGAAGATTACCAATGGATTTACTGTGGTCCTTCCGACTGGGTTTCCAGTTTCTGGGCTGGTCAGCTCTGGCTGG
>CBDHDM010000099.1:0-38511 GCA_965261315.1 Endozoicomonas sp. | reverse complement strand
CAGTGATTGGTAAACTGCTGAAGCGAGCGGATATTATCGTTAATGCTGGTGACCCTGACCGAGAAGGTCAGCTGTTGGTGGATGAAGTACTGGACTACCTGAAACTCTCTGCCCAACGTAAAAAAGAAGTTCGTCGTTTGTTAATCAGTGATTTGAACCCTTCTGCCGTTTCACAGGCACTTGGGCGGATGCGGTCCAATCAGGAGTACGTGCCGCTGGCCGTTTCAGCGCTGGCCCGCTCCCGGGCAGACTGGCTTTATGGTATCAACCTGACCCGTGCCTGCACGTTACTGGGACGTAAGGTTGGTTTTAATGGCCTGCTATCCATTGGGCGGGTTCAAACCCCGATATTGGGCCTCGTAGCCCGCCGTGATGAAGAAATTGAGGATTTTCAGCCGAAACCCTACTTTGAAGTGTTTGCAACGCTTTTAACGGCAAAGGATGAACGCTTCAAAGCGAAGTGGATTCCCAGTGATGCCTGCCAGAACTGGATGGATGAAGACGGGCGAGTTCTGGATCGGCGTCTGGCCCAGAATGTTGTCGATCGGGTGACTGGCAAACAGGGGACTGTGAAGCGTGTTGAAGATAAGCGCGGCAAAGAGACACCACCGCTTCCTTACTCTTTATCCGCACTGCAAATAGATGCCGCCAGGCAGCTACGAATGGATGCCAAGAAAGTGCTCGACAGCTGTCAGCGCCTTTATGAGCAGAAACTGATCACTTACCCCCGTTCCGATTGTCGTTATCTGCCTGAAGAGCATTTCTCTCAAGCTCCTGAAGTGCTGGCAACTATCCGTAGTAATATCTTTTTTCTCAGTAAGGCAGTGGATAGTGCATTACCAGAAAGGAAAACCAGTGCCTGGAACGATAAGAAGGTTGGGGCACACCATGCCATTATTCCTACATCGCTGAGAATGGACCTTGAACGATTGCCGGAATTGGATCGCAAACTGTATGAGTTGATTGCCAGGCAATATGTTGTGCAGTTTTATCCTGACCACATGTTCAGGAAAAGGGCTGTTGATGTTGAAATAGAAAAAGGTCTCTTCCGTGCGAGTAGTCGTCAGACGGTTGAAGAGGGGTGGAAGGGCCTGATTACTTCTGGCAAAAATTATGGCAAAAACGATCAGCGTTCAGGTGACGATGAGAGCAATGAAGGTAATGCATTTCTGCCGGAACTGGCAAAGGGCGATGTTCTTGATTGCCCTGAAGCCGAGCTGAAGGAGAAACTGACACAACCTCCCAAGCCCTTTAATGATGCTACGCTGCTTTCTGCCATGACGGGTATTGCCCGATTTGTCCAGGACAAGAATATTCGAAAAATACTCCGTGAGACCGATGGCCTGGGAACAGAGGCCACCCGGGCCAATATTATCGAACTGCTGTTCAAGCGACAGTTTCTGGAGCGTAAGGGGCGTAATATTCATGCGTCGGCAACAGGGCGTGCCCTGATTAATGCCTTACCGGAAAAAGTAACAACGCCTGATATGACTGCGCGATGGGAGGCATCCCTGAATGATATTGTTGAGCGTAAGGGAAGTTATGGCGCGTTTATGGGAGGGCTTGATCAGGAATTGAGAGCCCTGTTGGTGCAAACCACGACGGATGGCTTGCCATCGGTTGCCGGGTTGCCTGCGCCTGCTAATCAACCATTTAAAAGAAAAAGTCGAGGGAAGACAGCTGGGGGGCGCCGTAAGAAACGAAGCCCTGCATAAGTACTCGAGATGGTTCTCGGATGCTTTCAGGTCTTTTCAATATAGTGATCTTATTTCTGAACCACAAAGACCCCAGGACACAAAAGATTTTTATTTGTGCATTGGTGTCTTTTTGGTTCAGGATGAAGTTTAGAAGAAGAACTTCACAAAAAACTGGGTGGTATATTGGTCGGAATTACCTCGATAGTTCAAACCAAACCCCCACTCCTTATCCACTTGATACTCTGCCCCGGCAGTGAAAAAACCAGTATTATTGCTTTCATCCTGATCGTCATTCCGGTCATAGTATTGTTGGATATAGCCGGTATTCAGCCAGAGGCCTCGTTCCAGATGATAACGGGCGCTAACTGAAGCCGTGTAGGCTGTCAGTTTGTCCTTTACTTCATCAGCATCCACAGAAAGACCATTTCGCAGTCGACCACTGGTTACCGATGGAATCAGGTGAAATCTCTCGGTAGGCTTTAATATCAGGCTGGCTCCAGCAAAGTAAGAACTCCCATCTATTTCGACATTTCTGGCAACTTCATCTTTATCAATGCGACCATAGGAATAGCCAGCATTAAGTATTAAAGGTACGGAAGGGATTTTGTATGCACCATTCACAAACCAGGTGGTTCCATCGATAGTTTGTGTACCTTGATTCTGATTATTGTAACCAAATCCAGTGTTGATAAATGTGTAGTTATAGTCATTACCCGCATTGGCTATCGCTGAAATAGTCAGTAGTAAGGGCAGTAGGCAGGAGCGGAAGATCATTAATTGAATCCTTTATCTAATAGAAGAATATGTAGTGCATGGATTTAATATGAATGGAAAAAGACCTGTCACTACAGCCTGTCTTTAGTGATTATTATTATTTGAAAAAGTTCCGATGGATCGGACTGTTTTCTGCAGAGATAACATTGGTTGAGTGAAATTGGTTCTACCATGAAGAATACCGGAGGTGTTTCTAACCAAATAGGCTTGGTTCTTGTTACATTAGGGTCTAAGTTTGATGGTAATGATGTTGAAGGATTAACATTATTTTCTCTTTCTATCTTATATGAAGGAATGCTAACTGATGGAGTACTTGTACATTTAGCAGGGAAAAAAGTTCGTTCAGGTTGAAAATGATTGCCAACTCTAAATGAACCTAATTTGCAGCTATGCATCGTTATTTCAGGTGCAATGGCACGCTTTGCCCTGGAGAACGGTGCTGACCCTAATATCCAGATGGGCTCTGGCAATGACACCATGTTGGGTGGATTGTTGAAGTGGCAGTGGCCAGTTAATGGATTCGTGCTGGCGAAAGAGTTTGGTGCCCGCCCGAGAAGTAAAAAAGAGGCTCTTCGTCGTTTCATATGGATTTCAGGATATCCGCCACAGGGCTGGCTATCAGGTAAATCATCGTGATAAAAGTCCCTGTATTACGGTAACCTTTTGCCCTTGCCCTGGCTGCCTGAAACAGACTGTTCAGCCCTTCCATTCGTGCATTGGTATACGTCGAATACCAGCGTTGCAGAATCTTATCAGCATGACGTTCAACCGTTTCCAAAGCTTTGCGTACCGGCTCCAGGATTTCTATGTCTCCCAACTCCTTCCGTGCATAACCGATGAAATGACTAAGTCGCCAGCGGGCTGCCCTGATGGTTTCAGCTTTACGGATCCAGCGTAGCTTTTCCTTGATCTTCCAGGCCGTGCCTGTATGTAAGTCACTGGTCTCCAGTTCTGCAAGTGCTTCAACTTGTTTCTCTGTCAATGGCCCGTCTGCGTTCTTCAGAATCGCCCAGCGAAGCTCTTTCGGCAGGTGTTGTAACTTACGCTCAGCCTTACGCACGTCGTCTAATGCCGTGGTAAACAATTGCACAACATGAAACCAGTCAATGGTCACATTGGCATTGGGGAGTTCTTCTTTCGTTGCTGCCAGGAAAGCTTTGGACATATCACAAACCACCTCCAGAATATTTTCTGCCTTGCCCTGATGCTCTTCGAGAAAGGTCTTGAAATCCCTGACTGTCTGCTTGCCTTTGCCGGGCGTCGCGAACAACACCGGCTTATCCGAACGATCCATGTCGATGAATACGGTAACGTAGTTATGACCTCGTTTTGAGGCTGTTTCATCAAGACCGATGGCTTTCAGCTCAGCGAAGTTCATCTCAAGCAGCGCTCTGCTGACGTAGTGCTTGATAACCCGCCAGATACGTTTATCCGCGACACCAATGTACTCTGCACAGGCCTTGACGGGCATTTCACGAGCCAACATCAACAGAGCCTGTTCAAATAAAAGTGTGAACTTGCTGCCTTCTCTGGCCCAGGGTACATGAATACGACGTATACCGTGTTCTTCACAGTTGGTCCGAGGGACATTTGCAGTAATGAAGCAGTGGTGCTGGAAGAAATTCAGGTGTCGCCAGGTGAGTTCTTTGAAGTCATGTGCAGGGCAGGCCTTGCCACAGCAGGGGCATGGATAGAGGCTGCCACGATCAGCAGCCACCTTGAGCGTAAGGGTACTGGGTTTGGTTGAAGTATCCAGATGCTGACTCACCAGTTTCCATGGAAATTGTAAGCCGAGGCCGAGTATAAAAATCTGATTTCCATCCATGGGCAGGACACTTCTTCTGAGGTGAAAAAAAGAAGGGTCTTTTACAGAAATTTGCTTACAAAATCCACATCAAAGGACGAGGAGCCAAAAAAGAGCGTCAGGAGCTGTTGGCATACTTGAATAGCTTACCTATTACCCAGGAAGAGCCTGCTGGTTTCTGGTCGTGGGTATTTCCGGATCACAGTGATCGCCGGGAAGTGATCGACTATATCAAGAATGCACCGCTGCTCGGGGGGGAGTTGCCCTCTGCGGGGGCGGGGCAGCTGATTTCCACCAGTATGATTGATGTGATGGACAGACATATCCTTGCGGCTATTAATAGTGGTGGGCTGACTGAAGTAGAGATGGATGAGTTTCAGGTTAAGGGAAAGGGCTTTGAAGCGTTCCTTACCTTTAATGGGTTTACTCACAGCGTTGTCAAACGGCTTGCCACTATGGAGCGGGCAAAAGCGGTCAGCGTCCATTGCATATGGCCATTCAATGGGAAGTACCTTATCGGATATTTGCGTTATTGGTCAGTAATGGTGCTAATCCAGCGCTTACCAATTCCAGGGGAATCTCGGCAATGAAGCTGCTTGAGTATTATCGGGCTGACTGGAGTAAGGAGCCAGGAAAGTATGAGAGGGTGAAAAAGCTATTTGATGATTCATCAGGTAGATCGCCTGAACCAAAGTCTGGCAAGAAGAGAAAGAACAGGAAGGGGTAAGGTGTCGTAATCATTAAAGGGAGCAGGCCCCCTTTAATGATTAAAGTGCGCACGTTAAATTTCTGCGGCCAGTCGACAGCCCTGGTTGATTGCCCGTTTGGCATCCAGCTCGGCTGCTACATCAGCGCCGCCAATCAGGTGAACGGTTTTGCTGCTGATGTTATCGGCAAGCTCTCGCATGGGCTCCTGACCCGCACAGATGACAACGGTATCGACATCAAGGAGTTGCTCCTCTCCAGCGATGGAAAGATGCAGGCCCTGGTCATCAATCTTCTGGTATTCACAGGCTGGAACCATACGAACACCCCGGTTAGCCAGTGAGGAACGATGAATCCATCCGGTGGTTTTACCGAGGTTTTTACCCGGTTTGCTTTTCTTTCTCTGTAACAGAAAGACTTCCTTCGATGGTTTTGGATGCTCGCTTTCTGTCAGCAGGCCGCCGCGATTTTCCAGTGTCATGTCCACGCCCCATTCTTTCATAAAGGTGGGGATATCCAGACTGCTGGATGGGCCTTCCTGGGTAATCAGCTCGCAAAGGTCAAAGCCAATACCGCCAGCACCAATCACGGCAACCTTGTTTCCTACGGGGGCACCCTTAAATACATCCAGGTAACTGAGGACCTTGCTGTGATCGATCCCTTCGATATCCAGTTTTCTTGGGGCAATACCGGTGGCAACAATGACTTCATCAAAATCACCGTTTTCCAGCTCATCCGCTGACACCCGGTGGTTGAGCTTAAGTTCAACGCCGGTTAACTCGATTTGCCGCTTAAAGTAACGCAGGGTTTCCTCAAACTCTTCCTTGCCCGGAACGGTCTTGGCAATATTGAATTGACCACCGATTTTGTCTGCAGCGTCAAAGAGGGTGACTTGGTGACCACGGTAGGCTGCTGTGGTGGCAAATGCCATGCCGGCAGGGCCTGCTCCCACCACCGCCAGTTTCTTGGGTTCACTGGTTGGCAGGTAGTTCAGTTCCGTTTCATGGCATGCCCTGGGGTTTACCAGACAACTGACGGGTTTTAGATAAAAGACGTGGTCAAGGCAGGCCTGGTTACAGCCAATGCAGGTATTGATTTCATCCGCACGGCCTTCAGCCGCCTTATTAACCCACTCAGCATCTGCCAGCATGGGACGGGCCATGGAAACCATGTCCGCATCACCACGAGCGAGTACTTCTTCTGCCGTTTCCGGCATATTAATGCGGTTGGAGGTGATTACCGGAATGTTTATTTCGTTACGAATTCTTGCCGTTACCCAGGTAAAAGCAGCTCTTGGAACCATTGTTGCAATGGTGGGTACTCTGGCTTCATGCCAGCCAATACCGGTGTTGATGATGGTGGCACCGGCCCTTTCGATCTCTTTGGCCAGTTGAATGATCTCATCCCAGCTGCTCCCGCCTTCTACGAGATCCAGCATGGACAGACGGTAAATGATGATGAAATCAGAACCTACCGTTTCGCGGGTCTTTCTCACCATTTCTACCGGCAGGCGAATACGTTTATTGTACTCTCCCCCCCAATCATCCTGCCGCTGGTTAGTGCGGTTAACGATGAACTGGTTGATGAAATAACCTTCAGAGCCCATGATTTCCACGCCATCATAGCCTGCCTCTTTTGCCAGGGCCGCAGAGTTCACAAAGTTCTCAATCTGCTCATCAATTTCGTCAGATGACAATTCTTTGGGTTTGAAAGGGTTGATTGGCGCCTGAATAGCACTGGGAGCAATACTTTTCGGATGGTAGGCATAACGACCGGTATGAAGGATCTGCATACAGATTTTACCACCAGCCTCATGAACGGCGTCTGTGACGACCTGATGGTGCTTTACATCATCCATGGTTTCCATGGTGGCAGCACCCGGCATACCCCCGCTCTCCTGGTTAGGTGCAATACCGCCAGTCACGATAAGTCCCACACCACCCGCTGCACGTTCGGCGAAATAGGTTGCCAGTCGCTCAAAACCGTTGGGCTGCTCTTCCAGGTTGGTGTGCATGGAGCCCATCAGAACCCGGTTTTTCAGCGTGGTAAACCCCAGATCCAGCGGTGCCAGAAGATGTGGGTAGGGAGTGGTCATTTTATAATCCTTCTTGTGATTCGACGCCTCATCTAGACGCTGTCAAGATAAAATGGTATTTTGACACTGTCAAGATAATTTGCATTGACTCTGGACTTCACCATCTTGTAGCAAATAGCAGACGGGCATTAAACGACTTATGACTGCCAGAAAACCCTATCACCATGGCAACCTTCACCAGAAGCTGCTTGAAGAGGCAACCCGGATGATTGGGGAGCAGGGGGTGGATGGTATTTCCATGCGCAGCCTGGCCGAGCGGGTAGGGGTGTCGAGAACCGCAGCCTATCATCATTTTAAAGATAAAAATGCGTTACTCTGTGCCATTGCTGAGCAGGGTTTTCAGACATGGCAGGCTCATTTTGCGCAGCTGATGCGTGAGCAGTCTGGTGATATGAACCGCTGGTTGAAGGCATTTGTCCGGTCTTATCTGGATCTTTCCTGGAAGCACCCAGAGGAGTATGACCTGATGTTTGGTCGGCCTGTCTGGAAAAATGGAGAGCCCACAGAAAGCCTTAAAGCGGCTTCTTTTGCCTGTTTTCAGGATTATGTCGATCTTATTCGGCTCTTAATGAAAGAAGGGCAGGAAAAGGGCAAATTATCAAAAGATATCGACTGCCTGCGCCTTGCCCAGGTGAGTTGGAGCATGCTGCACGGTATGAGTCGTTTATTAAATGATGGGATCTATCTGGATAGAAACGCCATCGATGCGATGTCGGACAGTGCTGTGGAGATGATTCTGGCAGCAGCAACCGTGTGAAGGGGACATTCCCATGAAATCCCATGGGAATGTGTACCCTGTTAATTATTCTGCTGAAGTCACACTGATTTGAGTGCTTAACGACTGTTTTTCACCCGGCATTAACAGTGAGCCTGATGCCAGATCCTTTGCATATTGGGTCGCTTCAACGCAGACCATGGTTTCGTACCCATCATCACTCATATCCCCCATGCTTCTGCTCAGGTCTTTCCATGGATTCCAGATAACCGCTGAGTTATGCCCCCGGTTAAGAACATTAATAATGCGCTGATTGCCCTGATCATGAATGGATATTGTTTCATCCGGCGTCGTATAAATCCGGTCGATGGACTGATTAATGATCAACGCTTCTGTTGTTTCACAAGGCAGGGCATTTTTCAGACTGTCGATATAGGAAGAACCTGCGTCAGTAATCCAGGTTTCGGTGGCTTCTGCAATAGCAAAGTAAGTGTGCAGTGCTCCACTCCACTGCCAGGGTGTCTCGCCGGTGTTGATCATTTCCAGGTTTATTCGCAGCGTTTCTCCCAGGGTAAAGGTCAGAACAGCACTGAAATCATGGGGCCAGACCGCTCGGGTCTGTTTGGAGGCACTGAGTTTGAGACGAATGGTAACCGCCTGCTCATTTTCCTCGTGATCCAGCAACTGCCAGTTGCTGATTCGGGCAAAACCATGGGAGGGTGAAGCGACCTGTCCAAACCATGGCCAGCAGACGGGTACGCCTCCCCGTATTGCCTTCTCTTCTGAGAAAATGGCTTTATTACTGAGCCAGATGACGTCTTGCTGCCCAGTCGGTTTGAATTGAAACAGGTGGCCGCCGTGAAGGGATATCGCCGCTTCGCACTTAGGGCTTTGAATTTTCAGAATGGCCAGACCATTCATGCTGTATCTGGCAATGGACGGGCTCAGTGTTTCTTCAAAAATCATGTCATTGGTCAGCATCGGGGGAAACCATAATAACTGTCGAGCTTTCAGGAATGGGAAATGTGGGTTAAACCACAGAGATCACAAAGATCACGAAGAAAAAGAAAAGCTCTTCTTTGTGCCCTTTGTGCTCTCTGTGGTTCAAAGAAAATTAAGTGCGGCTGAATGCTAAGACTTTGTGTTCCATAAACCGAATCAGCAAAGTCAGAACGCCAGTCATGGCCAGATAGATCAAACCTGCCATAGTGAACACCGTTAACGTGTCGTAAGTTTGTGCGTTCAGTCTGGCAGCATAGCCCATCAGGTCCATCAGCGTAATGGTACTGGCCAGTGATGAGCCTTTCATGACCAGAATGATCTCGTTGCCATAGGCCGGCAGTGCACGGCGAGCCGCATGGGGCAGGATCACTTTCAGAAGTGCCTGCTTATGAGTCATGCCCAGTGCCATGCAGGCTTCCCAGTCGCTCCTGGGTACCGCATCAATAGCGCCCTTAAACAGCAGGGTGGAGTAAGCTGCAGAGTTCAGAGCCAGGGCCAGCATGGCGCAGAACCAGGGCTGGCTTAACAGCGGCCAGATAACACTGTCTTTGATAAGGTCAAACTGGGCCGGGCCGTAATAAATCAGGAAGATCTGTATCAACAATGGCGTGCCGGTAAACAGCAGTATTTGAAGTTTGACCAGCCAGGTCAGTGCTTTCACCTTCAGGGAAAGAACAATCGTAAATAGAATGGCCAGAACCAGTCCGGTAAGCAGGCTGACAAGGGTAAGTTCCAGCGTGGTTCCCAGACCTTTCAGTAACTCAGGCAGATATTCCATATTCATGCTGTGGCCTCACTGGATGTTACTGCCGGTTCAGCAGGCGTTTCCGTTTTGCTCTGGCTGGAAGTCAGGTGGCGGTTTGAGCGGGACTTCATTCGCTCAAGGATGTTCTGGCTGATCAGGGTGATGGCCAGATAAATCAAAGCGGCAATGCCATACCAGGTAAACGGCTCATAAGTGCTGGCTGCCGTCATTTTTGCCTGTAATAACAGGTCATGAACTCCAATCAAGGCGACCAGAGCCGTATCTTTGAGCAGAACCAGCCACTGATTACCAAGGCCGGGCAGGGCGTGCCTCCAGGTCTGTGGCAGCGTGATACGGAAAAAGCAGCGGGCTTTACTAATACCCAAAGCGCTGGCGGCTTCAGCCTGTCCCCTGGGT
This sequence comes from Endozoicomonas sp., assembly GCA_965261315.1. Taxonomy (GTDB): domain Bacteria; phylum Pseudomonadota; class Gammaproteobacteria; order Pseudomonadales; family Endozoicomonadaceae; genus Endozoicomonas. The sequence goes on along the minus strand of CBDHDM010000099.1, from coordinate 28,557 downwards.
ATCGCCATAAAGGCGCCACGAAGCGTCTGGGATGCATAGGCTGAATAAATTAACGACAGTGCAATGGTGCCTGCCAGAAATGGACTGACGTCAACAAACTCATCGGTCAGCAGGAAGATGGCGTGCGTTGAACCAAAGTAGACGAAAAAGATCACCAGTATTTCAGGCAGGCCACGCAAAACAGCAACAATGGTACTGGTGGTGAGCGCAAGCGGCTTAAAGCGGCTCAGCTCGGCAAGAGAGAAGGCGATGGCCATTAACAGGCCCAGTGCCAGCGATGACAGGGCCAGCCCCAGGGTCATCACGGTCGCTTCAGCGAAGAGCGCGGTCAGGCCCACAGTTACCTCACTATATTAATCTAAGGGGTTGTCCGTTAATCATTTCCGTTTTGTTCACCACAGAGGCACAGAGAGCACAGAGATAAAAAGCAAGGTTTTTCCTCTGTGCTCTCTGTGCCTCTGTGGTGAAAGATTATTCTACGGAGTTGAAATACTTGGTGTGCAGTTGCTGATATACACCGCTCTCTTTTACCTGAGCCAGTGCTGCATTCAGCTTTTCTACCAGAGGGTCACCCTTGCGGGCGGCAATGCCCATACCGATACCAAAATAATTGGCATCCTTGACCGCTTCGCCCACCGTCTCGTACTGACCTTCGCTCTGTTGAGCAAGCCATTCACGGGCTACGGCGGTATCAGCAAACACGGCGTCAATCCGGCCGTTACTCATATCCAGCAACGCATTCTGGTAGCTGTCGTATGGGCGGGTTTTGACGCCCTGAGCTTCCAGCTTATCGATCAGATAGGCCTGGTGAGTACTGCCATTTTGAACGCCCACTGTTTTGCCTTTCAGATCTGCCTGACCAGTCAATGCGCTTTTGCTGGCGGCAACAAAGATGGCTGAATTTTCATAATAGGGCTGGGTGAAGGACACCTGCTCCATTCGTTTCGGGGTGATATCCATGCCGGAGATCACGGCATCAAAACGACGGAATTTAAGGCCTGGGATCAGGCTGTCAAAAGGCTGGTTATTGAACTCACAGGTGACATCCAGCTCTGCACAGATGGCATTGGCCAGCTCTACATCGAAGCCGGTCAGTTCATTCTCTTCATTGATGAATTCAAACGGTGGATAGGTCGCTTCCATACCAAAACGGATGGATTCCTGAGCCTGAGCCATACCGGAGATAACCGCACTGCACAGTGCGACAGCAGTTACTATTTTTTTCATGAGACTTCCTTACTTACCGCTTGTTCTTGAAAGCAGTTTTTATCGGTTGGTTTGGTGTTGTTGAGTCAGCATTTAATGTTGAAGGTAACGTTCAAATGCTTTGGTTTGAGGCGCAGTAAATCGTTCGGCCGTTCCTTCCTCGACAATTTCCCCGTTTTCCAGATAGACTACGCGGCTTGCGATTTTTCGGGCAAAGTCGACTTCGTGGGTGACCACGACCATGGTGATGCCAGAGGCCTGCAGTTCGTTGATGATCTCCACGACCTGGTTGGTAATGGCCGGATCCAGTGCTGCGGTGGGTTCATCGAACAGCAACACGTCGGGTGACAGCATCAGCGCCCGGGCAATGGCTACCCGTTGTTGCTGGCCGCCCGAGAGAGAGGATGGCCAGGCATTGGCTTTGTCGGTCAGGCCCATACGCGCCAGCAATTCCATGGCTTTGGTCCTGGCTTCTGGCTTGAGCATGCCCTGTTGAACGGGAGCTTCAATCAGATTTTCAAGCACCGTCATATGGGGCCATAAGTGGTACTGCTGGAAAACCATGCCGACTTTACGTCTTAACTGGCAGGCTTCTGCTGAAGATGGTTGTTTCTGGCCTGTACGCTGATTTTTGTGAAAAGTGAATGCCATATCAGCTATGTTGAGGGTGCCTTGGTCAGGACTCTCCAGAAGGTTAAGCATGCGTAAAAGCGTGCTCTTACCCGCACCACTGGAACCCAGTAATACCGTTGTTTCACCTTTACTGATGCTGAAGCTGATATCCTTCAGTACCTGATGGTCACCAAAGGATTTGCTTAGGCTCTGTACTGCGATGCCCATTGCCTGAATCTTCTTTTTGCCTGAGAGATTTATGACTGAATTGTCCCCTATGAATATGGATAAAATCAAGAAAAAATGAATAAGTATTCACTTTGGGCCGGTCGGTCTTTATGATTGATGGTCATCTGAAAGGTTATATGACAACTATGACTAGCCCAAAACAGGATGCGCTGGTTCGCTCTTTCCGCCAGCTTCTTAAAGAAGAACGCTGCGGCTCGCAAAGTCAGATTGTTGCTCTTTTGCAGGAGCAGGGGTTTGATAATATCAGTCAGTCAAAGGTGTCCCGTATGCTGAGCCGTTTTGGTGCGGTCAGGGCCCGGAACGCACTGAATGAACTGGTCTACTGCCTGCCTCCTGAGCTGGGCAAGATGGATTCCAGTATTGCCGTAAAAGACCTGGTGGAAGAGGTTGATCACAACGAATCGATGATAGTGATCAAAACCAGCCCGGGGGCTGCCCAGATGATTGCCAGACTGCTGGATTCCATTGGCGTTAAAGGGGGGATTATGGGGTGTGTGGCGGGGGATGACACGATTCTGGTGGTACCTGCCAGTGTTCAGGAGATAGAAGAGATTACGCAGAGTATTTCTGGGATGTTTAACTGAGCGTTATTTTTCACAGACAGCGATAAATTCGGCGATCGCAACCGTTGGCGGATGAGAAAGCGAAAGCTTTTGTGACTGTTGAGGGTGGCGACGACCGATCAAACCTTTTCGATGAATCTCCAGTATTAGCAGCCTGCCGTAACAGTATCTGGTTGAAGGAGATACTGGAGTCTGACCCGATGTTGGTAACACTTAAGTTCTGCTCGGGAGCCACCGGTGCTCTTGTTTCTCCGTTCCATGTTGCTGCCCAGGAAGGGGCGGAAGAGGTCATGGTACTGTTGTTAGATAGCTTGCAGAAAATTGAGCCGGAGGTTGAGAGGTCAGGCAAAATCGCGAAGGTGCTGAAGGATACTCTGGAAAGAGGAACGAACCTGCTCCACATCGCGGTTAACAGTGGACATGCCAAGGTTGTGGCACTGGTGCTGGATACCTTGAATACATTACCTGAGTTCGAAAGGCTCAGGGTAGTCAATGCAACTATGAAAAACGGGAGGAGTTCCTTCCCCCTTGCTGCCGAGCATCAAGGGGGGCAGATCTTGAAGCTGCTGCTCACAGCGTTGAAAGCGCAGCCAGTTACTGTGTGGTGCTGTGCGGTCATTAAGGCAATTAATACCCCCCCAAAAAAGACGACGGATTAACTCCACTTCATGTTGCAGTCGGTTCTGGCAGTACAGGCAGTGTAAAAGAGTTACTGAAAGCCTTATTGTCGGTCCTGAAAGAACTTCCAGAGAGTGAGATGTCGGGCGTTCTTATGCAGGTACTGAATACTACTGGTAACGGCAGGTATACACCGCTCCACAGTGGCATCGTTCAAGAGCATTCAGGCATGGTGAAACTGTTACTTGAAACCTTGCGGAAGGCAAGGATATGCCGCCAACGCCAGAAAGACTCAAGGCGCTCATGCTGGTAGTGAATGCTACGATGGAAGATGGAGAAAATTGCCTTCATCACGCCTGCCGACAGAGTGGGAAGCTTACCGAATTGTTAGTGGGCGATATACTGTCAGCGTTCGAAGTGCAGCCGGATTCTGAGAGTTGTAGTGCGGTCATTAAGGCAATAAATACCCCCAGGAGAGACGACGGGATCACCCCACTTCATGTTGCTGTCAGCTCTGGCAGCACAGAAAGTGTCACACAGTTACTGAATGCCTTGTTGTCGGTTCTGAAAGTACTGCCAGAGAATGAGAGGTTGGGTGTCCTCATGTCGGTATTCAATGCTACTGGCGAAGATGGCTACACGCCGCTCCACCGCAGCGTTGCCCTGGGAAATATAGATGTAGCGACGCGGCTACTGGAAACTTTTCAAAAGTCACTGGATACACTGCCAGAGTCCGAAAAGACCGGCGCCCGGATGTCGATGGTGAATCCTCCTGGAATAAAGAGAGAGGGGCCACTTTTTACCGCTGTTGAGGGGGGGAATGACGAAATGGTACATCGACTGCTTGAGAGCGGTGCTGACCCGACGCAACGATATTTTCGAAACAGCCTGGGAAAACATCGGGTCTTCCGTAAACTTTTCTCCGTGTCGCCAAAAGAGAAAGCACTTCAGAACGGGGATTTGCAGATTGCTGATAGGATAAATAACGCTATCCGGGAAAGGCAGGCAGTTGCCAGAAGCCCGGCATCATTGATGGAAGCTGTGAAAGACCTGGAAGAGGGGAGGAGATTGGTGTCGTTGGAATTGTCCAAAGTGGAAATGACGGAAGAGCGATAATAGCAGTTTAGTGCCGTTGATTCAGCCATCAAAAGGCGTAGCGATAACATGTGTTTTTCCTGTTATCATTGGCGCTTTTTTCAAGGCATTAATAAGCATGAGCCAGGCGACACTGACCTTTGATAAAGTGTCTGACCCAAATGTTGTGATAACCCTGCAGGGAAGCTGGACGGTCAGTGGTGATCTGCCGACTCTGGATCAGCTTTCTGCTTTGCTGAGTTATGAGCAAATAAAAACCGTCGCTTTTACCACCGGTGATGATTTTTCCTGGGATTCAAGGCTGCTGGCCTGGCTGATGGCCTGTCAGCGAATGTTTGAGCCTTCCCGTTGTCAGTTTGACCTGAGTGGGTTGCCTGAAGATGTTGGTGACCTGTTCAGGCTTGCCAATACCGTACCTCCCAATAAGGCTCTCCCTGAAAGACACACAACACTCTTTCAGAGCCTGATCAACCGGGTTGCCCGACTGGGTGATGAGGCAATGGAGTTACTGGCTTTCACCGGAGAGTTGGCACTTACCCTTTTCCGCTGGTTTTCCCGAAAAGGATCTGCACGCTGGTCAGATATTCTCAGCTTCTGCCATCAGTCTGGCCCTTCTGCTTTACCCATTATAACCCTGCAAAGTGTGTTGATCGGGATGATTCTTGCCTATCTGGGAATGGTTCAGCTCCGGCAGTTTGGTGCAGAGGTGTATGTTTCCAACCTGGTTGGCGTAGGGATGGTTCGGGAAATGGGGGCACTGATGACCGCGGTTATCATGTCGGGCCGAACCGGTGCCGCCTATGCTGCTCAGCTGGGTACCATGCAGGTCAATGAGGAAATTGATGCACTGACGACTCTGGGCATTAAGCCCATGGATTACCTGGTATTACCAAGGACACTGGCGTTGATTATGACGATTCCAATGCTTTGTCTGTACAGCAATATTCTGGGGATGTTTGGTGGAGGACTGGTAGCCACCAGCATGGATGTTACCTGGACGATGTATCTGTATCAGTTACGGGATGCCATCACCTTTGGTGATATTATGACCGGCATTTTTAAAAGCTTTGTATTTGCGGTGTTGATTGCCATGGCAGGCTGCCGTGCCGGACTGGAGTGTGGTCGCTCATCAGCAGCGGTTGGCCAGGCAACCACTAATGCGGTAGTGACTGCCATTATTTATCTGGTGGTTGCGGATGCCGGTTTGAACATTCTCTTTTATCACCTGGGAATCTGAGCATGAGTCAGTTAAGACCGGAGCGTCAGGACGTGGTGATTGAAGCCTGTGGGTTGACCATGAAGTATGGCAGCAACCTGATTCAGTCCAATCTGCACTTTCAAATCTGCAAAGGTGACGTGTTTGTCATTATGGGAGGCAGCGGCTGTGGCAAAAGCACGTTGCTGAAACATATGATCGGACTTTACCAGCCGGCGGACGGTGAGATTCTGTTTAACGGGCAGAGTTATTTTACGGCGTCATCGGAGCAGCAGCAGGAGATGCGCAAGTGTTGGGGCGTGACTTACCAGGGTGGAGCCCTGTTCAGTGATAAAACACTGGCAGAAAATGTTGCTCTGCCATTGGAACAGTACACGACACTGAACAGTCATGATATTCGGGATATGGTGCGTTATAAACTGGCACTGGTAGGGTTGGGTGGTTTTGAAGACTTTTACCCCTCTCAAATCAGTGGTGGTATGTGCAAGCGGGCAGGGCTGGCCAGAGCAATTGCCCTCGATCCGGATATTCTGTTTTTTGATGAACCCTCGGCGGGGCTGGATCCACTCAGTGCCCGGCGGCTGGATGATCTGATTCTTCAGTTAAGAGATTCAACCGGTGCTACGGTGGTGATTGTGACCCACGAACTGGCCAGTATTTTCGCTATTGGCAGTAACGGGATTTACCTCGATGCCAATACCAAAACACAGCTGGATACCGGTTCTCCCCAAACTATGCTTAATCACAGTAGGCATCAACTGGTCAGAGAGTTTCTTTCCAGAGGTGAGTATGGAGATGAATGAACGTATGGAACGACTCTTCATAAGAATGAAAGTCAAAGAGGCTCGCTTTTGTGAGAGTGGTGTATGAATAGAAAATCTTTGTCGGTTTCCGTGGGGCTTTTTGTCATTCTGATTATTGCCATGACGATTGCCCTCGTATTGTTTTTGAATGCAGATGGCTTTTCCCGGAAAGATGTCCAACGCTATCAAATCCTCTTTGACAGCTCTATAAAAGGCCTGAATGTTGGGGCCCCGGTGACGCTTCGCGGGGTTAAGGTTGGCGAAGTGGTCAGTATCAAAACCAAGCTCTATCACAACCACCAGAAGGTGCTGAATGTCGTCACGGTGGATATGTACCCGGATGCCATCAGTGAACAGGGCAAAAGCAGCGATCATGATGTGCTCGGGCAGCTGATGAAGCAGGGGCTCAGTGCGCAGATTGGTTTGCAGAGTGTGTTGACCGGACTGCTTTATATCGAGGTGGATTTCTTCGACAACCAGCCGGATATGCAGCCGGTGGAAACCCAGTACCCGCAGATTCCCACCGTTCCGAATAATCTGGATGAGTTTATTGAAAAATTCGAGAGCATTAATCTGGCGGAAATGGCCAGCCGTTTAACAGAGGTTCTGGATAACCTGGCCACTTTGACTGGTGGAGGTCGGCTGAACAAGCTGATTGATGATGTGGACAGTGCATTTGTCAGCATGGAAGCCATGTCAAATGAGATGAGTACCAGTATGGCGGGCATTCGTAAGGAGTTTGCTTCCATGTCCAGTGATGCTGGCGAGGTGACCAACTTACTGAAAACGGAACTGCCTGAGGCTACGCAGCAACTGAATACAACCATGCTTCAGCTTCAGGAAACCATGTCCGCGGCGGAGGAAGCTCTGGCTCCTGACTCCCCATTGATGTATCAGCTGATGGAGAGCTCAAAAGACATCAGTCGTGCATCCAGGGCGGTAGATGATCTGGCCGATATGCTGCAGCGTCAACCCGATGCCATTATTTTTGGCAGAAAAGCAGGAGACACCCGGTGAGCCGTTATACCCGCTTGTTCAAGAGAACCGTACTTTTGCTTGAAAATGCCGTTGCTTTAAAGGTTATTGCTATAACCCTGATACTGGGTCTCACGGCGGGCTGTACATCCAATAGCCTGGTTTATCACGATTATGCACTGACGGCGGTAACGGGACCACAGGCGGCAGCGTCAAAGAAAAGCAAAACCCATACAGTGCTGCCGGTTACACTGGGGGTTTTTCCCGTGAATGTCCCGGGCTGGTTGGATAAGAAAAACATTACCTGGAGTGATGGTAATGTTCGTTTAAATACCTCTGATAATGATCACTGGGGCGAGCCTTTACCTGCGTTGCTCACTCGTGCCATGGTACAGAATTTTCGGCACCTGGTTGAAAGCCAAAGCTGGGTGAGCTCAGGCCCCTGGGTTCGCGATGAACGGCCAGAGGTTGTGGTATTTATTGATGTTCAATCCATTGAAGTAGTGAATCATCAGTTAAGGGTGAGTGTTGCCTGGTCTCTGGAAGGGGAGGGCAGCAAAGTTATGGCCCGGCGGGATAAAGTTTATGCACTGCTTCTGGAGAATACCGATTCAGTACAAAACTATGTCCAGACCCTGAGTCGGGTTTGGGGGCTGGTGGCCAAAGATGTGGTTCAGGCTATACCCACGGGCTCGAGAAAAACTCAGGAAACGGCTTCATAACGGAAGCCGTTGTTTACAGTTGATGGCTTAAGTACCTGGGGGGGCTGGTCACATGTCTAATCGTGAACACCCCCTAAGCATATGAAATAGAATATTTCTGGCTTATTGGACGGGTACTTAATTTAGCGGTTATTCAATAATAGTCTTGCAGCCGCAATCACGGTATTGATGGCGTTGGGCTCAACACTGGCCAGCTTTTCAGTGTCCGGTGTCTCATTGCAGGTACGGTTAACGATCACGCCTGCCACACATCCTGCTTTGAGTCCCATGGTTGCGCACATGGTCAGGAGTGTGGCGGATTCCATCTCGTAATTGAGCACTCCCATGGACTGCCACTCTTCCATAGAACCCTGCAGTTCTTTTCTTACTCGCTGAGTGTAGGTGTCGTAACGTTCCTGACCTGGGTAGAAGGTATCGCTGGAGGCGGTGATACCTGTCCAATATTGAAGGCCGCTCTGCTCAGCCGCGTCGACCAGTGCACGCGTACATTGGAAGTCAGCAACGGCAGGATAGCTGAGCGGTGCAAAGTGACGGCTGGCACCATCCAAACGAACGGAGCCGGTAGTGATAATCACATCTCCGATATTAATATGGGGCTGGATTGCACCGGTGGTTCCAACTCTCAGAAAAGTACGGATGCCCAGTTGCGCCAGTTCTTCCACTGCAATGGATGTAGAGGGCCCACCGATACCGGTTGAACATATCACCACAGACTGTCCCTCAAGCTCCCCCCGCCAGGTGGTGAACTCCCGAAGGCTGGCCAGTTTTTCCGGGTTTTCCATCAGCCCGGCAATACGCTCGACCCGTTCCGGATCGCCAGGAACAATGGCCAGCTCGGCGCCATTCAGTGCTTCACGGGTCAGGCCAAGATGAAAAACTTCGCTGCCACTCATCAGTCACTCCTGAATTTGCTAAACCATTAATCTTTCCATCACAGCATCCATCATAGACTGATCTATCGAGTGTGTTTTCGACCTGAATCAATAGTTGAACCACTGGAAGCCAGGGCTTGTTGACTCACTTATGCTGGCTGTTTTCAGGGTAACCCGCTGACTTCTTATTTCTTGGCAGTCGTAATGGTGGAATTTATCAATAATTAAGGTTCTGAACATGTTTCGCCTTGGTATTGCTGTTAACAAACTACAATAAATCGCTTCAATTAAAGCGTTAATTGATGCTCGTTATCAGAAGGTATAGAGGCGGGATTTGCGCTTCTTTCTTCATTTCAAAACTCACCTGTTGAGAATGAACATGAATGGTAAAGTGAAGTTTCTGTCTATGGCTCTGGCTTTCTCCGCCTCTACTGGTCTTTTTGCCGCTTCTATCAGCTTTGAGCAATCTCAGCCTCCTGAAGGAATAAAAACGCCGATTACCGTAAAGGGAGCAGGCATTAAAGGTCTGGAGCAGGATGTAAAGGCGCAGGGTACACATCAGATAGAAGATGATGCCGCAGGAAGGGTTATTAACACCAACGTATCCGTCAATAATCTGAATAACAATATCCCCCAGATACCATCTGGCTCGATTGGATGGTCTTCAGAAGGGGGAAATAATTATACCTTTACGGTGTCAGCTGGCGGAAACCCTGGAGAGTGGGGCCCAAAACAAGCCTACTGTATCCAGGTGACAGTGGATGGCGGACAGATAGGGCGTAATTGCACAAGTTCAAAAAGTTACTGGGCACCCACATTAATACACGATATTCCAATCTCTCAGAGCACAAATATTTCTGTTTCTTTCAGCTACGAGTAATGGCTACCCAGCAGAACCCCACGATGAATCTTGACTGGGGCGCCGAAAATTAACCATGAGTCCAATACTTCAGAAAAGACGAGTGACATAGAGCACTGTACAGATTTATCAGGCCTTTCAACGCAGCTTTCGCTTTGCCTCTTGCAAATAATGGCTGGCTGGGCACATGTCTATTTGGCAGCGCCCTTAGTCTTTTCTGAATACTCTAACCCATTGAATATCCCATCATCATCTGAGCTATCAGGGAGGCTTTGTCGGTCTGAGTCAATACCGGGTCTACTGAAAATAAAGGTGGCTCTGGAATCCTTCAGGCTCTATCCGATGATATAAGTATCAGTTTGCGTCTATGCTGATATGGATTTGCAGGTCAGTTAATGCCTGCTAAGGAAAAGTGAAAAACAGGAAGAATGGATCGTCCATGTCATCTGAGAACAGAATAACTTCCAATCGAGCTTTTATTCTTGCTATTGCCGGGGCCGCTATTGGTCTGGGGAATATCTGGCGCTTTCCCTATGTTGCCGGTGAAAACGGGGGTAGCCTGTTTTTTCTGCTGTACATCCTATTTGTTTTGCTGCTGGGGTTGCCGGTGATGATCGCCGAGATTATCGTTGGTCGGGCAGGACGTGCATCGCCAGCCAGCAGCCTGCGGCAATTGGCTGTCAGTGCAGGCCGTACAAAGCACTGGAGCAAACTGGCCTGGTTGGGAACGCTGGCAGCGACGATGATTCTATCGTTCTACAGTGTAGTGTCCGGTTGGGTGCTCTATTTCTTTTTTCAGTCGCTTTCGGGGGAATTACCAGCGAGCAGTATACAGTCGGCCTCTATCAATTTTCAGCGGCTTCTGGAGTCTCCCTGGCAGGTCATTTTATACCATGGGCTGTTTATCATTATGACCGTGGCGATTAGTGGGCGGGCGGTTTCCAAGGGCATAGAACGACTGAACAACTGGCTGATGCCTCTGATGTATCTGATCCTTATTATTCTTCTGATATACACCAGTGGTTTCAGTGGTTTTGGGATTGCCCTTGATTATCTGTTTGGCTTCAAGTTGGAAGCGATAACCGGAGGTGTTGTTCTGGAAGCGATGGGGCATGCGTTTTTTACCCTCGCGATCGGAGCCTGCTGTCTTATGGCTTACGGTGCCTATATGCCTGAGCGGCAATCGGTCGTTAAAGCGGTATTGATTGTCGCACTGCTGGATGTGCTGGTGGCCGTCATGGTCGGTGTTGCAACCTTCGCAGTGGTTTTCAGCGAAGGCCTTCCCGTGGCAGGTGGCCCTGGTTTGATGTTTATCACCTTGCCGGTTGCCCTGGCTCAAATGCCATTTGGCTCACTGATTCTGCCGCTGTTTTTTCTCCTTTTAGTCATGGCTGTCTGGACATCAGCGGTGAATCTGGCTGAGCCACTGGTGGTGATGATGAGTCGCTTATGCTCTGGGTTTCGCGGAGCCGGAGCAGCAATAGCCGGTGGTATTGTCTTTCTGGTGGGGTTAATACCGGGCCTCTCATTCAGTGTGTGGAAGCACTTTTCTGTGGATGACAAAACCCTGTTTGATCTCTATACGGCTTTTGCCACCCAGGTCATGCTACCAGTAACCGGGCTTCTGGTGCTGTATTTTTCAGGCTACGTAATGGAGAGAAAGGTGCTGATTGAGCAGCTGGGCATGCAGGGTAAATCACTGCAGTTCTGGCAGTTTTTGATTCGTTGGGTCAGTCCACTGCTGTTGGTGATGGTTATTCTGGGTGAATTGTTTAGGGTTTAATCCTGGTGACTCTGGCGAGAGCCTGAATTGAATCTACATCAGGTTTTTTATCAGTGCTGCAATCAGCATGACAAAAATTAACACCATGGCAATTTTTGAAAGCTTGCTTTGTTGTTCACTGGTGAGTGATTTTCCATGACGCTCTGTCAGTTTAACCACAATAAACAGAGTGATGAACAGTAAAACTAAAATTGAGATAAGGTTCATAATACAGAAATTAAAACGGGCAGTATCACTGCCCGTAATTGATAGTTAGTCAGAAAAATTACTTTTTGGATTGTTTGTTATCAGCGTCTTTCTTGCCTTCAATGCTGATTAGCTCAACATCGAATACCAGAACAGAGCCTGCTGGTATAGTTCCTACTTCCTGGTCGCCATAGGCCAGTTCAGCCGGGATAGTCAGGCTATACTCAGAACCGACAGGCATCAGGGCAACACCTTCAGTCCAGCCCTTGATCACATTAGCCAGAGGGAAAGTGGCTGGCTGGCCTCTTTGCTTGCTGCTGTCGAAAACAGTGCCGTCGGTCAGAGTGCCGGTGTAGTGAACGGTGACGGTATCTGCAGCGGTTGGCTTAGGGCCGTCACCCTGTTTGATCACTTTATACTGAAGGCCGGACTCGGTAACGGAGACTCCTTCTTTTTTTGCATTATCTTCCAGGTACTTGGCGCCAGTCTTAAGGGTCTCTTCACGCTTTTCCTTGGCTTTTTCCTGAACAGCGGTATTCATTTTTTGCTCATGAGTTCTGAGGGCCGCCCCCATCTCTTCGTCATTCATTCTAACCTGATCTGCCAGTGCATCCAGCAAGCCTTGCTGTACCAGCGCACGATCCAGCATGACACCCAGTTCGTCCTGCTGTTTCAGGGTCTGACTGGCAAAGTTACCAACAGATGCGCCAATGGCATAGGCGGCTTTCTGTTCATCGGTGTTTAACTCAACTTCAGGAGCCTGGGTGGTTTTCTCCTGGCAACCTGCTGCTAAAACAACAGCTGCGGCCAGAGCAGATATTTTAATAACCTTCTTCATATCAGTTTCCGTTGTTTTTGGCCAAAAAGCCGTATTGGCCAAGAGGATCTTGCCTGTATCAGGATTAAAGTTAAGAAAAACTTCAGCAATAATGGCACAGCCTTTACGACAGTTGAACCAAATAGCGTTAATTTTTCAAAAAAATCACATTATTGCTTTACGGCATATCATAGACCATTTTTAAAAAATTGAGTCTTTTTGAGTTTTGATTGTCGAAACATGCGGGGGGGCTTTTGCAAAGGCCGGTCCTGATTAATGTCAGGCCATGAATTAACCAAAACGCATGTATGCCCGTTTTTCAGGCATGCGAATCATTAAAAAAGAGAGGACTGGAAAGGAAACTGGCAATTAATGCTCGCTATACTCTGCCTTAAAAGAAAGTGGGCTCAATCTGCAACCACAATACGCTATATTTTCAGTACCATTGTTTTTGGTCATAGCTTGTTTCCCTTGGTTTTAACTTTGAAATATATAGTCAACACTGGCTTATAGTGGAGCTGTTGTTTGGAGTCTGCAGTCAACAACACTGTGTTTATTCAGTCCCGAAAGCTATTAGGTGCACACATGTGTCTTAAAAATGTGTGCAATAAAGATGCAGGGAAGCACCGATCGCTTTTAATCCGGCACTGGGTTCAATGGCATTTCAGGCTTATGGCAGTCTGTTCTATTCTCTTGAGCTTTGCTCTGGTGCCCGGTTATGTCGATGCTTCTGAAGTAATAACGGGGGAGGATGAGCGGCGGGTGAGTAACGTTTATCGGCCTGTCTGCATTCATGATCCCAGAGATGGCTGGCAGTCTTTTCGGCATGGTTTTCAGTTAATGGCGCATTATCATAACGATAAAGTTCTGGAACAGCTGAAAGCATTTCCTCAGTATTACTTTAATCGGTTGTCTGAGCGTATTCTGACACATCAGTTTTATTTGAACAGGAAGATTCAGGAGAAAGGGCTGCCGGCAGAGCTGGCCTTGCTGCCTCTGATCGAAAGTGAGCTTAACCTGAAGGCCCGTTCATCAGCCAGAGCGATGGGGGTCTGGCAGCTGATGCCACGCACAGCCAGAGCTTATGGGCTGAAGGTTTCAAAAAAATGCGATGAACGAACGGATCTTGAAAAAGCCACCGATGCTGCGCTTACTTACATTGAGTATCTCTATCGCAGAACTAATGACTGGATTTTAACCATTGCTGCCTATAATGCGGGCCTTTATCGGGTCAGGCAGAGTATCTCTGCGGCTGAAGAGTCCGGTGAGTATCCGGAGGAAGGCTTCTGGAGCCTGGATTTACCAGCGGAAACACGCAAGCATGTGGCCAAGTTCCTGGCGCTCAGTCATGTGGTTTTGTTACCGGGTAAACATGGCATCAAACTACCATCATTGGTTAATGTAGAAGGTGATAGGCTGTCCTCCGTTAAATCCGAATATTATTCTCCAGAATGTATTGTTCCCAGTGCAGGTTGCCTTTATTGCTGCCAGTTGGTGCTTATGGCTGTCTATATCCTGTTCCAGGCGATGTGATCTAATCTGGGGTAGGAAAACTTATTATTTATTGTCTCGAAGACACTATTAAGGAATTGTCCCGAAATAAAACCGACATTTCATTTTTCGTCTGGTACGGCAGTGTAATTCCATTTTGGCAGAAACGTGTCAAATTTAATGCTCATCTTTTCTTTAAAATCGGCGGCATATTTACGGCCTTTTTCAAAGACCTTATCGATTATTTTCACGACTACTTTCAGCCCCGTCGTCGTTTCAGTTTTCTCAATATAGTGCTTCGCAGTCTCAATACTTTCCAGAGGTACACCACTACAGGCTCTTGTCACATGAGGGAATACCCGGTGCTCAATTGGATTGAACTTTGAGCAATAAGGGGGATAGTGTGCAATACGAATCTTTAACCCCAACCGGTTGGAGAGTGCTTCCAAATCTTCTTTAAACAGGTAGGACGATGAACTATTACTACCGCCACCATCACACACAACCAATACCTCATCTTCACCTGCATAGTCTTGCTGTCCATGATCAAGCCACCAGAGAGCCAGACACTCGCATGAAAATTCAGATGTATCTTTACTGGTATTTAAATGAACCAGTGCCTTGTTTTTACCTAAGTCGTATATCCCATGAGGTATAACCTTGCCATTACCCTGGCTGGGAAAATCGTGATCGTTGACAATCGTTGGCTCAATAGCATCCGTTACTCCTGCGCGATAGAAATTGCCCAACATCTCCTTCTTTTTGGTGTCCATGCTAAGTACTGGTTTGCCTGCATCCAAATACTCCTGTATCAATCTGTTTATATTCTTAAATTGAGCGTCGCGATCTTTGTTATGGCCCATCGTCTTCTTTTTTTGAAGCTGACGACGGCGAAATCCTTGTTCATAAAGCACCTTGGAAACTACATTCTTACTTGCTGGAGTGTCTGTCTTCTCAAGTTCCCGGGAAATATTTCGACGGGAGAGATTTGTCCATCGGACTTCCTGTCGCATTGGATCACCTGCGGTATGGTCGTGTAGAATGCGGAGCACGTTATCAACCAAATTTGGACATACCACCGTTAGTCTTCTTCTTCCCCCCTCTTACGAATCCGATTCGTAGTGAGCTGTTCTCCAGAATTAAGTTCAGTTATTCCATGAACGACAGTCTCCCGATGGCAGCCCAATAATTGAGATATGTACTGGATACCTCCATGACCCAACTTCACTGCTTCAATAGCAGCGTACCTTCTCCGATCTCGCTCATTGAGTGAACAGAAAAAATCCATCATCTGAGCTTCAACTACTTCTGAATAATTACCCATAACCGCTCGCACAGGAAAGAATCTCAAGGAAGATATTTATGGCTCTTTACTATAGGCGAAATGTAGGAATTATTTCAGGACAATTCCTAAAAGGATTTAAAGGGTTCCCAACTGTGCTGATGTCTCGAGGCACTGTGGGGCTTCGGGAGCGATGTCTTCTTGGTGGATACGTTGCTATTCTTTACCATCCACACGGGCGTCCTTTATTTTGCTCATCCAGATACTCCTGCAGCGGGGCAAAGTACTCGAGAATAGCCGAAGCATCCATGTCATATTTGCCAGTGATTGTGGCCAGGGCTTCCTGCCACGGGAGACTGGAGCCCATTTCAAGCATTCTATTCAGGCGCCCGCCAGCTTCTTTTGAGTTATAAATCGAGCAGCGGTGAATTGATTCTTTATTGCCGGCAATATCGCAAAGTGCACGGTGGAACTCGAACTGCAGAATATGTGCCAGAAAGTAGCGAGTATAGGGAGTATTGCTTGGGACATGATACTTTGCGCCCGGATCAAAGTGCTCCTCAGTACGTACTACCGGTGCCGCGACACCCTGATACTTTTTGCGTAATTCCCACCATGTTTTGTTGTAGTTCTCAGGTGCTATCTCTCCAGAAAAGACTTTCCAGCGCCACTGGTCTACCAGAAGCCCAAAAGGGAGAAAGGCGATTTTGTCCAGTGTCATTTGCATCAACAGGCCAATGTCTTTTGATGCACGAGGTTCATCATCAAGGAGACCAATATCCAGCAAGTAGCCGGGAGTGACTGACAGGGCAATAGTGTCACCCACGGCTTCATGGAATCCGTCGTTGGCGCTTTGCTGATAAAAGACCGGTTGTTTCTTATAGGCGCGATGATAAAAGTTGTGGCCCAGTTCATGATGAATAGTTTTAAATGCTCTTCCAGTGAGCTGGATACACATCTTGATCCGCAGATCATCTTTGCTGTCCAGGCTCCAGGCTGATGCGTGACACTGTACATCACGATCACGAGGTTTGGTAAACAGTGAACGTTCATAGAAGGAGTCGGGTAACGGTGCAAACCCCATGGAAATGAAGAACTTTTCAGCTGTGCGCACCATCTTAAGCTCGTCATAATCGTGCTGAGTAAGCAGATCAGTTAAATCATAGCCAGTGTTGCCATGCTCCGGGGCAACCATATCGTAAATGTTACTCCAGTTCTGGGCCCACATGTTACCCAGAAGGTGGGCAGGAATAGGGCCATCCTGAGGAACCTTGTCTTCACCATACACTTCGCTGAGTTTTGCCCGGACATGGCAGTGGAGAGGCTGGTAAAGTGGTTGAACCTGGCTCCAGAGACGGTCAGGTTCCCTGGCAAAATCATCAGCGGGCATATCGTATTTGGAGCGCCACATAACGCCGGTATCTGAGTCGAACGACAGCGGCTGTTTTTTTAGCATTTGCCTCCGCTACCAGTGATGAGGTGTCATAGGTGATGAAATTGGCATGAATCCACTTTGCCCGACTCACCTTCTTATTCAGCTTTTTCAGATATGCTTCAGAGTTTGCCAGAAATATTTGAGCATCTTCTTCAGTCATTTCATTTCTGGTTGTAGAGGCGCTGTTGTCTATTATTTCCTGATTATGGTCAGCAAATGCGATCAATGAAGCAAGAACAAAAGCAGAAAGCAACCTGCTGGATGTTATGATTTTCATGTCGTAACGTCATGCTACCCGGTTGGATTGGTTGCTTAATCATAGCTGAAGTGATTGATATCACTGTTTGTGATAGCGGGGCAGCACTTCAATTCTGATTAAGCAAAGCATGAGCTATTTATCGTGATCGGGCATGATCATGGAAATGATGACCGTGAAAAAAATAAACAGGGAAGAGATCCACAGGCAGGCTTCCAGTCCGCCCCATTGAAAAGCCCAACCGGAAAGAATCGTGCCGGTTAAACGCCCCGTGGCATTGGCCATGTAATAGAACCCTACGTCCATGGATGCGCCTTCTTCGCGGGCAAAAGAGACAATCAGATAAGAATGAAGTGATGAGTTGATAGCGAATATCCCGCCAAAGATCAGCAATCCAATGATAAGGCTCAGCTGTGGATGCCATTGGAGTGTGATAGTCAGTGCCAGCAGAATGGATACCAGTAATAGTGTCACGGACCACAGCGCAAGGGAGAAGCGACTCTGGATATGATGACTCTCAGCCCCGGTAATTCGTGGGGCAATGCCCTGAACAAGGCCATAACCTATAACCCAGGCAGCCATAAAGCTGCTGGTTTCCACATGGCTCCAGCCAAAAACTGTGCTCAGAGAGATGGGAAGGGCGACAACAAACCAGACATCCCGGGAGGCAAAGAGAAACAGGCGTGCAGCGGAGAGAATGTTGATTGCCTTGCTCTTGGAGAATATCTGGGTAAATTTGGGTTTGCTACGGGCTTTGCCCAGATCTTTTTGCAGCCACATCAGGCTGCCCAGCAACACCAGGGTCAAAATAGAAGCCATGGTGAGCATGGCATTCTGAAAACCAATCAGGCTTAACAGGGCTCCACCGAGAAAAAAACCCGCACCTTTAAGTGCATTTTTGGAACCCGTCAAAATGGCTATCCAGCGATACAGCTTTCCAGACTGTTGACTGCTGACCAGTGTTTTTATAGAGGTCTTGGCGCTCATCTTATTCAGGTCCTTCGCGACACCTGATATAGCCTGGGCAAACATAACCAGAGGTATTGAAAGATAGTGAGATGGGATCGCCAGCATCAGCAGTGCGATGACCTGCATGAACAGACCGATATTCATGGTTCTGTTCAGGCCGATACGGGCGCCCAGCCAGCCGCCAACCAGGTTGGTGACTACCCCGAAGAACTCGTAAAAAAGAAACAGCATGGCAATTTCAAGGCCGGTATAGCCCAGTGTATGGAAATGAAGCACCACTAACATGCGTAATGCGCCGTCTGTCAGGGTGAAATTCCAATAGTTGAACGTGATAAGGGCGTAACTTCTTATCTGCTGCTGCCGTTTCTCTTCACTGGTTTCAGCGTGGGTAGTCTCAGTCATTAACTGTTTCCTTTACCAACCTTCAGAGCCAGCTCGGCAGTTCGGCAGGCATAGCCCATTTCGTTATCGTACCAGGCATAAATTTTTATCATGCGCTGGTCAACGACCATGGTGGAGAGTGCATCAATGATTGAGGAGCGTTGATCACCCCGGTAATCGATAGAGACCAGCGGCTTTTCTTCATAACCAAGGATTCCTTGCAGCGAACCTTCAGACGCTGATTTCAGAAGCTGGTTGACCTCATTGGCCGAGGTGTCTTTTGCTACATCAAAAACCATATCGGTAATTGAAGCGTTGGCCAGGGGAACCCTTATTGCATGACCGTTCAGTCGGCCTTCCAGATCTGGGAATATCTGGGTAATGGCCGTTGCTGAGCCAGTCGTGGTTGGGATCAGTGACATGCCACAGGCTCGAGCTCGTCTCAGATCCTTATGAGGTGCATCCAGAATAGTCTGCGTATTGGTCAGGTCATGAACGGTTGTGATAGCACCGCGGACAATCCCCAGCTTCTCATGAATCACCTTTACCACCGGCGCGATGCAGTTAGTGGTGCAGGAGGCGGCTGTAACAATCGGATGTTTGCTGGCATCAAACAGGTGGTCATTAACGCCCATGACGATATTCAAAACACTGTCTTCTTTGACCGGAGCCGTCACGACGACACGCTTCACTCCCTGCTCAAGATATTGGTTGAGCTTCGCGGTCGCACGATGGACACCGGTAGCATCAATAACCACATCACAGTTTGACCAGTCGACGGCTCTGATGTCTTTTTCCTGTGAGCATTCAATGGTCTGACCATTGATAATAATCTGGCGGTTGTCTGATGAAATCGTTTCCTGCCAGGTGCCCTGAACAGAGTCAAATTCCAGAAGGTGAGCGAGTGTAGCGCTATCACCAGCGGCATCGTTGATTCGCACGAATTCAATCTCAGGCCAGTGCCAGGCCGCTCTGAGAACCAGCCTGCCGATGCGGCCAAAGCCATTGATGCCTACTTTAATAGTCATGTTTTTACTCCTGACAAAAAGGACGGTTAACCATTGATTCCAGACGTTCCTGATCCAGCTGATACTGTTTCTTTAAGCATTTAGACTGTCGAAGGCCATCGATAATTTTATTCATCCATCCTGGTAGATCCTCGGAAATCGAATAGAAAATCCACTGATCCTGACGACGGGTGTTTAATAATCCATGGCTGCGCATTTGCGCCAGGTGTCTGGATATTTTCGGTTGAGGCGCTTCAAGGGCGGTAACCAGTTCGCAAACACAAATTTCGTTATTTCTGGCTAGTAGAAGTAAACAACGCAGCCGTATCTCATCGGCCATCATTTTGAAAAACTCATGAGGCAGCACAACAACCTCCTTTATATTCGAATATTCGCATATTCGCATATTTCAAGAAAAATGCAATCAGATTTCTGTGTGTATGTTTGTAACTGGCTATTTCACTTTCTGCCTGATGCAGTCAATCAACTGTTCCTTCTTTGCTTCTGAGCGGCGGCGAGTCGCTTTAGTTATTGCGGATAGCCCTATGATCAAAACATGGAGTCAATACTCACTGACCACCAAGGTTCTGGTAGGAATGGTCACGGGTCTTGCAACGGGTTTGGTCACTCGTACGTTTCTGGCTGACAGCTTTTTTGTGGCGCACTACATCACCGATGGACTGTTCCACGTTATTGGCCAGATTTTTATTTCATCACTGAAGATGCTGGTGGTTCCGCTGATTTTTACCTCGATTATCTGTGGTACTTGCTCTTTGAGTGATGCGTCTACTTTAGGCCGTCTAGGGGCCAAAACACTGCTTCTGTATCTTTTTACGACAGCGGTGGCTATTACGCTGGCCATTGTTGCAGGACTGATTGTCAAGCCGGGGGTTGGGGCAAACCTGGAAGCGGTATCAACGTTTACTCCCCAGGATGCTCCGGCAATCAGTGATATTCTGATACACCTCGTTGTTGAAGGTATTTACCGGTTTAAGTCCAATTACCTTCTTGAGAAAAATGGAAGATGCGGCCATGTTTGCCTTCAGTACCGCCTCTCCTGTATCCATGGAAACGGCCACCCACCGTTTTGGTGTCTCTAACCAGGTCTGAGGATGCTATGGATGTATCTGTATTCAATGACCCTGAGGCTGGAGTCAAAGAGGAAACTATCGATTTTCATCACATTCGCTGATTGTTCAATTTAAAGGGAGGATCATAAAGGAATGACAGAATCGTAAAGGGATCTGGCTGAGCTATCGGATTCCAGCGTATGCAGATAAATTCGAAAAGTAGCTTTTCGTGAATGAACTGATTCAAATGCAAGTAAGCAAAGCCCTGGGAGCTTAGCGATACTCAGTGACTTGGGTGAGCGAAGGCAGCCAACAACATAGCAACTTGCAAAGGCGACGGGCATAAGATTAACCGGAGTATTGTCAGTCATTACTGTACTCCTCGCTAAACAATGATTTATCCAGCCCCTCTTCTATTTGTGCTTTGGTGACACGGATATTGGCGTCCTTATCCAGAAATTTCATGACCAGGTAAGACACCACCATGGAGTAGATACCCACAAAGCAGGCACCAAAAACCTGTACCAGAAACTGACTGACTCCGGCACCCACATGATTGACCATCTCATTGGCCAGCACACCGATAAGAACGGTTCCCAGGAAACCACCCGCGCCATGTACACCCCAGACATCAAGCACATCATCCCAGCCAGCCTTTCTTGGGATTTTAATGGCATAAAAACAGATAAAGCCGGCCAAAGTACCGATCATCAGAGCGGATAAGGGAGTAACATAACCCGATGCCGGTGTAATGGTCGCGAGCCCGGCCACGGCACCGACCAGAGGGTCAAGAAAAGAAAAATAGCCGTTTTCCCGGTAGGCCATCATTGACCAGACAACCATGCCTCCGGCACTGGCAACGCCGGTATTGGTAAAGACGATGGCGGTTGTTCCCGCCGCTGCCAGGGTGCCTCCGGCATTAAAACCAAACCAGCCAAACAATAAAATACCGGCGCCAATGGCCACCAGCCCCATATTAAAGGGGCCTTTTTGGGTAATGATAGCTCGCGGTCCCAGCACCCACAGCGCGGCAAGACCGGAAAACGCCGATGCGACATGAATGACAGTGCCTCCGGCAAAGTCAACAAACCCCATTTTTGCCAGAAACCCATTTCCCCAAACCCAATGAGCGGCTGGGAAATAAACCAGAATCATCCAGATAGTCAGAAATTTCAGCCAGGCTACTATCGTGATTCGATTGACAATAGAGCCTGTCATCAGCGGCAGGGTGATGATGGCAAACATCAACTGATACATGAAAAACATCAGAAACGGGATGGTCAGTCCATACCGGCTATTCACTTCGAAGACGATATTTCTGAATCCAATATATTGAAAAGGGTTACCAATAACGCCCAGAATGTCATTCCCAAATACCAGACTGAAACCACCAAAGATCCACATCAGTGTGACGATGCCGATGGCGATAAAAATTTGCAGCATAATGGTCAGCGAGTGTTTCTTTTCAACTAACCCGCCATAGAAGAAAGCCAGTCCTGGCGTCATAAAAAACACCAGTATGGTCGCGATAATCATGAAAGCGACATTGCCATGAACCACACCTTCAAACATGAGTTTCCACACTATTCAGAATTCGGATAGGCCTGCTAAAGAGGCTGTTGCAAAACCCTCCGGAAACCTCTCCTTGCCCGAATCTGTGGTGTGGGGGTTAGGCTGGTTATCCACTTGTGGCGAGTTCGTAGGGTTTTGCGAGAACCTCAGAAGCAGGGTGGGAATAGAGGCTCGTTTTTGCGGTAGCCTCCTGAACCTGGTTGTCTATCCTGGGTTGTAAATACTGAGAGCCAGCTGATCAGCAATGTGACGAATCATTTGCATGGCACGCACGCTGTTGCCTGCGGTATCCAGTGGTGGTGAGAAGCCGGCAATCGCCATTTTTCCGGGTACTACGGCGACCACACCGCCGCCTACGCCACTTTTTCCGGGCAGCCCCACCAGAAATGCCCAGTCACCGGAATAGTCGTAGAGTCCTTCCATGGTCATCTCTGCAAGGATGGGAGCAATGTTTTTTGGGTTGATAACATTCTCTTTAGTGATGGGGTTAACGCCGTTATTAGCCAGCGTTCCTCCCAATGTTGCCAGATCGTCACACGTGACCAGTGTCGAGCATTGACGTGTATATACTTCGCAGGCCTCCATGGGATCACTGAAGCAGTTGCCTGCCGCATAAAGTAACCAGGCAATACCTCGATTGTGGAAATTGGTATCTTGTTCCGATTGATTCACTTCATTGGAAAGCACGACATTGCTCGACATCATCTTTCGTTGAAAATCAAGGATAGCTTGCCAGCGGGACTCTTTATCCAGCGCATCCAGAAAGCTAACTGTGGCTATGGCGCCCGCATTAACCAATGGGGTGAGTGGCTTGTCCTGATGCTCTACTAATGCCATAACTGAGTTAAAGGGCAGCCCTGTTGGTTCGGCACCAATTTTCTCGCGAACCATTTCTGCGCTTTTTTGCTCCATGGCCAGCGCCATTGAACACACCTTGCTAATGGATTCCAGGGCAAACGCATACTCATGGTCACCGCCGTGTATTACGGTGCCGTCACAGCAGACAATGGATAGGGCGCAAAGGTCAGAAGGAACGCTGGCAAGAAACGGAATGTAATCCGCATTGGCTCCTTCCTTATTTTGTTGACCCAGAGCCAGGGCTTCGTCGACCAGCGTTTGCAGTTGCTGGATAGAATCGCTCATTGCTTACTCTCCTGTTGTCCGGATTTTTTCTTGTGTAACCACTGAAAATGCCTTTCTGACAGGTGAGGTGTGTGGGTGTCTGAGTCATTGGGAATACCTGGATGTATATTTTCAATTTCCCAGGTGAAGGGGGCAATATCTGCCTGCTCATCTTTCCAGTGAGGTTTACGTTTGGCATAAATGATAAAGGGGAGAGTGACAAATAATAGAGTCAATGCGACCAAAATCAACACATACGTTGTTGGACTGCCGACAGCGATTTGGTCCGGTGGAATAAAACTGAACAAAAAAGCAATTAACGAACCGATGAGCCCAATTCCGCCGATGATAAACATACCGGTCTTACCGCCAGGCATGCTGTATGGACGTGGGCGATTGGGTTGCGAGAATCGCAGATAGATAGCGGCGGAAAACATCAGTAAATACATGACCAGATAGAGGATCACCACCAGCTGGCTGAGAATCTGGTAAGTAGCCTGTACTGACGGCATCACCACAAACAGGATGGACAGCAGAGTTACCAGGCCTGCCTGCAGAAACATAATGTGTGCTGCCATGCCGTGCTTATTTGTGTATTGCCAGAACTGTGGCAGATAACCCGCTTTGGCCACGGTCAACAGACCGCTGGAAGGTCCTGCTACCCAGGTGACAATACCGGCCAGCACGCCAATGGCAAGGCACACGGCCATAATGGGAGCCAGAAAGCCAATGCCCGCCCACTGGAATATATCGAAGTACGCAACCAGTAGAGATTGGGTAAGATTGATGTCAGCCTGAGGAATAACAAAGGCGATTGCCAGCGTACCTAAAATAAAAATGGCTACTGTTCCGATGGAGGCGATGGCAATGGCTATTGGGTAAGATTTTGTGGCGTTATCCAGCTCTTGTACGTGGATGGCGTTCATTTCCATGCCGGCGTAAAACAAAAAGATACTGGCAGCAAGCACCACATTACTGAAGTGGGTGAAGTCGGGAATGACATCATCCCATTTCAGCTGGATGTGAATAGGCTCGCTACTGCCTAGATAGCTAAAACCCAGAATGATCAGAATGATCGCGGGAATAATAGTGCCAATCATGCCGCCCCATTTTGATACTTTTGAGAAAGCATCGACACCGCGAAAGGCAATGAATGTGGCCAACCAATAAATGGCCAGAACAATAGCAAGAACAAAGAACTTATTCGCCGATAAGGCCTCATCCCACGTTTGATCCGGACCGATGAACGCCAGAGAAACCGCACCGAAGGTTAGCGCGGTGGGAAACCAGACGCTGACTTCAATGAACAGCATAAACATGGCGAGAAACGCCCATTTAGGGCCAAATGCTTCACCAACCCACCGGAATACGCCGCCTTTTTCTGGCCAGCCTGTAGCCAGCTCTGCAGCGACCAGCGATACCGGTATCAGGAAAAATACCGCTGCGAAAATATAATAAAAAACTGAGCTAAGACCGTATTCAGCTTCAGCAGGCAATCCTCGAAGACTCACCACTGCCACGATATTCATTATGGCGAATGTAAAGATCGTCAGTTTGGTGGCACTGCCTTTGGGTTTAGGAGCGTCAGCCATAATTTTTTACCTCGTTCATCCGGTGGCGCAGGAGATCAAAGATGTTTGACGAAAGACCTGTCTGGAGAAATTCCAAGTCAATTTAAGTGTCTGGGTTCTTGAACTGGAAATCTCATTGAGCTGGGTAATCAGGTGTGCAGCGGCGTTGAAATCAATGACATTATTCAATTTACGACAGTAGCCAACTCACAAAGCAACGAAAGGGAATCAGCTAAGGCAAGCTTGGGTGTATTTTTGTTATTTTTCAAATTCTATTGGTGTGATTTTTCAAGTCGTGCCATTTTACGGAGAGTTGATTCAGGTTCAGAGTATTCAGACGACTAAGTTAAAAGGCTTCATCGGGGTCATACAGCGAAACATCAGGCTCGCTGTTTTACATCCAATAAAGTAAAGCCATAAAGATAAATCCCGGTACAAAGAAACCAACCAGAGCACCCGATTCCCGATCACCCCAGCGACTTTCGGTAAATACCCCCGCGTAATAGATGAGAATTATCCATAGTAACAGGCAGATAACGGCAATAGTCCAGCCGGTTAAGGTTACTCCTTCCAGTATTTTCATCAGATTAAACATAGGTGTGCCCCTCTACATCAAACGTATTTCTTATTACTGATTAACCTTAGCAGTAGGAAGCATAGACCCTTTGGCTGGAAACTGCAGGAAGGACGGGGAAAGGAAGGGGGGGGATTAGAAACCAAAAACACTATACACAAAGGAGAGCTAAAGCTCCCCTTTGTGTTAACTGTAAACAGTACCTTACATCGCAGGGTATGTGTAAGAAGCCTGAATGCCCAGTGGCAGGCCCAGTGCCCAGTAAGCCAGCAGGAAGATGGTCCAGCCGATCAGCATTGTGATGGAGTAAGGCATCATCATGGAAGCCAGAGAACCGATACCGGAGCTCTTCACATAACGCTGGCAGTAAACCACCACCAGTGGGAAGTAGACCATCAGCGGGGAAATGATGTTGGAAACCGAGTCACCCACACGGTAGGCCGCCTGAGACAGCTCCGGTGCGATGCCTACCGCCATCAGCATAGGAACCAGAATTGGCCCAATCAGCGCCCATTTTGCAGAAGAAGAACCAATCACCAGGTTAACCGTAGCGGTCAACAGAATCATGCCAACCACGGTGATTTCACCCGGCAGGTTCATGGACTGAAGTACTCCAGCACCGCTCAGCGCCAGAACAGTGCCCAGGTTTGACTGGGAGAACGCATACAGGAACTGGGCGCAGAAAAACGACATGACCAGATAAGCACCCATAGTAGACATGGTGCTGTTCATGGCCAGTACAGTGTCTTTGGAGCTCTTGAAGTTACCGGATACTTTACCGTAAACAATACCGGGAATGATAAACAGGATAAAAATCAGCGGCACGATAGATTGCATTAGCGGGGCGGAAAATGCCGTAATCTCACCGGCAGGAGAACGCAGTGGTGAGGTTTCTGGCACTATGGCAGCAACTAACAGGGCAATACCGGCCAGCATGGCGAGGCTGGCGGCATTAAAAGCTTTGCTTTCTTCAGTGGTGAAGGAGCTCAGGTCAGGTGCTTTCTCGGCATCTTCATCCAGAGTGGTGGTGCTTTTCAGGCGTGGCTCGATAATTTTGTCAGTAACGTACCAGCCAATAGCAACAATGATAAAGCTGGAGGCACCGGTGAAGAACAGGTTGGCCAGCGGGTTCATCTGGTAGCTGGGATCAAGGATCTGGGCAGCAGACTGAGTAAAGCCTTGTAGTAATGGATCAATGCCGGACGGAATAAAGTTAGCGGAGAAACCACCGGATACACCCGCAAATGCTGCCGCAATACCAGCCAGAGGATGACGGCCAGCCGCATGGAAGATAATGCCGCCCAGTGGAATAACCAGTACATAACCGGCGTCAGCTGCCGTGTGGCTGATAATGGCCACAAGAATCAGCATGGGGGTCAGCAGTTGTACCGGAGTGACGCTCAGTAGCTTCTTCAGGCCGGTATTGATAAAGCCTGACTTTTCCGCCACACCAATGCCCAGCATAGCCACCAGTACGATGCCCATGGGCGCGAAGCCGGCAAAGTTTTTGACCATGCTGGCTAGAAAGGTGGCAAGGGCTGAACCGGTCAACAGGTTGTTTACCGCGACGGTTTCACCGGTTGCCGGGTGAACCATATCCAGGTTCATTTGTGCCATCAGGGCAGAAAGCACCCAAACGATGACCAGGCCATAAATAAAAAGCAATGTCGGGTCAGGGAGTTTATTACCCGCTTTTTCAACGGCATTAAGGAAGCGATTCATTAGTTTTGAATCGCCCGGTTTTGCCTCAGGCATGGGTGGTGCTTTTGTCAGGCTCATGGAAGATCTTCTTGGTAATAGGGTGATTTCGTCAACGACTTTAAAAAAACTGCGAAGGGTTCAGGAATGATTTAAGTCAACTAAATATAATAAAGTGATATTTGTATATAGTATTTAGATATATGTTCTGTCCGATGTGTGGTTTGTCGGGAAAATACACTGCGCTACATCGAGGGGGTATTTCGCTTTTCGAGACTAAAGCCCATCCATTTGTACAGGCTGTCGTTTATTATCTTGTCGGTGTAACCCGATTTTTGCCATTTCTGGAGCTGGGTTGAGATCGCTTCCAGGGGCAGCTGGCAATTCAATTTTCTGGAAATAGCGGTATGAAGCTCAAAGGATGATATTTCGACAGGCATCTTTTCAAATCGCCCTTCAAAATCCAGCAGGGACATAAACAGGTCTCCCTGGGTTTGTGGGTAAATGGCATAGTCAACTCTGCCCACATTCAGCATTTTCAGACCTTGCTTTGCATTGAAGGTTCTTACCAGGTTCAGGTGATTATTGGCATACTGGTTAAACTGCTTACTGAATCGGAGGTTTTTTGGGGTCACACCTTTCAGTTTTTTCATATCAGACCACTGACTGATAGTAAAGTGGCGATCCTTTCGCGTAACAACCATATAGCTTTGGGTGAAAATAGGTGGTTCCAGAAACTGGATATCCTTCAGGTATTTCTGCTGATAGGACATGGCAGGATTAATATGGATGATGCCTTGCTGTAGCTTATAGTTGACCCGATTTGCACCGCCAAAATAATCGTTAATAACGGTTACACCATGTCGTTCAAGAACTTCGGTAATCAGCTCGGTAGCAGCGCCATGGGTATTCTGGAAGTCTCCCCATGCCACAGGAGGAAGGTCCGGGTGGCCGGTAAGGACAACCTCTTTGCAAAGGCGTGGTTGAGCCATCAGGTGGCCGGCAAAAAGAAGGGTGATAAGTAGTGTTGTGAATCGCTGCAAATTATTGTCCTTTTTTGTTGCATGGGTATTTAATCTTACTGTGCGTAAGGATTCAACCATGTTGTTCATTGGTGTGGGTAAAAGTATTTGGCAGAATTTGTGTGATGATAGAAGTCAGACAGTTAAAAGATGGCTGTAAACTGGAAGACGAAGAGCAGAGTGTTTCTGCCCGTTTGAATGGCGAGGGGTTTTGGTGTTCTTTCAGAAAGAGTGAGTCTTTCTATCGTCGATGTATGGATGGCACCATTGTAATGGGGGCAGAGGTCAGGCCAGTTTCCAGTAAGAAGGCTGAAGCAATTCATGAGCAATTTCATCAATGGATCAACAGTGTTCCGTTGAACGACGACGTTATTGTCAAAAGCCAGAAGTTATCAATTAATAGTTATGGGAGACAGGCCGCACTATACCTTCAGGCTTACCCTGAGGAAGTGTCCATTCTTCCGCCAGATCGATACGGCGATATTGTTATTCAGCCTGCGATAGGTTGCCCGAACCGACAATGTACATTCT
>CBDHDM010000098.1:5000-8193 GCA_965261315.1 Endozoicomonas sp. | reverse complement strand
TTTTGTCCTCCAGACGGTTACCCGCTTTCTCAGGCCGAAGCTTCAACACTACTCGACAAGTATGCTCCTGCATTGTCTACCGATTACATCCATGTAATCGTACGGGCTCATCTGCCACCTCACACCACTGTTACCCTTGAGTCTCCTCTTGCAATAACAGCCCCTGATTTCTCAGGAATTAGTGCCAGGCTTCCCCAGTTACTAAACGGATCCCTGCCAGAAATTCCACCCTCAGACACACATCGGGACTGACTGAGTATTGGGCGTCGCGCCATTTCGCACGCTTGCCGCTCCCGACCTGCCGAATCAGGTTTGCTTACGCTGTGTACCTCTGACTTCCTATGGCTTCCTTCAGACCCTGCCGTTGGCCAGCAACGCCCTTGCCATTCGGATTACCTTCCCCCCAGTCGGGGTGGTTCAGGCTTCTTTCAGCCTGACGGGTTTGCCCGCTTCGCTGGGCAAACAAAAAAACCCAGTTGATGACTCAACTGGGTTTTCTAATGGGTGCCTGGCGATGACCTACTCTCACATGGGGAAACCCCACACTACCATCGGCGATAAGTCATTTCACTGCTGAGTTCGGGATGGGATCAGGTGGTTCTAACTTTCTATGGTCGCCAGGCGAAACTGTTGATAAAAGACTTTCGTCCTTTATCTGGAATCCGGTAATTAAGCTGTTTTCTTGCTAAACACTCTACTTGCGTATGGCTTCGACTGACAACGGGTCACTGACCACTGTCAACTGTTTCCTAAATCGCTTTGGCGTTATATGGTCAAGCCGCACGAGTCATTAGTATTGGTTAGCTCAATGCCTCACAGCACTTACACACCCAACCTATCAACGTCATAGTCTTTAACGGCTCTTCAGGGGCATCTAGTGCCCAGGGAAGTCTCATCTTGAAGGGGGCTTCCCGCTTAGATGCTTTCAGCGGTTATCCCGTCCGAACATAGCTACCGGGCAATGCGTCTGGCGACACAACCCGAACACCAGTGGTCCGTCCACTCCGGTCCTCTCGTACTAGGAGCAGCTCTTCTCAAACTTCCAACGTCCACGGCAGATAGGGACCGAACTGTCTCACGACGTTCTAAACCCAGCTCGCGTACCACTTTAAATGGCGAACAGCCATACCCTTGGGACCGGCTTCAGCCCCAGGATGTGATGAGCCGACATCGAGGTGCCAAACACCGCCGTCGATGTGAACTCTTGGGCGGTATCAGCCTGTTATCCCCGGAGTACCTTTTATCCGTTGAGCGATGGCCCTTCCATTCAGAACCACCGGATCACTATGACCTACTTTCGTACCTGCTCGAGATGTACCTCTCGCAGTCAAGCTGGCTTGTGCCATTACACTAACCGTACGATGTCCGACCGTACTTAGCCAACCTTCGTGCTCCTCCGTTACTCTTTGGGAGGAGACCGCCCCAGTCAAACTACCCACCACACAATGTCCCCGATCCCGTTTCAGGACCTGGGTTAGAACCTCAATATTGCCAGGGTGGTATTTCAAGGATGGCTCCACAATAACTGGCGTCACTGCTTCAAAGCCTCCCACCTATCCTACACAAGCAACATCAAAATCCACTGTGAAGCTGTAGTAAAGGTTCACGGGGTCTTTCCGTCTAGCCGCGGATACGCTGCATCTTAACAGCGATTTCAATTTCACTGAGTCTCGGGTGGAGACAGCGTGGCCATCGTTACGCCATTCGTGCAGGTCGGAACTTACCCGACAAGGAATTTCGCTACCTTAGGACCGTTATAGTTACGGCCGCCGTTTACCGGGGCTTCGATCAAGAGCTTCCCTCACCTCCAAATTTTTCTTGCTGACTGCGTTAAATGATTCCGCTCGCTCAGTCATTTACTCTTTTGTAAACTCCTTCGCTCGCTCCATCATTTGCCTTGCAGCAAAAAAAATTTGGGGGTGAGGTAACCCCATCAATTAACCTTCCGGCACCGGGCAGGCGTCACACCGTATACGTCCACTTTCGTGTTTGCACAGTGCTGTGTTTTTAATAAACAGTCGCAGCCACCTGGTATCTTCGACCAGCCTCAGCTTACGGAGCAAGTCCGATCACCAAAGCCGGCGCACCTTCTCCCGAAGTTACGGTGCCATTTTGCCTAGTTCCTTCACCCGAGTTCTCTCAAGCGCCTTGGTATTCTCTACCTGACCACCTGTGTCGGTTTGGGGTACGGTCCCTTCTGACCTGAAGCTTAGAAGTTTTTCCTGGAAGCAGGGCATCAATCACTTCTGATCCTTGGATCATCGTCATCAATTCTCGGCCTTGAGGACCCGGATTTGCCTGGGTCCCCAGCCTACGATCTTAAACGCGGACAACCAACGCCGCGCTGACCTAGCCTTCTCCGTCACTCCGTCGCAGTCAAAAGGGGTACAGGAATATTGACCTGTTTCCCATCGATTACGTCTTTCGACCTCACCTTAGGGGCCGACTCACCCTGCGCCGATTAACGTTGCGCAGGAACCCTTGGTCTTCCGGCGGGGGAGCTTCTCACTCCCCTTGTCGTTACTCATGTCAGCATTCGCACTTCTGATACCTCCAGCATACCTCCCGATACACCTTCAACGGCTTACAGAACGCTCCTCTACCGCACACTCTATTTACAAGAAATAAAATGTACCCGTAGCTTCGGTGTCTAGTTTGAGCCCCGTTAAATCTTCCGCGCGAGCCGACTCGACCAGTGAGCTATTACGCTTTCTTTAAAGGGTGGCTGCTTCTAAGCCAACCTCCTGGCTGTCTGGGCCTTCTCACATCGTTTCCCACTTAACTAGAACTTTGGGACCTTAGCTGACGGTCTGGGTTGTTTCCCTTTCCACGACGGACGTTAGCACCCGCCGTGTGTCTCCCGTGATTGCACTCATTGGTATTCGGAGTTTGCATGGGGTTGGTAAGTCGGGATGACCCCCTAGCCCAAACAGTGCTCTACCCCCAATGGTGATACACGAGGCGCTACCTAAATAGCTTTCGAGGAGAACCAGCTATCTCCGGGCTTGATTAGCCTTTCACTCCTATCCACAGGTCATCCGCTAGCTTTTCAACGATAGTCGGTTCGGTCCTCCAATTGATGTTACTCAATCTTCAACCTGCCCATGGATAGATCGCCCGGTTTCGGGTCTAATCCCAGCAACTCTTGTTCCTAAGAACGTTCGCCCTGTTAAGACTCGGTTTCCCTACGGCT
>CBDHDM010000097.1:7500-8653 GCA_965261315.1 Endozoicomonas sp. | reverse complement strand
ATGTATGGAGTAGTATCGATGGGAAAATATGGGTCGAAGAAAAAGTGAGTAACAACGTTGGCTTTTCAAAACGTGAGGGGCATACTAGTATCGTATTTGCTGGGAAAATTTGGATCATTGGAGGCTTTGATGGAGGGCGCAAAAACGATGTGTGGAGTAGTATCGATGGGAAAACATGGATCGAAGAAAAAGCGAATAACAACATTGGCTTTTCAAAACGTGAGGGGCATACTAGTATCGTGTTTGCTGGGAAAATATGGGTACTTGGAGGCTTTGATGGATTGAGCAAAAACGATATGTGGAGCAGTATCGATGGGAAAACATGGATCGAAGAAAAAGCCAAAGATAACAGTCGCTTTATAAATCGTAAAGATCATACCAATGTAGTATTTGACAATAAATTATGGATCATTGGAGGCTCATCATACTCATACGATGTCTGGGCTTTTGGAAATTTTTAACAAAGGGTTTTCTGATCAACATTAGTGCCTATCACGACACGTAATTAAAATTAACGATGAGATTAGCGGTTATCCGTTATTCAATTTAAAAATGAAGAAGGCTGAACAGTCAATGACTCAAAGCATTAAAAATTGATCACAAAATTCTGGTATCAATTCATTTTGCAAATGAAGGACAAAAAGGAAGGAAGTTAGAAAGGCACATAAGCAGAAAGATTTTAACGTTTCCCTTTTCGATAAATAAAGTTAAGCAACTTTTACTTGCTCAACTAATTGCTTGAATGAAGATGGGTCTTCATACGCCATAGAGGCTAACGTTTTACGATCTAAGCTAATTCCAGAAATTTCCAATTTTTGGATGAAGGTGCTATAATTAAGTCCATATTCTCGGACAGCAGCATTGATGCGAGTAATCCACAATCGTCGAAATTCACGTTTACGAACCTTGCGATCTCGATAGGCGTATTCTCTGGAACGATCTACTGCATCTTTAACAGTTCGTAATAACCTACTCCGACCACCACGATACCCTTTTGCTGCCTTAAAATAGGCATTTTTGCGTTTCCGAGCATGTACTGCTCTCTTAATTCTAGCCATGTTTTATTGATTGGGAAGTAGTTTATCAATTAATTTTGCATCAACACGATCTACATATGTTTTCTTACGTAAGACTCTTTTGGTATCAGCACTTC
>CBDHDM010000096.1:0-9711 GCA_965261315.1 Endozoicomonas sp. | reverse complement strand
TCGGCAGATGATGAGCGGGTATTTAGCCAAACCTGTCATTTAGACAGCCGTGCACATTGATAACCAGCCGCTTTGCGTGTTGCAAAATTGCGCCATAATTCACAACCTTCTCTTTTCACGCACTCGGGATAGAGCCATGAAAGAAACCATGATTGCCTTTGCTGTTCAGGACGCCATTGAGTGGTCTTTACTGCATGGAATGGCACTGAAAACCTCGAAAGAGTCGGCAGTGCACTGTGCTTTCAGTTTTGCCCCGACATTGATCAGGCGTGAGCGCTTTGAACTGCTGAAATCCATTGTGCCGCTCATGGGTAAATTGATTCATGGTGTCTCGGAGAACCATGAGTTCCTGGTTGAGGCCATCGAACCCCTCTGTTCTGGAGAGCGCAATGCAGATCCTTTTTTTGCCAGTCTGCTGGAACTTCATCAGGCCATTCACCACAGCTCAGTGCCAGCAGAACGGATTCCCATGTTGCTGATGAGAACGGACTTTATGGATGATGCTGAACATGGGCCCAAGCTGATTGAGTTTAATGGTATCGCTGCCGGTATGGGGCCTTTTGGCCAGCGAGCTCATGAGTTGCATCATTATCTTGAGTATCAGTGGCCGGCCGCTTTTCAAAGCTGGTCAGAAACTGGCTCAATGGAGCTGGTGCCTAATTATTGCATCGAAAATCTTGCCAAAGGCATTGCTGGCGCGGCCAAGACTGTCCGGGCACAGTCCGGTGAGGTGGATCAGCCACTGTTTATTATGGTGGTTCAGCCTGATGAAGATAATGTCTATGACCAACACTTACTGGAGGAAGCCATCCAGCAGGAGGGCGTAAAAACGGTACGCCGGACATTCCGGCAGCTCTACGACCAGCTGTCTTCGGGTGATAACAAGCGGTTATTGCTGGAAGGCCTTGGCGGAGTGGATGCTATCTATCTGCGTGCAGGCTATCAGCATTGTGATTATGTCGCCCATGATCTGGAAGAGGTTCGTTGCTGTGAAGCGCTGGCTAAAACCCGGGTGATGATTGAGCAGCATCGAGTTGCCATTAATGCCACGGTCAGTCAGCAGCTGGCTACCAGCAAGCGGGGTGCAGATGCTGCTGTCATCCATGACGGCTGAACAGCTGACAGCGTTTGGTCTGACTCTGGATGAAGCCAGCCGAATCAAGCCTTTCCTTGGTGAAATGAAACCGGTTGATGATCAGTCTTCAGCCTGGTTTGAGCATCAGAATCCGAAGGACTGGGTACTGAAAAACCAGGGTGAGGGTGGTGGTCACTGTGTGTTTGGCCATGACATTCTTCCCAAGCTGAAGAGGCTTCAGGAGGAAGAGTATTCAGCATGGTCACTGATGCGCCGCTTGCATCCACGGCATCGTTCCCGCTCTGCTCTGGTCGTTCGTAAGGGGGAGGCTACACCTGTGGATGATCTGATCAGTGAGATTGGCATGTTTACCCTGCATCTTGATGGACACTCCCTCACCAGTGACCTGGGATACGCAGGCTACCTGATTCGCAGTAAGCCATCATCGGTTACTGAAGGTGGGGTTCACAGTGGTCAGGGGGCTGTTGATTCACTGGCTTACGGTGAATGACTAGTACAGCTTAACTCTTTCAGGTGTAAGTCGATGAATCCATGATGATGCAACCAGAATCATGGGCTCTCTATGGACAATCATATCTCTGCCGGATTCAAGGCAATGTCGGAAGCGTATACGGCTTCACGGAGCGACGGGGTAGGCCGTTTCGCTTCAGCATGGGAAGGACTGAAGGCCTTATTCAAGGGTTATGATGTAAAAGTTGTGTCTCAGGTTGAAAAATACATGCCTGTTATGGACGTAGGAAACCAGGAGCAAACTGGTCAGAATGTTGGTGATCGCTCTGTTGCTACAGAACCTGTTGTTACACAACGCTTTCTGGAACAAACTGATCAGAGGCCATTGAAAACTGGTGACTCTGTTGAACCTTCTTATGTGGATGGCTATATACAGGAGCAAACCGGCGTAGAAGAGACTGTGCGGTTAGAAGCATTTAAAGAACTGCCATTTGCAGAACTGGAAGACGTTCCGGATAGGAGTGACAGCGAAGGCATTTTGGTTAGTAATAAGTTTTTTGGTTTGGATAAACAACCTAAGCGAATATCTCCCTCGGATATTGTGCGGCACACTCAGCACCTGGAAAAACTGGAAGATCTTGTAATCAAGTTGGATAGGATTGCAGGAGCAAGCCCATATTCCAAAGCAAAAGAGAGTGATGGTTTCAGTAGTGAGGAGTTAGCCTGTATAGACTGGACTTACAAAGATGGGAAATATCAGTTCCCAGTCTTGAAAAGAGATAGCATGACTTTTGAATTATTACAAAATGGCTTGCAGGACTGGTGTCAGTTAAGTACAGAGTTAACAATTGAAACACGACAGAATTTGCAAAACTTATTAAGTAGCAGTGAAGGCAATATCAACCTTGTAGAGCTGAAAAAAGTAGTCCCTTTTAGCTGGAAGCAGATAAACAGTGAGCCGAGGATTTATAAAAAGCACCTGTCCTCTGAGCTCACGAAAAGTGAGGCCTATATAGAAGCAAAAGCGCGTACTGAAGGGACGCCTCCTGAATTACCAGGAATGCCGGATATTTTATCTGATCTGCCACCTGACTCGACAGGCCCTGAGTCAGAACGTTGATTGAATTTTCAGAATTTAATTATGGGGCGGCATCGACCCTTTTCAAAGGTCGATGCTTAAATGGCTCAGGCCTTCTTTTTTCGATAAACCTTTACCCCCAATACAACAGCCGCAGCTACTAAACCAGCAAACAGCAGGTGATCTGGCTCAGTCAGCTGATGCCAGATAGAAGACATAATGCTGCCTGTCGAATGGTCACCAGGATGAGCCATTACCTGACTGGAGAGTAGAGCACTAAAACAGGCAACTGACAGTAATCTGGTTTTCATCATTGTGTTCCTTATTGGATTTCTGATTAGTTATACGATTAATTATTTCAAGCTGTAGTGGCTTCTTCCGGCATTTTGGCGTCCAGCATGCCCTTATCGATAATAAAGTCGATGATCTCCCGAACGCCGTCGTCTGCTTTCAAGTTAGTGAAGAAAAACGGCCGGTCTCCCCGCATTTTTCGGGCATCCCGATTCATCACTTCCAGAGAGGCTCCTACATGAGGGGCAAGGTCCGTTTTGTTGATGATCAGCAGGTCTGAACGGGTAATACCCGGGCCCCCCTTGCGTGGAATTTTATCCCCGGCAGAAACATCAATCACATAAAGGGTGAGGTCGGACAGCTCCGGACTGAAGGTTGCGCTCAGGTTATCGCCTCCGGATTCAACCAGAACCAGTTCAAGGCCCGGGTGGCGTTGACACAGTTCATCAACCGCCGCCAGATTCATTGAGGCATCTTCACGAATGGCTGTGTGTGGGCACCCCCCGGTTTCGACACCGATGATGCGGTCTTCATCCAGAGCCTCATTTCGCACCAGGAACTGAGCGTCTTCTTTGGTATAAATATCGTTGGTGACCACGGCCAGATTGTAGTGGTCACGCATAGCGGCGCACAGTTTGGTCAGCAATGCTGTTTTTCCGGAACCCACCGGACCACCAACGCCAACACGCAGGGTTTGTGGCGTTCTTGATGTTGTCATTGTTTTTGTCCTTCTTAGAGCTGAATAAGTTGCCTGGTTACGACCGGAATAATCTTGAATACTGATGCTCATGCCAGGCACTGGCCATGGCGTAATGCATCAGGTTGTTACCAATCTCATGATCCCCAAGGGAGATGGCAATCGAGAGTGCCGGCTCTATCTCGCTGATCAGACGCTTTAAAATATGTTGAGCATCCGTTTGACCAAGGGGTACTGCCTTGGTCGCTGCGGTTACCTGATTTTCACACCATGACCAGAGTAACCCGGTTGCGGCTGTTTTCTTATCAAGGCCATGGCACAGTGAAGATAATGCAAACATGGCGACTTGCGTGGGAGAATGCAGCCAGTCGGATCGTATTTCATCCGGGTACATGGCCTTTACCCAGACAGAGAATGCACGGCCAACCTGACAGTCCTCATCGTACAATTCCCGGGTTTCCCTGAAAGCCAGCAGGGTGTCATTCCAGTGAGCTACCAGCTTTTGATCTTCTGCTAAGAGAGCATCGTATAGCCGGAAAAAAACGGGCACATCCAACCGGGCCATGCCCTGCTGCATCAGTTCGCTGATCCAGTCACCGGTGGTTTTCCGGTCATAACACCACTGGCGATCGATGGCCGTCTCCAGTCCCTGGGAATAGGCAAAGGCTCCCACCGGCAGTGCGGGGCTGGCGAGATGCAGCAGACCCAGCAGTGACTCAGTGGTGATGCTCATGATGTCCGTGTCCGTGTCCGTGTCCGTGTCCGTCATGGCTGTTGTGGTGGGAGTGACCTTTGGCATAGGCACCGTTTTCTGGCTCAAAAGGCGCCTGTTCATGATGCAGCTCCAATCCCAGCAGAATGACCATCTCATCCAGAACATGATCTACCTGATATCGCAGCCATTTGGCGCCTATTTGCAGAGGAACATGGCGGTTACCCAGGTGATAGCAAGCGCGGGAAAAGGTCAGAGGGTCAGCGCTGTAGGCGGTTGTGACGTTTTCATCGGCTGCTGTAATGCGAACCACTTCACCGCATTCTGAGCGGAGCAAAGTGCCATCACGCATCACGTCGCCACGTTCGATAAAGATGCCTGCCTGCTGTCCATTCACTGTAATGGCTTTCAGTCGCCCACGTTTGCGTTCGTCAAAAGGGAGCAGAAGTTCATCGGTAAACTGACTGCTCTCTTTTGGGAGGCGCTCGGTTAACTTCAACATAAACGGTCCTCAGTTTTTAGAATAAGAAATATCGCTGAGCCAGCGGGACGACGTCGACAGGTTCGCACACCAGCAGCTCTCCATTGGCTCTGACTTCATAGGTTTCCGGGTCGACGTCCATATTGGGCTGCCAGGTGTTGAGCACCATATCTGCTTTGCTCACCGTCCGGGTATTTTTGACCGCGGAGAGTGTCTTTTTCAGTCCCAGCTTTTCTCCAATACCGGCTTCCAGGGCTGCCTGTGAAACAAACGACAACGATGTGGCAGCCGCAGCTTGCCCCATGGCCGCGAACATAGGGCGATAATGAACGGGCTGCGGTGTTGGAATAGAAGCATTGGGATCCCCCATGGGCGCGGTGGCAATGGCGCCGCCCTTCAATACCAGTGCTGGTTTTGCCCCGAAAAATGCCGGTTTCCAGAGCACCAGGTCAGCCAGTTTTCCGGGCTCAATGGATCCGACCTCATGGGCAATCCCATGAGTAATCGCAGGGTTAATGGTGTATTTGGCCACATAGCGCCGTGCGCGAAAGTTATCCACACCTCCGTTCTCATCTTCAGGCAGCAGGCCTCGCTGGACTTTCATCTTATGGGCGGTTTGCCAGGTTCGGCTGACCACTTCACCTACTCGTCCCATGGCTTGCGAGTCGGATGCAATCATGCTGAATGCACCCAGGTCATGAAGAATATCTTCAGCGGCAATGGTTTCCCGACGAATGCGGGAATCCGCGAATGCCACATCCTCGGGAATATTGGGGTCCATATGGTGGCAGACCATCAACATATCCAGGTGTTCATCCACCGTATTAACGGTGTAAGGGCGTGTTGGATTAGTAGACGATGGCAGTACATAGCTTTCACCACAGGCCTTGATGATATCGGGGGCATGACCACCACCGGCGCCTTCCGTGTGATAGGTGTGGATAACCCGTCCCTTGAAGGCGGCCAGCGTATCTTCCACAAAGCCGGACTCATTCAGTGTGTCGGTATGAATGGCAACCTGTATATCGTATTTTTCTGCGACGGTCAGACAGCAGTCGATGGATGCCGGAGTGGTTCCCCAGTCTTCATGGAGCTTCAGCCCCATGGCTCCTGCAACGACTTGTTCCTCCAGTGCTTCTGGCAGGCTGCCATTGCCCTTACCCAGAAAGCCAATATTCATGGGCAGGTTATCCACAGCCTTGAGCA
Source organism: Endozoicomonas sp. (assembly GCA_965261315.1). GTDB lineage: Bacteria > Pseudomonadota > Gammaproteobacteria > Pseudomonadales > Endozoicomonadaceae > Endozoicomonas. The sequence continues at coordinate 3,700 of CBDHDM010000096.1, read as the reverse complement.
TGGTGCTGATATGCCAGCTACCCGGCGTGCATGTGGTGGCATTCGTGCCGGTTGCCGGACCGGTTCCACCACCCAGCATGGTGGTGACTCCCGAGGTTAAGGCTTCTTCGATCTGTTGTGGGCAGATAAAGTGGATATGGGCATCAACACCGCCCGCGGTCACAATCTGACCTTCACCGGCGATGACTTCGGTACCCGGACCAATAACGATATCCACACCTTCCTGAACATCCGGGTTTCCTGCTTTGCCTATCGTCTGGATTCGACCGCTTTTAATCCCGATATCGGCTTTAACAATACCCCAGTGATCAAGAATCAGGGCGTTGGTTATCACGGTGTCGACGACTTCAGCACCTGGCTGCTGGCTTTGCCCCATACCATCACGAATAACTTTACCACCGCCAAATTTCACCTCATCGCCATAAACGGTGAAATCCTTTTCCGGGCTGATAAACAGTTCTGTGTCTCCCAGGCGCACTTTGTCACCGACGGTCGGGCCGAACATGTCCACATAGGTCTGACGATCCATCATTGTTCTTTTTTTAGGCCCATGGTTATTAACCGTCATCATGCATCCTCTGACTCTGGCAGTTGCCCCATGATTTCGCCCCGGAAACCAAAGATTCGACCTTTACCGGCATAACGCACCAGCTCTACCTGGCGGTCCTGTCCGGGTTCAAAACGGACTGCAGTTCCCGCCGGGATATTCAATCGGAAACCCAGGGTCTTGGAGCGGTCAAAAGAGAGCGCGGGATTGGTTTCATAAAAGTGGTAGTGAGAACCCACCTGAATCGGACGGTCTCCCGTGTTGGCGATCGATATCGTTAAGGTTTCCCTGCCAGCATTTATTTCGATGGGCTCTGCGGAGGCAATCACTTCTCCAGGTATCATGATAACTCCTCACGCTATTGGGTTATGGACGGTAACCAGCTTGGTGCCATCGGGGAAAGTGGCTTCGACCTGTACCTCGTGGATCATTTCCGGAATACCCGTCATAACCTGCTCACGGGTGATGACCTCACGGCCTTCATTCATCAACTGGGCAACGGACTTGCCATCCCTGGCGCCTTCCATAATGTTCATGGAAATCAGTGCAATCGATTCGGGGTAGTTAAGCTTCACACCACGATTCAAACGACGTTCGGCAACTAATGCTGCGGTATAGAGAAGCAGTTTGTCTTTTTCCCGAGGGGTGAGTTCCATAATGAGGTCCTGTTTATTTGAGCTGTATTTGTTTCAGGTATTCCAGATTCTTGGCTGGCACGCTTTCCGGCCGTTAAAGAATGGCCGGGTCTTCTGCCATAAGTGGGTAAATACAGTGCGAGCCTGTTCTGATGAGTTGCCAAGATAGCGTGCAATAAAAACACCGGCTTTATAGGTTATGGCCGTTTCACGATGCCAGTTTTGTTCTTCAAGGTATTGTTGTAACTCAGTGGTATCTGGTGCTTTGTCCAATGTCATTAAAAATGTACCGAAGATAGTACAGCCATTAAGTCCTAACAATGAACGGGTCACTCCTGACTGAGCATCAAACTGCAATCGTTCCCGGAATAGTGGTTTGTCGTCTCGGGTCAGGCTGAAGTTTTGAGTGAGTTTTCCCTGGGTAAATTGTTCGCCACTGGCGGTTCGGCCAAGGCAGATAATATCCCAGCCAGCGTATTGGCCACTGCCGGATAGATCAATGGACGTGTTCAGCTCGGCAATAGCGCCATTAAATAAAATGGTTTCCTGGGGAAGCCATTCCATTGAACCCATGTCACTTACCGTGATGCTGGTGATCTGCTTTTGTAGCTGGCCATTGCCGTTAAAGTAGACTTTTCCGGCTGCAGGTGTCGTGACCAGACCGGCAGCACCCTGTCTGATGGAAAACTGTTGTATCAGTTCATCTCCGGCAACCAGACCACCCGGGGGGTGCAAAATATAAAGGTGAGTCAGGTCATTGCCTTCTGGCCAGAAGGGACGCTGAATTCGCAAAGGGCCATAGTGACGGGTCCGTCCCATCAGGGTTCGACCATTGAGGTGTTTAAGTTCTACTTCTATCCCGGCACGCCAGCCCGATGAGGGTGCTTTTTCAATGACAATTTCATTCTTCTGAACACCAGCGTCATTGTTACGGGCCGAGGTGAGCGACATTTTCTGCTCATGGCTGTTTGGGCTCCAAAGGTCACTGCTTTGGTTGCTCTCTGTCTGGCCAGATGATGATTGCATATTACAGCCTTGCGCCTTTTTATTACCTGGGATCTTTTATTTGTTGGGGATCAATGGCAAAACCTGTGCCACTACTCTTAGTTAGTAGCAATGTATTTCACTGAATACGTCATTTGTCGCCGACATAATACATGACCATATGGTCATTATGAATGCCTTGATTTGGTGCGCCATCAAGTGGTTTTGTTTATCCAGAGGACAGCGACGGGTACCTTCTTACCCTTAAGCTGTTAGCGATTGAATAAAAATTCTATTATCAGGAGCGTAGAAAAATATTTACTTTGGTTCATTTGTCTTGTTTTTTTGTTTTTCTGAAGTATAGGAGTATGTACAATCCTTTTGGGTCGTAAAACCTATGAAAAGAAACACAAAACATGCCGTATGGTATGTAAAAAAGCAAAGTTAAGGATGCATTTGTGAACAGAAAAGTTATGTACCCAGTGCTGGTCGCGTGTCTGTTAGCGGCAGTGGGGTGTTCTCCAATTCCGAAAGCAACAACCGTTGATCAAACTCCTCAGGTCAAACTCCTCAGGTCAAACTTCAATCTGCTCAACATTGGGGAGTGATAGCCGAGCATTTATCCGGACAGATTATGGCTAATGCAAACCTTGCTTCTCAGCCTGTCTATATCGATCTGGAGCAGAATAAGTCAACCTTTAGCAAAGTATTCACACAGCAAGTATCCAGTGCTTTGGTCAAACGTGGTGCAATGGTGATGACCTCAAGCTCAACCAGACTTTCAATGGAGCTGGATGTTCAGGTTGTCAGACATTCAAAAGATAGAGATGCAGGCACAAACTTTGCCACCACAGGAACTGCTGGTTTCCTTTGGGCATTGGCTGAGTTTGGTGATGATTTGACTTTTGCTGAAGGTTTTGGCTATAGCGTAATCCCACTGGCGGCAGCTTATGACGTCAGCAAAATGTTCCCCTCCAAAACCAATACAGAGGTGGTGATTACAACCCGTATTGTTGACGGCTATCAGGTTCAATTTTCAGAAACTAACTCTTACTATATTCCCAATATGGCGATGAGGCAGTACAGAGAGTCAGCAGTTGTTAATCTGACCAGCAATGATGGGCAGGGAGTTGAAAAGTAATGAAGTCTCTCACTGCAAAAATTATCATCACACTGCTTTCTACCGTTCTGATGGCAGGGTGTTCGAGCAAAAGCTACAAACAGCCTGAGAGAATTGATCTTGTGAAAATTAGTCAGGTAGCAGCGACTGCTATGGCTAAAAAAGCACAGGACGAACTACCGGTTGGGGCTACTATTCTCTCGACAAGTCTTGCTGATATTAACCAGCTTAGTAATACAACAACACTTGGACGTGTTATTGGAGAACAGCTTTCATCCGCTTTATCGGATATTGGTTATGATTTGATCGAAATTAAAATGCGGGATAGCGTTTTTATTGATGACTTCAATGCTGGCGAGTTCAGTCTCTCAAGAAATCTGGATAACCTCAGTAAGTCTTATAATGCGGATGCTA
>CBDHDM010000095.1:0-19721 GCA_965261315.1 Endozoicomonas sp. | reverse complement strand
ACCTTTCCTAGCTGTATCAGGTTTCATGTGTATTCCTTAAAGAGGAATCAGTGTTGGTAAAATAAGTGAAGACAATAATGAATGAAATATATACAGGTAGTTGTTTATGCGGAAATATTTATTCCCCCTGCACATCAATCTAACTGCCTTTCACCACCCCGATTGATATTTTCCTGAATCCTGTTGTCAAAGGACTGATCAGATATTCAGGAACACCAACATGCTGCCCGCTCAATACCAAAGTAAGAACCTGAACCACCTCGGACTAGTTGCCGCCATGTGCCGGGAACTAAAGATAGCCGAATACATCGATGCGCGTATAACAAATGACGCTGATGAGCGTAATGTCACCATTGGGCAGGCTGTGGTCGCAATGATCATAAACGGGTTGGGCTTTACAGGGCAGACGCTGTACATGTTCCCTGAGTTTTTCGAGGACAAGCCGATTGATCGCCTTATCGGGGAAGGCATCGAAGCTGAACACTTAAACGACAAGATACTTGGTCAAGCTCTCGACAGCCTGTACGACGCTGGTGTCAGTGATTTGTACCTGAACCTGGCTCTTAAGGTTGTTAACCATCTGAAATTGCCCTGCAAGGCATTAAATCTGGATGGAACCAGCTTTCATGTGGATGGTGTCTATAACAGTGATGAAGACCCTGACGACTTGAACTGTATCCATATCTGCCGAGGTTACAGTCGTGACCACCGGCCAGACCTGAATCAGGTTGTCCTGCAGTTAATGACCGAAAATGAGGCGGGTATTCCTGTGTTTATGGCACCTGCCAGCGGTAATGTAAACGACAAAACCTGCTTTCAGGAAATCATAAAAAACCATCTGTCGTGTTTTAAGGCGGCTTTGAATAGCCGCTACCTGGTCGCTGACGCAGCAATGTACGTTGCCGAAACCCTTCGATCGCTTGATGAGCAAAAACAGTTGTTTATCTCCCGGGTTCCTTTGAATATCAAGGATGCAAAGGAGTTAGTCGGCAAAGCGCCTACCATGTCACTGGAGCCTGTTGAAGGCTATGAGGATTATTATTCTGCCGAAGTACCTTCCTGCTACGGAGATGTTCAACAGAGATGGCTCTTGTTTCTCAATAAAAAGCGCAGGCTCAGTGAGCAGAAAACGCTGACCAGGAAGATGCAGAAGCAGTCACTGAAAGAGGCTCGTGATCTGGAAAAACTGGGTAAAAAGGCCTTTCTGTGCCAGGACGATGCATTGAAGGCTTTTGCCTTATGGCAGAAACAATCAAAACTCTGCCAGAGTGAAACGGAACCTGAGATTATCTGTAAACCCTGCTACTCAGGCAAAGGGCGCCCATCGTCGGATAGCCAGCCTGATCACTTCGAATACTTTGTGCAGGCCGGATGCTTTGTTTTCTGCGAGGCAAGGGAGAATGCAGAGGCCTCACTGGGTTGTTTTATCCTGGGCACCAATGAACTGAATCAGGATAGTCTGAATGCCGGTGAACTGTTGTCTACCTACAAGTCTCAACAACAGGTTGAAGGCGGCTTTAGATTCCTGAAAAGTCCTGATTTTCTGGTATCTTCACTCTATCTGAAGAAAGCGGAACGCATAGAAGCCCTGCTCATGGTGATGACGCTGTGTCTGATGGTCTATGCTGCTATCCAACACAGGATCAGGCATGAACTGAAAAGGCAAAGCAGGTTCTTCCCAAACCAGAAGAAAAAGCCGTGCCAGACGCCCACTGCACGATGGGTGTTCTTCTGTTTCCAGGGAATTAGTGTGTTAACGGTCAATAATCAGGAGCGGCATATGGTTGGTTTGAAGGAAAGGCAGTGGACGATCATTCAGGTTTTGGGCATTTTTTACGAGTCGGCATATTCCTGATAGGGGTGGTGAAAGGCAGTTATATTGATGCGAGTATTGGGAATATTCACACAGTATTGTCTAACTTTAAGATTCTAGTCTCTTCCAATATGAAATGAGCCTGAAGGAGCCCCATATTTCCAACATGAAATGAGCCTGTGATTTTTGATCTTTCGTCCATGATTACTGGATGAAAATCATAATGAATACACGGCTCATCAAAACCCTTAAACAGGTTGAGGAATTGCTCCAGACTACCACCGGAATGGAGCCAGGGTGGGAGTCAAAAAGTGAATGTTATCAATGGATTGAAGTCACCCTCAGTCATTTTCGATACCGCACCCTGAGCAAGCCGGAGAAAGGTCTGATCAAGCGATACCTGGCCACGGCATCAGGCTATTCCAGAGCCCAGATAACCCGCCTGATCAAGGAATACCTCAGCCGTGGCTTCCTCAAGCGCAAACAACGAACAACTCAGGGGTTCAAGCAGCGGTATACCAAGGCTGATATTCGTCTGCTTGCCGAGACAGAACGGCTTCACAATGGCCTTAACGGGCCGGCAATAAAAAAGATCTGTGAGCGGGCCTATCAGCGTGGCGATCATCGTTATGAAAGGTTATCAGGCATCTCGGTCTCACACATCTACAACCTGCGTCAGTCAAAGACCTATCAGGCAGTTCGTCAATATAAAAACGTCACTCGCCCGGTAAAACGAGCGATTGGTACCCGACGTAAGCCTCAACCGAATGGGCAGCCTGGTTACATCCGAATTGATACGGTGCATCAGGGAGACCAGGATAAGATCAAAGGGCTGTATCACATCAATGCTGTCGATGAGGTTACCCAGTTCCAGGTGGTTTGCTCAGTTGAACGTATAAACGAGAACTTTCTGATACCTGTGCTTGAAGAGTTGCTGGCGACTTTCCCCTTTAAAATACAGAGTTTTCACTCTGATAACGGTTCTGAATACATCAATTATCAGGTGGCAGGATTACTGGACAGTCTCCACATAAAATTCACGAAATCCAGGTCACGTAAAACAAACGACAATGCGCTTGTTGAATCAAAAAACGGAGAGATTATCAGAAAAGTATTGGGCTATGCTCATATACCACAGCATCATGCTGCAGCCGTTAATGAGTTCAACAAGAATTACCTGACACCGTACATTAACTTTCACAGGCCTTGTTTTTTCCCAACGACCATTACCGATGAAAAAGGCAAAGAGAAAAAGAAGTACCTGTATGAAAATATGATGACGCCTTTTGAAAAGCTGAAATCCCTGCCTGACTGGGCGCAATATTTGAAGGAAGGAACTCCGCCGCATGCACTTGAGTCAAAGGCAGAATCAATGAGTGATAACGAGGCGGCTCAGAAGCTTCAGGACGCCAGAGAATCACTGTTTAAACACATATTTGAACGGAAGGCCTGAAATCACTGGCTTATGCTCTTTTCAGGCTCATTTTGGGATTGGAAAATACTATTCTTGTGGTGAAATTCGCTTGGTGAACACTTTTAATTGCACCCGTCACCGCATCGCTGGCCCGAAACAATCGCTGCTGGCAGGATACCTTCAAATCATTCGAACCTGAGCCCGTTAAAACCGGCTCGATTGCCCAGATTCACAAAGCGGAATTAACGAATAATCAGGTTGTGGCAGTAAAAGTATTGCGTCCAGGCATTATGGCCGACATCAGGAAACACCAGGCACTGCTCTCTAAACTACTGACCATCGTCGTCAACCAGACATCCCCAAAAACCAAAGAAGCACTGACTGAGCAGATTAATGCCAAAATCACCAATATTGCATCTGAAATGGATTTAACCCGGGAGGGTCGCTATATCCTGTATTTCAAGCATGCCATCCAGTGTCTGAAACTTGATGACAAGGTAATGGTTCCGGACATTACTCAGGCGCTATGTGACCATGATCTTCTGGTAATGGAGTTTATCCAGGGGCAGAGTATTTCTGAACTGATGCAGTCCGATAAAGCTTCCGCCCGGACAATGATCCTGAACATGCTGGACAACTGGTTGTTGATAGCCTGTAGTACAGGACTGGTTCATGGCGACATGCATCCGGCCAATGGCCTTTTTAGTAATGGCAATCTGCACCTGCTCGACTTCGGAGATGCCTTCCTATTACCCTGGGAATTACAGTATTTCCGGAATGAAACACAATTCAGCCAATTACTGCTGCTCATTTTCAAGTACCGTTTTTCAGAAGCATTTATTGACCGTATTGCCATACAATTGAAAGACATTATCGGAGCCCTGTTCTCAGCTCCAGGCCAACAAAATCTCACACCTGAAACAGTCGCCCGCATTAAAGACTTTATTCTTGGGCGCCTGATGCATAAAAAGCAGACGTTTTCCTGGGATAAATGGAGCGAGGAGATACCCATAAGAGCTGAATGCTCCTGGCCAACACTATTCAAAGACGTGATGAAGAAATATCACTTGTCGTTGAAAGCCCCTATGGTGACGTTACACAAGTGCCTGAGCAATCTGATTAACTGTTTTGATGCGGTGAAAAATGATGACGAGCCGGGTTTACTGGAAGCCCGGCATCCCGAGCTGTCCACTACAACGAATAATTTACTCCAGCTATTCTCCCTGATAGATCAGAAGCCAGCTGACCCGGATACACGTCAATGACACGATTCGGGCATGCCTGATCGTTCGGGTTCAGACGCCTTCTGGCTTGCAAAAAACGTCTGTTTTCAATGATGTTATTCACAGCTCAGTAGACGCAAAGTCGTTTCCAAGATAATTATCCTGTATGGATAGTGTCTTTTCGTCGAGCCCAGTCACTGGTTTATACCCAAAAGCACCGTACACGGCTATCACAATGTACCCCACGACGGGCACGATAAAAGAAGCGAGCAAACCCGATCGGTCAGCGACCACTGCCTGTATTAAAGGCCACAAACCACCACCAACACCGGCCATGACTAACAGCGCAGACGCCTGACCTGCAAGACTACCCAGATTTCTCAGAGAAAGAGAGAATATCGCCGGATACATAATTGAATTGGCAAGGCCAATCGTAATACAGGCGATCACACCCAAACGCCCTGGCAACAGCATAACCACCATCAGTAACAGAATGGCAGAGAAGGCTGAAAACATGAGCACGGTCTGGGCCTCAGCTTTCTGGAAAATCAAACTTCCCGCTAAACGGCCAGCCATGGCACAGCCCCAATAGATGGCCACCAGTTTCCCGGCAGATTGCAGCGTCATCCCTCCCAGGCTATCAGTACTGAAATAACTTAAAATGAAAGTTCCAACACTCACTTCCACGCCGACATAACAGAAAATAGCCAGTATCCCAAAATTCAGATGGCGATAATGCCAGGTTCGGCGTTTGATTCGTGGCTCTGACGTCTGCTCATCGTTTGGTTCTGGAATATTCAGCCTTAAAACCAGCCCGGCTATAGCTATAACCACCAGGGCACAAACAACATAAGGCACCGCCATTCTTGACAGTGCTGGCGTGGTATCCATAACCGATGTGGAAAACAGGAATAATGAGCCAGCGAATGGTGCCACTGTTGTTCCCAGAGAGTTAGCCGCTGATGCCAGTGACAACCTCGATGATGCCTCTTTTTCCGGGCCGATCATGGCTATGCAGGGATTGGCAACGACTTGAATGGATGCAATGCCCATAGCGGTTACAAAAATAACCATCAGGATCATACTGAAAGATGCCATATAGGATGCTGGTATAAATAAAAGACAGCCTGCAGCGACTAACAATAAACTGGAAACCAGTGCCTTCTTATAACCCACAGCCTTTATTAAAGAAGCCATTGGAAGGCAGGCCAGAAACGGAGCGAGATAAAACGCAGTCTGCACCAGCATCGACTCGGTATAACTTAATCCAAAGACATTTTTGAGATAAGGAACCAATACGCCATTCAGGGAAGTCAGGCATCCCCAGATAAAAAACACAGCACTCAATAACCCAAATACTGAACGTTGGGTTGAGTTGTTATAGTCGGACATAAGGGATTTCGATAAGCACTAATGACTGCACACGCTATGAAGTGGCTGATACTCTAAATCGATCAGTCACTTCAAAGCACCATTCATAATCAACGTCAGGCCAGTTCCAGCTCTTCTTTCAGAAAATCCAGAAGTGCATCAGGTTGCTGGTAAGCCCTAAGAGTATTCCTGAAATCCTCATGCATGATTTTCCGGGCCAGCCGGGCAAAAATTTTCATATGCTCATTCGCCGCGGCATCACTGGCCTTAATGTTCAGCATGAAAACCATATCCACTCGCTGCCCATCGTGGGCATGCCAGTCAACAGGCTGATTAAGTTTCATAAAACTGATGCTGTTATGCTCTACCGCATCACTCTTGCAGTGGGGCACCGCAATACCAAAGCCCAGCCCGGTACTGAATACATCTTCACGCTGCCACACCGCTTCTTCCAGCCCCCTGGCATCGGTTGTACGGCCTGTGACTTGCATATGGCCTGAGAGTTCTTTAATCACCTCTTCTCTTGAGATCGCCTCACTGCCCAGCACAATAGACGAGGCATCCAGAATGGGTTTTGGGCTGTTGCTGCATCTGAACACCTGCAAAACGTCTTTCACCTGATGAACATCACGACACTCCATAACCTTCTGAAGCAAGGCTTTACAGAGGTCAGCATCCAGCTTGCTCACTTCTGCTTTCGCAGCAAGAATGCCCGGTGATGCCATGGATATTTCATGAATACCCAGGCCTACCAGCAGTGGCAATAATGCAGGATCCCCCCCCATCTCACCGCAAATGCCAACCCAGCGATTGACCTTGCGGGCCTCCGACGTAATGGCATTTAAAAAGCGGATAAAGGATGGGTGATAATTACTGTAAAGATGAGCCAGCTGATCATTACCCCGGTCACAGGCAAGAAAGTATTGCGCCAGATCGTTACTGCCAATAGAGAAGAAATCCGCATAGTCTGCCAGCTGGTCAATGGCGTAAGCAGCCGATGGCACTTCCAGCATCATCCCCAGCTCGACAGTGCCCATTGGAACGTCCCGCTCTTTAAGTTCCCGGGTGAGTGACTGAAGTGTCTGGTGAACCCAGCGCATCTCTTCAACCACGGATACCATCGGAATCATAATTTTTACCGGACCAAAAGCCGAGGCCCTCAAAATAGCGGTGAGCTGTGTTATGAAAAGTGGCTCAAACTCTCGATACGTTCTGACAGCCGATAGCCAAGAAATGGGTTTTCTTCTGCCTTGATACGGATGCACTCGGCAGGTTTGTCACCACCAATATCGAATGTCCGGATAATGACCGGTTTTCCTTCTGCGGCTTCAACAACTTGCCGATAGGCCACAAACTGCTCATCTTCCGAGGGTGCATCTGGCCTGTCCATGTACAGCATTTCGGTCCGATACAAGCCGATACCTTCTGCCCCAGTGCAAAGCACGACCCGCTTCGTCAGAGCAAGCAATATTGGCGGCTATTTCAAGACGGGTACCGTCGTTTGTATAGGCAGTCCTGCTTTTAAACGTGTCATACTGTGCCATAAGCTGGTTTTGCTGATGTTGTTCCAGCTGATAATAACGACCAACCTGATCGGAAGGCTGGCGAATCAGGATGCCCAGTGAGCCATCAATAATCATTTCCCGCTGACCTGTACAAAATTGACAAGCCCCCTCAATACCAACGATGGTTGGGATACCCGCAGCCCTGGCAAGAATAATGGTGTGAGAAGTCACGCCGCCATTTTCAAGTACAAGACCTTTCAACTCAGGCCCTTTCAATGCAATAAAATCTGCCGGGGTAAGGTTCTCGGCAATGATGATGGTTGGTTCAGTCAGTTTTGTAACCGTGGACGTTGCGTCATCACCGTAGATTTCTCTTGCCAGCTGGGCACATACATCCTGTATATCAAGGGCACGTTCACGGAGATAGGCATTACTTGAAGCCCCCAGCAGTTCGTTAAATGGCTGACGACCCAGCTTATTGCCTGTATTGCAGTAGAACCCTGATCAAATACGGCGAATTTCAGCTGTGACTCCAATTCTGTATCACCCGCGATGGCCAGATGAGTCTGTAGCACCTCGCCATCTATTTTGGAACAGTGCGGTATTTTTGAGTGCATCTGCCTGATCAGCGAGTCCCGGCCACTGATGAGATGCTTCCATTCATCCTCGACACAACCCGCCTTCAGTGCCAACAGCTCAGCTGCAAACGTCAATGACCCCAGCACTTTGGGTACTGCACGGGCAATCCCTGAAAATACCGGACGACCCGATAAATAGTCGGGATCGGTAACTCGCAATGAACGGGGAAGCTGCACCGTGTTATGGTTAACAACCTCTGGCAGTGCTTCGTCACATAATGGGAAATCGACTTCTATAAAGTACTTCAGAGAAGCCAGATTTTTTTCACTTGCCTCGTCTAGCGTTATGACACAGGGGTCTTCATAAGCTACATCCGCAGAGATAAGCCCAAGTACACTTTTCAACGATGCTGTACGACCATTTCGCAAGTTTTTAAGGTAAGTTCGGTTTGCAATGACGTTGCAAACTGCTCGAGGGCTGTCGCTGGACGCGCATGAATGCCATTCACCAAAGGGCATGAAAACTTAAATTCCATATCGAATACCAGATCGTGTTGAGTTTGAAAACAGACCAAGGCCCTCCGGCTCAGAAAAAACCAGAGCCAGCAGAAGCCAGAGAAACGCTGAATGCAAAGGCTTAGTAATAGAAAAAGAGAAAAAACTTTAAAACGATGAATAACGTTGAGAGTCTGCGAAAAGAAGCGGGGGGTAAAACGGGTGTCTGCGGAAAACGAAGGAGTATCTGAGGCGTTACAGGCTGAGTGGCACTCCCATCATTTGCAGGTGCGCCCCCCTGACAAACGTAATAAAGCAATGCCAATGGTGAAACCAGCAGACAATAAACAAGGCTGTTGCTGTCAATCTGATCCAGCTGAACCTGACACTTCTGATTCTGCTGAAACTGGTGACTGACCCATTCCTGTCGTTTTTCAGATACAGGCTGTCGAAAACATCGGATAGCGTTTCCAATGGTTCGATAGATACAGGAAAAAGAGAGAGAAAGTTCATCTTCTTCCTGAACGACTACCGTCGTGAACTCGTTTTTTTTTTCTGTTACAAAAAAGCGCAAAAAGACCATTGCACAATAGTTGTGCAAGGCTCATTAGCCACTTTTTTCTTGGATGTAACAGACCGGCTGACATCAACGGTTCACCATAAAAAATTTGGTGAGCATCTTGTCATGGGCAACTTTTGAGTGTCTTTGATTTATATCAACACTTCACTGTTTAGTTTTGTTTGCTTTTTATTCAATTTGATTTTATATGAATAAAAATCAACCTGAAATATCGACATTACAATTTCTCTACATCCAGAATAATCTTTCCTGATTACCACTGATCTTACGTCACATCCTGATAAAAGCTCATTTAAGAATATAAATATTGTTTTTCATTCTATGCACCTATAATCCGGCGACGAAAAAATCGAACAACTTCAGTATTGACGGCAGAACAGGCAACATGGAGTCTCGATCTCCAAACAGCCTATGCAATCCCTGCTTCTTTTCGCTCCGGCCAGACAAAGATCCACACCATCATCCAACAGGATGATATTTATACTGCAACTGACTTATGGTTATCAGTTAACGGCTAGCCCGGCTTCCACTGTACATCTGGCAGCTTAAGAAGCCGGTCTGGCATCGGTGCGGTGTTGGCCGCCGCGCAGCCAAGCCTTGTGATCATCGAAGACATATCAAAACGTCGGTTGAACCGGTAGTTGAATTCTGACAGATAGCGACTCAGGTGTTTTGGATCGAGTTTATGGTACGTACCGGTAATCGCTGTTTTCACATTACCCAACATGGTGTTTACCCAGGTGAATAGCTCATTGTCCATAGATGCGTGACCTCCACCGGTAACGATGGCCGTGTGCTGACATCCTGCATCCTCAATACCACGGAAACAGGACAAACCATCGCTGACAACCCGAATTCCTTTTTTCAGGGCATGTTCAGCCCACTCCTGAATGTCTTTTCGTCGGAAGTGGAACAGCATTGAACTTCATGTAAACAGGGTGGTTATCCGCATCGGTCTGGACTGCGGCGACAAAGGGAGCCTTGTTTTCTGAGCCTCTTCCGCGACGACCGCCATGGCGTTCTCCACCCCAGTAGGCATCATCAACCTGAACAAATCCGCTTAACTGCCAACTATTATCTCTTTCCATCATGACCTGCATAAGCTTGTGCTTCATGCGTAATGCAGCATTGTAAGAGATACCCAGTTGTCGGCGCAGCGTCAGGGCAGAAATTCCCGATTTATTCTGAGTGACAAGATAGATCCCCAGAAACCAAACGGTCAGAGGTAGTTTTGTTGAGTCGAATATGGTGTTGCTGGTGAGTGAAGTCTGACAACGGCAACGATTGCACTGAAATTCAGCTTTGCGGTTAAGTTTGCAGAACTCGCAAGAGCCACAGTTGGGGCACTGGAAGCCATCTGGCCAGCGCCAGGAGAACAATGCATTCTCGCACTGTTCTTCACTACCGTAATTAGCCAGAAATTGCATAATGCCGAGGCCTTTTTGGAACTGAATGGTATTTTTACACATCAGCTTTACCTCAAAAGACATATGGTAATCGCCGTTGATTATAGCAGCTGATTCATGGCGTAGGTTCAGTGGTAATCAGGTAATCTTTTGACTTAAATCAAAGTCCGTTTATCAACGATCCATTACGCTAAAAAAAAGTTAATTTTCGTGATGATTTTTTAGGCTTTCCATAATGTCCTGGCTCAGTTTACAACACGGTTACCTTCAAGGTGCAACGTTGGCACTGAGCCTGTCACGTTTTATTTTTGCGTTTTTCTGTTATCGAAACTCTGCAGATAACTTTCTGCCAGAAATGACGGATGATTCATCCTCCCAGGATGATTTGACCTGTGCGTTCTCAAAACTTTACGCTGCCATTGATATTACCGCACCTCTTTCTGGTACGTTTTTCCAGACCGGCAATACAGCAGACATCGATTCAGGAAATCGCCCAAAATCATACGACAAGAATTAAATGGCTTTCCATAAAGCTGCAAGGTCTCGAATTCAAATCCGTTACATCAGCCATTACTTTAATTGGTTTTTATCGCAGGGGAGAAGCATCGGATGACCATGCAGCATGGTTATGCATGCCTGTTATTCCTGTCCTTTTCCCTGCCTTTTCCAGACTTCCGATTTTCCCTGTGACAATAAACGTCTTTTCCGAAGGCGCTGCCCTGTCATTCCCTTTGCTCCGTCAATCACACCTCAAAAAAACAGGAATACTTTTCATGTATATCGTATGCGTAGCTGCCTGCCCGACAGGCATTGCCCACACTTACATGGCTGCTGAAGCCTTGCAGAAGCTGGGAACCGAAAAGAGGCATCGAAATCAAGGTTGAAACCCAGGGCTGTACGGGTATTGAGAACGAAATAACGGCTGACGACATTCTTCGTGCAGATGCCGCCATCATTGCTGCTGAAATCGCCATTGAAGGTGCCGAGCGCTTCATGATCTGCCGACCCTGGAGTGCCCTGTCGCTGCACCTATCAAACAGGGTAACGATGTATTTGATGCCATCATGGGAGAAATCAGCCATGGCTAAAGTGCAGTTCAATACCAAAAAGACCGAAGCCGATAAACTGCGCGATGCACTCATGACCGGCGTCTCTTACATGCTACCCCTGGTGGTTGCCGGTGGTTTGCTACTGGCTATTGGTTCTACCATTGAGACCACTACGGGCATTAACCTTGAAACAGATCAGGGCTTACTGGTTCGACTGATTGGTGACCTGAAAGAATTTGGTCTGCTGGGCCTCCAGCTGCTGTTCCCTATCATTGCGGCTTACATCGGTTATGGTCTGGCCGGTAAGTCGGCCATTGCACCCGGACTGATTACTGGCCTGATGGCCCGGGAAATGGGCATGGGTTTCATTGGTGCGCTGGTTGCCGGCCTGCTGGTTGGTTACCTGGTACGCTGGATGCTGGGCAACATCAAACTGCCTAAAAACCTGCAAAGCCTGCTGCCCATGTGCATTATTCACTGTTTGGTACGGCCATTGCCGCCTTTATCATGAAGTACATTGTCGGCTTCCCTCTGATCGCCCTGAACACCGGGCTTGAAAGCTGGCTGCTGGACATGTCCGGTACTAACAAGGTGTTAATGGCGGCCATCATGGGGGCCATGGTTGGTTTCGACCTGGGAGGCCCGGTTAACAAGGCTGCAATTACCGTTAGCCTTGGTATGTTTGCCCAGGGTATCTATGAGCCGGTAACCGCTTCCCATGCGGCTGTTATGGTGGCTCCTTTCGGTATCGGCCTTTCTACCATTATGGCAAAACACCTCTACACCACCGAAATGCAAGACAGTGGCAAGGCAGCCATGGCCATGTCCTGTGTCGGTATCAGTGAAGGCGCTATTCCCTTTGTACTTGCTAACCCCGCCCTGATCGTTGTGAATATGATTGGCTGTACCATCGCTGCCGCTGGGGTTGTCGCTATGAATACACTGGTCCAAGCACCTGCGTCCGGTATTCTCGCCATGTTCCTTGCTTATAACACACCTCTTTACATTCTCTGTATTGCAGCAGGTGTGGGCTTTGTTGCCATGGGCACAACTTTTCTGACCAAGCGACAGCTTGATAAGAAAAGAGACGCCGACTCTGAAAGTCGAACTCTTGAGGCCACAGCCTGAACCGATGAAAGGGGCATCCGTGCCCCTGTAACAGCATGCACTTCCCTGGAAAAATATTGTAATGACTGCCAAGAAAACGGTTCATCTTGTTCCCCATACCCACTGGGATCGGGAGTGGTACTTTTCAACCGATCAATCCCAGGTACTGCTGTCGATCACATTTCGCCACATGCTGGATCAGCTGGAAAAGCACGACTCGATACCCTGCTTTATTCTGGATGGCCAATCGGTGATGCTGGAGGACTACCTCTCAGTATTGCCGGAAGAAAAATCCAGGGTGGAAGCCCTGGTCAAGCAAGGCAAACTGTTGATTGGTCCCTGGTATACACAAACTGACCAATGTGTGGTGCATGGGGAGTCCCAGCTGCGTAACCTGTACTACGGCCATAAAGACAGTGAAGCCTTTGGTGCTCCCATGAAGATTGGCTATGTCCCTGACTCATTTGGCCAGAGCGAACAGTTACCCCAGTTACTCCAGCATTTCGGCATCGATAAAGCCGTATTCTGGCGCGGTATCTGGGAAGGCATCAGCCCATCCACCGAATTTACCTGGTGCTCCCGGGATGGCAGTGCTGTAAAAACAGCTGTGCTGGAATTTGGCTACAGTGCTTTCCAGGGCATGAAACCCATGGCAGCGCACATTGCCGCCATGAAAGATCAAGTGGACAACCCAAACTGGGATCAGGATCGCCAGCACATTCTGATGATGGGCGGCCATGACCAAAAGCCCTGGCAAAATGAAACCAGTGCCGCACTGAGCGAAGCCAGCAATAACGGGGAAATTGAATACCGGTTATCCACACTGGACGATTATTTCTCGGACACTGCATCCCTGTTTGAAATCAGTAAACCCGTCACCTCTGAAATGCTGTATGGAAAATACAGCCGCATCCATCGGGGTATTTACTCCACCCGATACGACATTAAAAAGCTCAATGCCGATATAGAACATCGCATTATCAATCATCTGGAGCCCATGCTGACCATGGGCTGGTCCCTTAGGCTCAGTTATCCACACGGTCTGATGGAGCAGAACTGGAAGCGCCTGATGCAGTGCCATGCCCACGACAGCATCGGCGGCTGCAATACTGACCGGGTCAACCAGCAGATCAAAACCCGACTGGAAGCCGTGGACGATAATACATCGCTGTTATTAGAACTGACCTGTCGTCAAATCAGTGAAGCGATCAAAGCCAGCCACAAAGGGGAAAAACTGGTTCTGTTTAACACGCTCCCGGAAGTTCGCTCTGAACTGGTTGAGTGTCAAGCCATACTGCCCGCCAGAAGCTTGATGGTGTTCAGCTGTGAAGGGGAAGCGCTGACACACCAACTGAGCAACATTGAGGAAGTTGATATCAATCAGGTGGTTCAGGACCCAACAACTCTGGGGGATGACCGATTCAAACCCTGGTATCGCCTGACCTTTTTACTGGATGCCCAAAATATTCCAGCAATGGGTTATCTCACCTGTTACATCATACCGGCACGTGATGACGATTCAGCGCATACGACTGCGGTGCAGGCACAGCCAACCATAGAAAATGAGCATCTGTCGGTTCAAGTCAGTGACGATGGAAAAGTCACCATTGTTAACAAGCAAAGTGGTATTACCTTCCATGATGCTCTGATGCTGGTTGATGGCGGAGACGATGGGGATAACTATGACTACTCCCCACCACGAGAAGACTGGTTTATCAACAGCCAGAATTCACCGGTAGAAATAAGCAGCTTCTCAGGAACGCTTGAGTCCACCATCACCCTTAACCAGACACTCACCCTGCCAGCAAACCTGGAAGAGCGAAAAGGAAGGCAGGCAACTGTTCAGCAGCCGGTCACTTTGACTCTAACCCTGAGAAAAGGCAGTGATCACCTGAGGGTAAAAGTTGAGCTGCAGAATCAGGTCTGCGACCATCGCCTTCAACTCTACGTTAAGGGTGGCTTTACCCGTGGTGTCAGTCTGGCGGATCAACCTTTTGGTACCATAAAACGCCATAATGACCAGGAAGCATTCAGCCTTTGGCAGGAACAGAACTGGACATCGGCACCGGCTCCCATATACCCCATGCAGAGCATGGTATCCATGTCTTCCGAAGAGCAGGGGATCGCTGTATTCACTAATGGTATCCGTGAATATGAAATGCCGGTCACCGATCCGGACAAACTGGCCATCACCCTATTCCGCTCTGTCGGTTTTGTGGGTAAACCAGACCTTCTGTATCGACCAGGAAGACTGTCTGGTTTGCCGGATCCAAGTCCTGACTCCCAGCTGCTTCAGTCATTAAACTTTGAGCTTGAACTTTTTCTTCATGAAGGCACAAAAGCAGAGAAAGGTCTTACCAAGCGAGCCAAGCGGTATTTGACGCCACTGATTTATTATCATGATGGTGTCGTTAATCGATTTATGCTGAATACGCCTGAAATCACAGTACCGCAGAGCCTGTCACTGTTTGAAATTGATTCTGATCTCACGGTAAGTGCCATTAAAAAGGCGGAACATGATGACCAGGTGGTTGTTCGACTCTTTAATGACAGCGAAAAAACTGCATCACTTGGAGAAATAAAAAATTCCGGGGAGGCATCATTGGCCAATGGCATGGAAGAAAAGACAAATCCTATTCCTGAGGCCTATACATTAAATCCACAGCAGTTTGTAACCTGTTTAATTCGCCCTGGTATTTTCAAGTAATAAAAAACCAATTCATGGCAATAGACTTTTTAGTTTTTTCGTTTGAAACCGGAAAGTCTATTTTATTAATTTTTTTATCGAACACACAACTTTGAGCTTAAAAACTGAGTATTGTTATGAATCAACAAACAGCCACAATCATCTAATTCTTGTTGACAGAAATACATGACTCAGACAATTATTCACATAACATACACGGGGACATTAAAGCACTTTTTGAAACCACATTCAGATCAACAAATGGATACACGGACACAAGCCTCATTGTTTTTTGATCAACAAGCAAACAGTTTGACCATATTAAATCAAACTGCTGCAAACCAACGACAACACTGAAATCGCGAGAACATGAAATGAAAAAAGGAATAATCAGTATCATTCCAGCTATTTTAGCTACCACCCCAGTTTTTGCAGACATAAACATCTACGATGTAAATGGGTTAAAAGTTGACCTGGGAGGGCGTGTACAAATGCGCCAGGAAATTTCGGATGGAGATTCTAAAGATACCAGCCGAGCTCGGTTGAATTTTGCTTTTGAGCAGAAGGTTAATGACGATTTTTCTGGCATCGCCTATTGGAACCATGAGTGGAAAGCCGATGGAAACACAAAGCAGAAAGATATGTATGTTGGCGGCAAATATAAAAACCACACGGCAATATACGGACAAACAGACGGTGCCCAGTTATATGTAAAAGACTTCACCGATATGGGACCTCAATACGGTTCAGCCGGGGCTTACACTCTTGAAATCAGTGATGCTGATGGAAAAGAAAAACTCCGAAACTTTGTATTCATGAGTGAATATGGAAAATTTGATTACAAGATAAGTTACGCTCCAGCGAACGAACTTTCTGCTGATGTTGATGGAAGTACATTTGAAGGTTTCTCTCTGGCTGGCCGTTATCAGTTACCATTTGGCATCCTGTTCGGTGCCGGGTTCACTGACCAGGTAGAAACCAAACTTACTAATAACCAGGAGGTTGACTCAAAAAGCTGGATGTTTGCTGTTTCCCGTAATTTTGGAAACCTTTATTCCGCAGCTCTCGTTACCACAGGTGAAGATAACTCCAATGAGTATGATGATTTTATCGGGTACGAGTTAGCCGCCAGATACCCTATTACAAAGAAGCTATCAATTATGGGCCAGTATCAGAATCTGGAAGTTAAACATGCTGGCGAAGATAAAACAAAGACTGATCAATTTGTTTACGGAATCAAATACAATTTTGCTTCCAAATACCAGGGCACTATTACGCACAGATACGACAACATCGACATTGATCCTGTCAGTGGTGAGGAACGCAGCAAAAACACAATAGAGTTTTCCCTGAGAATAAAGCTGTAACAAAATGCAAACTAAAAATCAGTTAATGATTTTTTATTCAATGCTGTCAATCAAATAGATAGTAAACCTTTTTGTATTTTTTATTTATCACATTTAGTTTTTTTGGTTTTTGAATAGCTAAAGGTATTCCCGAATGAGTGGAACAAACAAATTAAATAACTTCCGGGTTATTGCAGGCGGCTCTTTGCTGGTCGCATCATTATTGAGCACAAGTATTGCTCATGCGAATAATAAGAATGTAATAGATACTAAAATTGCTTTCATGCCTGACATCCATTTTCATGATGTTTATGGCACATTCAATGATGGTTCTTTCGAGGGAATTCCCAACAGCAAGAGCGGCAAAAATGCAACGATTCGCTCAATGCTGGCTCAGTTAACGTCTACCCGGCTATTTAATGAACAGTATTTTGCCTTACTTGAAGCTCTCGATGATGCTGCTAAAAGAGGCATTAAGTACATTGCCCTGCCTGGTGATTTCTCCGACGATGGACAGCCGGTGCATTTACGGGGTCTGACAGGTATTTTAGATAAGTACCGAAAAGAACATGGCATGGTATTTATGGCAGCTCCCGGAAACCATGATCCCATTCGTGCGTTTGAAAAACCTCATGGTGAACCGGACTTCCTTAACCCGGATGGTTCGGAACAGAGGATATTCTCCCGTGGTGACCAGGATTGTAAAGCATATTACAAGGGAGAAACTGCCGTTCTGAAAAATGGCACCATCTGTACTGAAGAGATTCGGGGCCTGGGCTATGACAGCATCATGGACATGATGGCTGAGTATGGCTTTATGCCTTCAAAAGACTATGTTTACTACGAAACACCTTACTCAACCTATCAATATAATGAATACAGCTTTGCCAAAGCCAAAACTCAGAACACCTATGAAAACCGTCAGTACGAGATGTGCGCGCAGGGCACGGGTGGTAAATATAAAAAACCTGGGTACACCAACTGTAATTTAATGCCAGATACCACCTATCTGGTAGAGCCTTTTGAAGGGATGTGGCTGCTGGCGATTGATGCTAATGTCTTCGCTCCTCACGAGAAAGCTGTTAACAGTGACCCTACCAGCCACGAGAACTACAACAGTGCCAGCAATGCTGGATATAACAAAATGCTGACTCACAAAGAGCAGGTTGTTGATTACATCGCCGATGTTGTAAAACGGGCTGAAAAACAAGGTAAAACACTGGTAGCGTTCAGTCACTATCCAATGAGTGACTTCTACAATGATGCATCTGAAAATCTGGCCGATATTTTTGGCCCTACGAAATTCCAGCTGCAGCGAGTTCCCAAGGGCGATGTCACCAAAGCACTGGCACAGACAGGGCTCAAACTACACGTCGGCGGTCATATGCATTTTAATGACACAGGGGTAAGACGCTATGACGATGGCAGCTTCCTGTTTAACGTCCAGGCACCATCTATGGCTGCCTATGTCCCTGCCTATAAAATTCTGACTTTTGGCAAAGACAACAATGTGGAAGTTGAAACAGCGATTATCAAGGATGTTCCCCGCTTCGATGAACTCTTTGAGCACTATGAGAAAGAGCATGAGTACCTGACCAGGACAGGAGCAGAAAATATCTGGGATAAGAAAGTTCTTGATTCCGAGAACTACTATGAATTCACCAGCATGCACATTAAAGAGCTGACTCGACTTCGCTTCCTGCCAAGTGATTGGCCCTGTGATATGAAAGAAATGCTCTTTAATCTTTCAGGAAAAGACATGCTGATTCTTTCCCAGCTGAATAGCGATATCAGTATTAATGGTCTTGATAAACTCACAAAAGGCAAGGGTGGTGTTGAAGTCTGTAAAGGTAATCTGGGTAGTGATCGCTTTGATTCAATAAAAGATAAGCAGTTTAAAAAGGACTGGCAGAAAGCGACAGATCAAGCTGAAGCCAAAGCAAAAGATGAGGGCCTTGCACTTTCTGATTTTGCTGACTGGACGGCGTATGATCTGGCCGTTGACTTCTACCGCCTGAGTAATGCTGATGAACTTGCCTTCCGTGATATCAGCAAAGAGCGTATTCCTCAATATCGTCTGCTATCCAATGCACTGAAAACAGCAGGAGCAAATGTACAGGGAATTGATGCGAAAGAGGCTGGTGATTACAAGGCTGGGGATTTGTTTAAATCCCGCTTCAGCCAACTATTCGAGATTCTGACCAAGTTTTCGAACGGTGAAGCTTCTGACCACTTCCTGATCAATACCAAAACCGGAACCCTGCAAAACCTGGCTAAACCTGTTGAGAGAATCTAACAGAAGAACCATGCATCGCAATTGCGATGCATGGTTGGCTAATCACCCCCATGCAAATAGCAGTTACTTAATTTATTTCATTTTTAGTTTTAAAGAGTAAACATGTTATACCGATTAAAAAATCCGATCAAAAACTATGCCTGGGGCAGTACTGATTCACTGAATGCACTGTTTAGTGTACCCAACCCCGATAATCTTCCCCAGGCTGAAATGTGGATGGGTTCCCACCCAAATGGGTGTTCATTACTTGATAAAGATGATCATGAAATAGCACTCAGCGAACTTATCAAAGAAAATCCGGAAGCCATTCTGGGCAAAAAGGCTTTTCTACAATATGGAGAGTTACCCTTTCTGGTAAAAATTCTGGCGGCCGACCAACCGCTCTCAATTCAGGTTCATCCATCAAAAGAGAAGGCCATTAGAGGATTTCAACGGGAGCAGAGTCAGAGCCATACCCAGCGCAACTATCAGGACCCAAACCATAAACCTGAAGTTATATACGCACTGACGAAATTTAAGGCCATGAATGGTTTCCGGGACATTCACGACATCATTCGCCTCTTCGAACTGGCGGAATGCCCACTACTCAAAGAAGCTATTACATCCTTACGAAAGAAGCCAGATAGCACTCAACTCAGAACGTTCTTTGAAACGGTGATCTCTTTTAAAGGCCACCAAAAGGAGGGTGCCATCCATCAGTTGTTAAACAATATCCATAAAAAAGGTCAATCACCCAATGAACAACAGGCCTTTTTAACCATTGCCAACGTTGCTGAAATATACCCCACCGATATTGGCCTGTTCGCCCCTCTGTTTCTCAATATCGTTGAATTACAGCCAGGTGAAGCCATG
>CBDHDM010000094.1:0-12086 GCA_965261315.1 Endozoicomonas sp. | reverse complement strand
ATGTACAGAAGTCCGAATCACAAATTGTGTCGGAACCTCAAACTTACCCTTGTGAATCGGGATTATATGCGACCCCCGATTCTCTGGTCGCACGGACGTTACCGCCCTCAGCCCTCGCAGAGCCGGACGAGCCCAATTAAGGCATCCGGTTCCTCACAGTTACTGGTTCACTAACTGATGACCATGGTAGTACTGATGCTGGATTCTTGGCGGTGTCAGGGGGAAGCGTTTCAGGAACCGGGAGAATTTCTCCCACGGAATATAGCTTTTTCGAGATCGACGTCCCAGCCATTTATGCCAAATTACCTGTACTTTATGATGCACTGTCTTCAGAGCTTTGAAGTTGCCCGTAATGCCGAAATACGCAAAGTGTCCCCGTAATTTCCGGTTCAGCATAGCGTACTGCGCACTCAATGGCTTATGTCGATCTTTACGACAGCTGTCATTGAATGATTTCAGCGTTTTGGCCACTCGCCCCTTGGCGGTTTTCTGGAATATTGCAAACCCACCTTTCCGGGTTTTACCCCAGTAGTGTGTGAACCCAAGAAAATCAAAGCTGATTGGAAGTCCACGACGTTTGTTTTCTTTCCGGTATAAAACCCTCAAGTCAATTCTCTGCGTCTTTTCCGGATGTAACGTTAAGCCATAAACTCCAAGTCGTTCAGGCAGTACACACTCTACTCGACAACAGTCATCAAAGTTTTGAAATACCATGACAAAGTCATCAGCAAAACGCATCAGGCTACACCTTCCCTGCATTCTTGGCACTCTTTTTTAACAAGAACGTTCTAATAAACCAGTCGTCCAGTACATAGTGCAGGTAGATATTGGCTAACAGTGGTGAAATCACACCACCCTGAGGTGTTCCCATTGTCGGGTAGCTTAGCTCTCCCGACTCGAGTATACCGGCCTTCAGCCATGCTTTTCATGAAGAGACGATCAGTTTTCGTACCACGCCATCAGTTACTCTTCTGGCAAGAAACTGCCTTAACTGACTGTGGTCAATCGTATCGAAATACTTTTGTATGTCCACATCCAGTACCCATTGGCCTCCATCTCGCATTATGTGGCTACGTAGACTTTGCAAGGCGTGATGCGCTGACCTCCCTTTGCGAGACCCAAACGAGCAGTTATAGAAATCTTGCTCATAAATAGGTTCCAATAGCATCGCCACCGCTCTCTGGGCAATCTTGTCCTCGAAGGTCGGTATGCCCAAAGATCGTTTCTGACCTTTCCCTTTTGGAATATAAACGCGTCGTAAGGCAGGAGCCCGATATTGACCGGATTTCATTCGATCCAGCAGATTAAGGAGATTAGACTCCAGCTGTCGCTCATACACCTCGGCCGTTTGACCATCGACGCCTGTCGCACCATCCTTGCGGGTCAGTTGATAGGCCTGTAAAAGCCAGTTGTAGTCCATGTATTGATTTAGCGAGGTGAAAGCCATGGCTTGGTTGTTTCTGGCCAGTGTGGCTATCCGTCTCTGTTTCGTTGACACAAACATAAGGTTTCAATGTACCTCTTGTGTTTCCCACAAACGGGTCAATAACTATGATGTCCCCTTTCCTCGTCCGGGTCCTCCTGAGCAGAGTTCCCCGTTGTCATCAGTACTATGGGACACTAAGACTTCCAGTACCTACTATCCGGTCACTTATGGATTCGCTTCCGGACTCCTGAGTGTTGCTTCATATTCGCTTCGCCGGGCTTGAAGCAAAGCCTAACGACCGGGTTCTGTTCAGCCATAGAACCAATGGCTATGCAAAACTCGCTTCCGGCTGATGGTTAATCTCTACCGGGTGGGAGTCGAACCCACTGGATTTCAACGAATGATTTCAGTTCATCGAACCTCCCACATTCTCAGGCTTAGCCTGTCGCCATCAGGATCAATTCCTAAGTCACCCCAAATTAGGCAGCTTTTCGTTTTAACCCTACCGAAGATTTCAGGGTTAACTTGAATCAATTAATGGCAATGGCGCTATTACCTGTCCTTTTTTCAGAAATTTCGATACAGCTTTCGTTAAAATCCGGCACCATGCCTGAATTGGAGTTAACTGCGGCGCAATATTTTTTATTGAATCAAAAAACACATAAAGCTGTGACTGTAATTTTGCAATCTTACCCATAAGCTTATGCTGGCTTGTTATTTTTATTTTCTTTTGGTTTCCCGTTTCTGTCAGCTTCCCAATTGAGCTCATTAATAACGGACGGCTGGTGATCGCTTCCCGATGGGTATCAGGATTATTGAGTCGAACATATAGCGTCCACCAACAGAGTATTCATAGACTTTGATATTTTCAGGCTCTTCAATTAAAGCCAGTGTTGTTTTTCGTTCTTTAATTTCTTTTTCCAGCCAGTAAGTTTAATGACCGACTCCTTACCCTCCCAGTGTTTATCATATTGTCCCATTGCCGTGACAGATGCGCCGGGTTCCCACTCGACATGTACTTTTCCTTCGAAAATATCCACTTCGAGTTTGATGGATAATGGGTCTTTTTCGAAATCGGACAACTCACCGTTTGGGTGAGTTGTTTTGGGGGGTAAAACCATCTTGTAGGCCTCAGCATGACTGAGGTTTACAGTTTAGCTGGAGATTTGACTGCTGAATTTAGGTTTAATGGGTGCGTTTAAATAATAAATCCCAAACCCCATGTCCCAACCGATGACCACGCTTTTCAAACTTAGTCAGTGGGCGGAAATCCGGTCTTGGAGAATAACTGTTGTCATCTGCCATGTTTTCGAAGCCTTCCGCAGCAGTCATCACTTCCAGCATCTGTTCTGCATAGTTTTCCCAATCTGTTGCCAGGTGGATTACACCACCCATTTCCAGTTTTGGGCGAAGCAGCTCAATAAATGCCGGCTGGATCAGGCGTCGTTTGTTGTGACGTTTCTTATGCCATGGATCTGGAAAGTAGATCTGTACCCGTGAAAGGCTGCCGTCAGGGACACACTGCTTCAGTACTTCAACGGCATCATCACAATACGTTCTCAGGTTGCTAATGCCAGCCATACGGGCTTCATTCAGCAGACTGCCAACACCAGGACGATGAACTTCAATACCGATAAAATGCTTGTCACTTTCCTGAGAGGCCATGGTTACCAAGGAGTGTCCCATCCCATAACCAATTTCCAGAACCCGTGGGGCCTCATCAGCAAAAGCCTTCAGAAAGCCTTCTGAACCCTGCTCAAGTGTCAGGCCCCAGTCTTGCCAGCACTCGTCCCAACCACGCTGTTGGCCGGTGGTCATGCGGCCTGCACGGAGTACAAAGCTTTTGATCTGACGCTTGTGGGGAGTCTCCTGCTGGAGGTTATCATCAGTCTCATCGACTGGTTTCACAGAATCGTTCATGGACTTCTGAGTTTGTAGAAAGTAAGCGGCGTAAGATACTGCTCAGGGCGTAAAATGCAAATTTCAGGTGCTGGAATAATCTCTGGCGGCAAAAATAGCCAGCATTAACCAGCCAAGAATGAACGAAACACCACCCAGAGGTGTAATCATTCCCAGCCAGCGAATACCGCTCAGACTTAACAGATAAAGGCTACCTGAGAATAGAATGATCCCTGCACTAAAGAAACCTGCGCTCCACTTCAGTTTTTTTGAGACAGAGTAATTCATCCCCAGTAAGGCGATAAACACCAATGCCAGACTGTGATAAAACTGATAGTCTGCAGCAGTCTGGAATACTTCCATCGCTCTTACAGATAGGGTTCCATCCAGGGCATGGGCACCAAAGGCACTAAGTGCCACTGCAGTCATACCGCTAATAGCACCAATGAACAGAGCATTCATTATTTATGAATCCTTGGCAGGTTGGTGGCACTGTCGGCCGCCAGAAGGAGTCCTTCCTGAAAGTAGCGTGAGCTGGTTTCAAACTCATCCAGATGCCCCAGTAGATGCCCCAGCTCATTGTATACATCGACACTTTTACGTAGCCGGAGACTGGCTTCCAGATACTCTCGAGCTTTGCCCCAGAGTTCATTTCGCAGTGCCAGGCGACCCAGTGCCAGAAGTAGCTCAGGATCATTGGTGCGTTGGTTTAGCAACGATTCAGCAAACAGCAGTTGTTTCTTCAAATCCCTGCCAGGGGTTTTGCCATAGAGGCGGATCAGTGGCTCACTGTAACAATGGTTAAGGTTCTCTCTTAGCAATAACTCCACTTTTTCCTCTGCACCAAGACGTACCAGGCAATCGCAGTAGCGATAGAGAATAACCGGGTCTCTTCTCTGGCTATGGCTGAGCCCTGACCAGATATCATCAGCAGGTTTTACTTTATCCTCGGTAGAGAGACGATTGCGGCCATAATTGTACGCTTGCTCGAAGAGCGCTTTAAACGCCTGCTGCTCAAGCTGATGATACTCTTCATCCTTTACCACTTTCTGTTTACGCAGCTTGGGGAGAAGCTTTTCAAGCGACTGCCAGTCATTCAGGCGGATATAGACCTGCTTCAGCATTTTCAGAATGTAGGCATGACGGGGATACTTTTTGTGAAGGTGCTTCAGAGTGGCCAGAGCCTGTTCCAGATGGTTGCTGCCCAGCTGAAGTTGAGCCTGAGTAATGCCAATTGCCATCTCTGCGCCAGGCGCTTTGCTGTCTGCCTGTCTCAACCAGTGGGCGCTGGCTTCATAGTTACCAGCCTCGTGGGCTGCTCTTGCTGCGGCGAGGTAGTTAATTAAGGGAGACTCTCCACTTTTCGCAGCCTGCCCAAGAAGCCGCTCTGCCTTGCGCCAGTGGCCTTTGGTAAATTCTGCCAGACCGCGGTCGAACAGCTTTCGGGCTTTTGCTTTTCTGGCTCCGGATGAAAGTGGGTAGATAAAGCTAAACGCTCCGAGCAGTAAACGGAAGGAAATAATGGTTAGCCAGATTAACCCCAGCGAAATCACAATGAGCAGTAATAAGCCCCAGAGGCTGCTCTCAAAGGTCATGCCATCGTATGCGATAAGGACGTAACCATGGTCATTGACCATAATATTGGCCAGTAAAAAACAGGCAGAAATAATGATCAGGAAAAGTGCAAAGCCCTTCATGAAATCTGTCCCCCCTGGGATGCAGGCTGATCGGGCTCAGTCACGGTCTCATTGCTTTTTCCATCTTCCCTGTCGGGTATTGCCGGCTTACTCTTCTCTTCAGAATCTGACGAAGGTGCATTTTCCTGCTTTTTTTGTCCTGAAGCACCGGGTTCGAACTGGTGCTCTTTCAGAGCGTCCAGCGAACGATGGATGCTGGGCATTCTGGAAGTAATAGAGAGCCTCTGAAGGCCTGAAAGCTCTTCCGCCAGTTGATTGCTGACACTACCACCCAGCATGAAATAACGATTCAGCCAGGAGTAAGCCTGTTCCAGACTGTTTTGATAAACCACCTGCTGCCCTGTGATCAGCGCCAGCTTACTCTGTTCGATTAACAGCAGCATTTTTTGACGGATTAATTGATCCTGCTCTGGCGTCAGCAATACCTCAATAGGCTGTTCTCTTTGAGTATTGATCCTGAAAAGCCCGGTGAACCGGTGCCAGGTATCAAACAGCATATTTTTGATCGTTTGCTGCCAGCTTCCAGCCTGCTGTGTATCCATTTTCTCACTGGGTAAGGGAACCTTATTGGACTGCAGGACACTTGCTGCATCAGCAATATGGCCATCATCAAGAATGACCAGTTCGGGGATCAGGTCTGTGACTGCCTGCAACCGTAACCAGATGCTTTCCTGATTCAGTATCGTTGCGGATTTCAAGACTGCGATATCTTCAGCCAGCGCTTCTCTGATCGGGAATAGAGAATAGTCATCCAGCTGTCCCAGAATTTGTTCGGCGCTGCCCATTAGCTCCAGGGCTCCCGTAACATCATTGACCGTTAACAGTCGCTGATTGGCAAGACGCAGAAGGTATTCAACTTCAGCAATACGCCATTGGTTGCGAGTAGAGCCTTCAAGCTCTCTGACTTTTGTTGCAAGTGAATCAATTCGGGAAAGGAGCCTGGCCTCACGCTCCTGCAGCTCATGCAACTGCTCTTTCATGGGCGAAGTATTCTGCGCCACTGTCGTCAGTCTGGCCTGCTGGCGTGCAATCTGTGTTTGCAGCTGATCCATCCCTTCACGAAGAATGGGCTGACTCTGCTCCAGCGGCATGGCACGCCATCCAATGTAACCACTGAGCCCCAGGGCACAGGCTGATATCAGCAGGGCGAATCCCGCCAGACCTTTACCAGTGCCTTTGTTTTCATTTCTCGTGGCGGTTTTCTTTTCTGGCTTGGATTCGTTTCCAGGGGTTTTGCTGCTATCTTTCTGCACGTCTTCTGGTTTGTTTTCCGGTAAACGGTCAGTATTCTGGTCTGTATCGCTCACGCTTGGGCCTTCCGATTGTTCGAGAGGATTGTCCGGGAGAGTGTCGCGATCGTTTTTCTGGCTCAGAGGACTCGCGACGACTTCTTCAGGGGGTTCCCGCTCACTTTTCAAAAGAGTCAGATTTGGGCTGGGCGACTGTCCGGAAATAGCCTGTCCTACACGGCAACCGCTACGGACGCTATTCCCGGATCGCCTCCAATACCTGCAACATCACTTCATTGGTGGCTCCACGGGTATTGGTTACCTTCTGGAAACCCAGGCTATGAGCCTGTCTGGCAACCCGTTCACTGGGAACAAGCAGCCTATAGTCGGCTCGATAGGGCATGGGTAAGTAGTACCCAAGATTTGTCAGGGTTTCTCCACTACCACAGAGGATGACATTGATTGAGTTGCTTTCCAACTTTTTTACGACCGCATTGCGCTCATAGACTGGACGGGAACGTTGATAAACCTCCAGAGTCTGGACTCTTGCCCCTAAGTTGTTCAGTTGTTCCTCCAGTATGCCTCGACCACCGATACCTTTGATTATCAGCAGTTTCTCGTTTTCCACTTCGCTAAAAGTATCCAGCTCCAGAAGCGCTTCGCTATCAACCCCATTTTCTGAAAACTGTGCCCTGACATCGTAATGCTCAAGCTCTGAAGCGGTACTGCTGCCAATGGCAAACCACTGGCTGTGTATGGGTAACTGCGGCCAGTACTGTTCAATCAGTTCCATCCCCAGCTTTGCTGCGGGACGGCTGGTAACAATGATTCGGTCAAACTGATCCAGCGATAACAGGCAGTCCCTCATGGCCTGCGTTTCGGGTATTGCATCAATATTGAGCATAGGCATTGACCAGGCCTGGCCATTTGCCTTTTTGATAGCATCGGTCAATGCCTGAGCCTGAGGTTCAGGGCGGGTTACCAACGCCAGGGTGTGCGACAGATTCATTGTGTCCCTCTACCGTATGTCCGCAGAACCTGACATGGATCAGTGATGAGCCAGTTTAGCAAGAATTCGGTCAGCACCTTGCTCCAAAAGAGATTCAGCCACCTGAATACCAGCAGACTCATACTCATGGGCAGCGCACTGCACCTCGCTGCGATAGATGGTCTGACCATCGGGGCTGCCTACCAGCCCTCTCAGAAACAGCTGGTTATCCTTGAGTTCTGCAAACCCACCAATGGGTACCTGACAGCCTCCATTCAAGCGTTTGTTCATGGCGCGTTCAGCACCCACCTTAATTGCGGTCTCTTCGTCATGCAGGGGGGCAATGAGTTGTCTGGTTACTTCATCATCCACCCGCAGTTCAATACCAACGGCACCCTGACCAGCGGCTGGCAGGCTGATTTTTGTATCAAGATAAGCCTTGATCCGGTCAGCCATCTCCAGTCGAATCAGTCCTGCGGCTGCCAGTATAATAGCGTCATACCGGCCATCATCCAGCTTGCCCAGGCGTGTATTTACGTTACCCCGCAGGAAGTTGATGGTCAGGTCTGGACGTGCTGCCAATATCTGACACTGCCGACGAAGGCTTGAGGTACCAACAATTGCACCCGGTGGTAATTCATCAAGAGAGGTGAAGTGGTTAGAGACGAAAGCATCACGGGGGTCTTCCCTTGGACAGATTACTCCAAGGCCAAGACCTGCTGGAAACTCCATAGGGACATCCTTCATGGAATGTACGGCGATATCAGCGCGCCCTTCCAGAAGTGCATTTTCCAGCTC
This sequence comes from Endozoicomonas sp., assembly GCA_965261315.1. Classification (GTDB taxonomy): domain Bacteria; phylum Pseudomonadota; class Gammaproteobacteria; order Pseudomonadales; family Endozoicomonadaceae; genus Endozoicomonas. The sequence continues at coordinate 4,049 of CBDHDM010000094.1, read as the reverse complement.
TTTGACGAACAGCCCTTTGCCACCAATCTTGGCAAGTGGTGCATCCAGAATACGGTCCCCCTGGCTGGTCATTTTTACCAGCTCAACCTGAATATCCGGGTGGTGGAGCTCCAGCTGTTGTTTGACGTATTCTGCCTGCCACAGGGCAAGGGCACTCTTCCGGGTAGCGATGCGAACGGTTTTCACAGAAATGACGGCTTCTATTTAGTAAATTAATGACCAGTCAGCTACTGGCAGGTAGTGAGGAGGATAATACGACAGACAGGCGTTAAGAGACAGTTTTAGCGGTTTGATTCAGGGGCTGGGCCAGGTTGTGAGCCTGGCTATAGAGATTGCATGATCTTCTTGATCAGCGGCACATGCCGCCGGCTGATAGAAAGTGGCTCAGGCACCTCTTTGAGGTGGATAAAACAATGGCCTTTATCATCCCGTGAAAGGCTTTCAATGGCATCACGACGTACCAGTGCATTTCTGTGAATTCTTACAAAATGCTGGCTGTGGTCTTCCTCCAGGGTTTTGAGCGGATCATCGATCAGCACTTCACCATGACGATGGTGAACGGTCACATATTTATTATCCGCCATGAAATAGAGCACATCATTCAGGGGGACCAGCTCGATTCCGCGCAATGTTTTGGCCGCAATATGACCCTGTCCATTATTCTCGGGCAGATGATCATTCAGCCAGGCCAGTTGAAGGCGGTTCAGCTTGCTGGCACGCTGCAGAGACTGGTTCAGGTCTTCCTGCCGAATAGGCTTCATCAGATAGCCAACAGCTTGGGCATCAAATGCTTCCAGGGCATGATTGTCATACGCTGTACAGAATATGACCGCAGGCGGTTTCTCCATTGAACTGATGTATCTGGCGGCTTCCAGGCCACCCATGACTGGCATGCGGATATCCATCAGGACAATATCCGGGTGATACTGACTGCAGAGGTCGATGGCATCCCGCCCATTGCTGGCTTCGTGCTCAAGCACCATAAAATTATCAATCCGGCCAATCAGGTGTCTCAGCCGTTCCCGGGCCAGCGGTTCATCATCAACAATCAGGACATTCATTGTTCAGTGGTCGATTCCAGTCAGCAAATTATCAATTGTGTTGTCCCACCGACAGGGATATTGCACCTGCGCGGTGAACCATTTGGAGCCGGATTGTTCGTTTATATCCGTGGTCAGGCTGGCTTTGTTTCCATAAAGCATGCCCAGTCTTGAACGGATATTGTTCAGAGCAATCTGATTGCCTTTTGAAATGGTCTCTGTATATGGCATCGGATTTTCTACAGAAATCTGAACCATTTGGTGATCAATATTGATGGAGATAGTAATGCAGCCCCCTGCCTCTAAAGGCTGAATGCCATGGTACACGGCGTTCTCAACCAAAGGTTGCAGAGTGAAGGGGGGAATGGCTAACCTTTCCGGAAGTTCACTGATCTGCCACTTTACCACAAGGCGATCACCCAGCCTTTGCTGTTCGATTCTCAGGTAACTCTCGCTGATTTGTATCTCTTTCTGGATGGGGACAACTGCACTGCGGTTTTGCAGGCTGGCTCTGAACAGGTCAGAGAGATCTTCCACAGCCTGTTCTGCTTTTTCAGGGTTAATCTGAATCAGGCTGGCAATGATGTTCATGCTGTTGAACAGGAAATGGGGGCGTATATTCGCTTGAAGAGAGTCCAGGCGCGCGTTGTGAATAACCTGCTGTTGTATATCGACTTCGTACTGAATGTAGAAATAGCGAAGCAGCATGGCGGATATGATCAGTGCGGCCAGCAGGTTGCGGTTCACCTGCTGCCAGTCTGGTATGAAATGGATAGGTGCCAGGAGCGTTTGGGCGAGCAGGGTCAATATCAGAGTAATAATCTGAACACCCAGCAGGGAGGTTGTGACCGATTGCCAGATAGGCAGGTTTTTCAAAAAGGGGCGAACAAGGTAAAGAAAGGCACTGCTGGAAAGTACAATCCACTGAACGAACAGTGACAACATGGCCAGCCGTGTCCAGCTGAATGGAATCTCACCGGGCAGGGCAAGTACCTGAACCAGTACAAACAGTTCTGAAATCAACACCAGCATGAAGACGGACTGACCAGACCCAAGGTCAGGAAGAAAAAAATCGTCTCTGCGGTAGTGTGTCTGGATCATAATTTTAGTGGCTCTCGTTCCCACACATATTGTGAGAACCCATACTCTTTAGGTTTTTTTGCTCTAAGAATTTAGAAACTATCCATCAGTGTTATCGGAAGCACAGCTATTCTCTTGCCTGAGAGACTGCCATGAGCGATGCAATCAAGTCGCTACACCGATATAATGCGTCCGCTCTCAATGCCTGAACGACGGATTGGCGTTGATTGTACGTTCGTCTTTAAAAAATGAGAACCGGGTGGGGAAGAGATTGATGTCGGCAAGCGATTCAACAGAGAAGGGTGACAAGAGCAGTAACCAGCAATGGGGGGGGCGCTTCAGCGAAGGCGTTGATGTCTTTGTTGCCCGTTTTACCGCTTCCATTGATTTTGACCGACGCCTGTATCGCCATGACATTCAGGGCTCCGTGGCGCATGCTCAGATGCTGCACCAGGCAGGCATTCTGAGCGAAGACGAACTGAATGCCATTATCTCTGGGCTGGAAGGTATTCTTGAGGATATTGAGCAGGGTCGTATCGACTGGTCCATTGAGCTTGAAGATATCCATATGAATATCGAGGCTCGCTTAACGGATCGAATTGGCGCTGCAGGCAAAAAGCTTCATACCGGGCGCTCCAGAAACGATCAGGTTGCTACTGATATTCGGTTATGGCTGCGTGATGAAATTGATGCCATCTCTGAAGAGCTCAAACGCCTGCAACAAGGCCTGTTGGATGTTGCCGAGCGTGAATCAGACACCATTATGCCTGGTTTTACCCATCTTCAGACAGCACAGCCTGTAACGTTCGGTCATCACCTTATGGCCTGGTACGAGATGCTGGTGCGTGACCATGAGCGTCTTCAGGATTGCCGTAAACGTGTCAATATCAGCCCTCTGGGGGCTGCGGCACTGGCAGGAACCACTTACCCTATCGATCGGGAGTTCACGGCTTCTGCCCTTGGGTTTGAACGCCCTTCCCGTAACTCTCTGGACTCTGTAAGTGATCGGGATTTTGCCATTGAGTTCTGTGCTGCCGGCGCCCTGGTTATGACTCACCTGTCACGCATGTCCGAAGAATTAGTGCTCTGGACTTCCGCTCAGTTTAACTTCATTAACCTTCCAGATCGTTTCTGTACAGGCTCATCTATCATGCCTCAGAAGAAAAATCCGGATGTGCCTGAGCTGGTAAGGGGTAAAACAGGCCGTGTGAATGGTCACCTGGTTTCACTGCTGACCCTGATGAAGTCTCAGCCACTGGCTTATAACAAGGATAACCAGGAGGACAAGGAACCACTGTTTGATACGGTGGATACCCTCAAGGATTGTCTGCGAGCCTTTGCCGATATGGTGCCGCATGTTCAGGCCCGGAAAGAAAACATGCTGGAGGCTGCTCGCAGAGGTTTCAGTACCGCCACAGACTTGGCTGACTACCTGGTTCGCCAGGGAATGCCTTTCAGAAATGCCCACGAAGTGGTGGGTAAGGCGGTGGCCTTCGGCATTCAAGAGGGGCGGGACCTGTCTGAGATGACGCTGGTCGAGCTTCAGGTTTTCTCTGACACTATCGAACAGGATGTGTTCGATGTTCTGACTCTGGAAGGCTCCGTAAGCGCCAGAAATCATCTGGGAGGTACGGCACCGGAGCAAGTCAGACAAGCTGTTTTGAATGCCCGTAATACACTGTAAATGTTTGCAGAAATCGTGAGTTTTGGGGAATCAAAGCTCACCCTCTATTATCAGAAATATCTTTTGGGCTGTTTGTAATTCCATGAGTTTGTTATTACATCAGATTGTGCTGCGGCAGGCTGAGCGTGTCCCTTCCTCAAGGGCTCTCGGTTGTAAAGACCAATGGTTCGATTACCAGACTGTTTCCCGTCAGGTTCGATCGGTTGCGGCCGGACTGCAGAAGTTGGGTTTGATTCAGCATGAGC